>NZ_CP172844.1:1054710-1406280 GCF_051200915.1 Candidatus Pelagibacter bacterium nBUS_28 | reverse complement strand
TTTAAATTAAAAAAAATTAATTTTATTTTTTAATTTAAAATTTTCATTTGAATCAAACACAGATTGAATCGTCTGTTGATTGAATTAACAAATAATTTTTATTTACTAAATCTAGATATAGTAAAATATCAAAAAATTTTTAATATATGATGTGAGTACTTGAGGTTGTTTCTAAAAAAAATGTAAAATTTTAATTTAGATTGTGGAAATCTTCTTTGTAATCCTAGAAACATTTCTGGAAGCGTTTTGCTTCTTAATGATGCCAGTTTTTGCAATCTTCATCAGTTCTGAATTTAATTTTGGCAAGAATTTAAGAGCTTCGTCTTTCTTTTTATCATCAATTAAAAGGTTCATTTTTTTTAGAGCATTTCTAAATCTACTCTTTCTCGCCTTATTAACTGCTGTTTGTTTAGAGATTCTTCTAATTCTCTTAATTGCCGATTTTGTGTTTGCCATATCCGCAGGGGTATAGCTTGAGAATTTATGGTGGTCAATAAAATAATTAGCTATTTTTGACAGGAATCACAAAAAAAAGTTGATCTATTAGAGATTATTTTTTTTTTTATGAAATCATAACATCCTATATTTTTACATGGCAATCCTTCCTGCTGATAAACTTTAAATTCATTCTGAAATTCACCCTTAGATCCTGATGTATCTTTAAAATCTCTTATACTTGACCCCCCCTTGCTAATCGCTTTTAATAAAATTTTTTTACTATTAATTATTATCTTTTGACATTCTTTTTTATTTAATAATTTTACTTTTTTAAATGGATTAATTTTACTCAAAAATAAAATTTCACTAGCATAAATATTTCCGATTCCAGAAACAAATTTTTGATCAATTAAAAAATTTTTTATATCCTTATTTTTATCTTTAAAAAAATTACATACATAATTTAAATTAAAATTCTTATCAAAAGGCTCAGGTCCTAAGTGGCTAAATCGTTTAACTAGATCTGTATTATTTTTAATGATTTGAAAAAAACCAAATCTTCTTGGATCATTATAAATAATCTTAAAATTTTCAAAAATTATTTCTACATGATTATGCTTTTTTGGTAAAAAAGGTGAATTATAAAAACTTGTGTTAGTAAATTTATTAGCAGATTTATTTTTGGCTATATGAATTGTGCCTGACATTCCAAGATGAATTAAACAGTAATTATCTTTTGGTAAATGAATAATTAAATATTTTGAAAATCTACCTACTTTAATTATTTTTTTATTTAAAAAATAAGTATTAAAATTTGAGGGAATTTTTAATCTTAAATTTTTATTTCTTATTATTACTTTTTTAACCTTTTTCTGTTGAATCTTTTTATTGAGAGATTGTCTTACAATTTCTACTTCTGGTAATTCTGGCATTTCACACTATATTGAATATATATTTTTTTTTTATGCAACAATATCTTCAAAATAAAAAAGGCCTTGTAGAAGGTGTATTTAATCAAGTCTACAGCAAATATGATTTGATGAATGATTTTATGTCACTTGGAGTTCATAGATCTTGGAAAAAAAGTCTTATAAATATGATGAACCCATCTTTGGATAAAAACTTAATTGATGTAGCTTGTGGAACAGGCGACATAGGTAAGTTGTATTTGGATAATACTAATAAAAATAGCAAAATTACCTGTGTAGATCCTAACAAGGGAATGGTAAACCAGGGTAAACGAAAACTCTTTAGTTATAAAAATATTAATTGGGTTATTTCTCCTGCAGAAAAACTACCTTTTGAAGATAACAAATTTGATTTTTATACTATTAGTTTTGGACTAAGAAATACAAAAAATTTGAATAAAGCTCTTTCTGAGGCGTACAGAGTTTTAAAGCCAGGTGGAAGATACTTGTGCTTAGAATTTTCAAAAATACAGAACTCAAATCTTGATTTTATATATAAAAATTATTCAAAATTAATTCCAATTATTGGTCAATTTGTTGTTGGCGAAAAAGAACCATATGAATATTTAATTAAAAGTATAGATCAATTTATTAACCAAGAAGAGTTAATTCAATTGATGAAAGATAATAAATTCCAAAATTGCTCTTATAGAAACTTTTCTGGAGGAATTGTTTCAATTCATAGTGGATGGAAATATTAATGATCAAAAAACTTATAACCTTATTCAAATTAGGGAGAAAAGTTGCAAAGTCAGACATTTTAAGTATAGCTTCAAAATTTAAAAAACCACCCATTGCAATAACAATATTATTTCAATTACTCTCAATTTCGTTTTCTAAAAACAATCGTCAAAAACTAAATACAAATGAAGGAGAAAGATTATCTAATTCTTTAGAGTCTATGGGAACGACATTTATAAAACTTGGACAATTTTTAGCAACTAGACCTGATATTATTGGTGAGGAGCTATCAGCTAAACTCGAAAATTTACAAGATCGTCTTCCACCTTTTTCTATTAATCAAGCACAAGAAATAATCAAAAAAGACCTTGGTGAAGAAACCTATAATTCAATAATAGATTTAAGTGAATCTGTTGCAGCGGCATCCATTGCTCAAGTTCATAAGGCTAAAATTAATGATAATGGAACTATTAAGGATGTGGCAATAAAAATTCTAAGACCAGATATCAAAAAAATATTTAATGAAGAAATTGATGCAATGATGTTGTTTGCTTTCTTTATTGAGACATTTGTAAAAAAAACAAAAAGATTAAAAATTGTAGAAGTTGTATTTTTATTAAAAGAAATAACAAATCTTGAAATGGATTTAAGATTTGAAGCAGCAGCAGCTAATGAATATGCAGAAAATACAAAAAACGATGCTGGGTTTAAAGTTCCTCAAATTTATTGGAATTTTACTAGTGAAAATGTAATGACACTCGATTGGATTGATGGAGTATCCATAAGAGAGACTGAAGAATTAAAGAATAGAAATTTAGATACAAATAAAATTGCAGAAGACATTATTCAGCATTTTTTGAGACATGCCGTACGGGATGGTTTTTTTCATGCAGATATGCACCAAGGAAATATCTTTATTGATAATAGTGGCCAAATAGCTCCCATCGATTTTGGCATTATGGGTAGATTAGATAAGGTTAGCAAGAGATTTTTAGCTGAAATTTTATACGGATTTATTCAAAGAGATTACAGAAAAGTTGCAGAAGTACATTTGGTAGCTGGATTGGTTCCAAATAATGTTCCAATTGATGATTTAGCTCAAGCTTTAAGATCAATAGGAGAGCCTATATTTGGTCAAGCAGTCAAAGATATATCTGGTGGTAAGTTGTTAAAACAATTATTTGATGTAACTGAAAAATTTAATATGCAAACTCAGCCTCAATTATTAATGTTGCAAAAAACTATGGTTGTAGTTGAGGGTGTTGCAAGAAAGTTAAATCCAGAAACTAATATATGGACAACATCTAAGCCTGTGCTTGAGAATTGGTTAAGAGAAACAAAAGATCCAATAAATACTATAACGGATAGTTTAAACAACACATCGGAAGTTTTAAAAAAATTACCAGAATTCCCTGAGATTCTGGATAAAGCTAATCAAGCTCTAACATTTTTAGCGAGTGGTCAAATTCCACAAAACTCAAACTCTTATACGGCCTTAAATAATAAAAAATCTGAAATGACTGCTTTTAGAAATCAATCTATTATTGGTTTATTAGTTCTTGTAATTATAGGATTATTGGTATTTTAATTCGGCAAATGAAAAATCTGATAGACAAAAAAATTCTCTATATAATTTGTGGTGGAATATCAGCTTATAAAAGTCTTGAAACAATTAGGCTTTTTAAAAAAAATGGAGTGGAAATAAAAACAATTTTAACCAACAGTGCTAAAGAATTTATAACACCTCTTTCAGTTGCATCCCTTTCACAAGGTAAAGTTTATGGGGATCTATTTAGTATCAAAAATGAAACTGAAATGGATCATATCGCTTTATCAAGATGGGCGGATGTTATTTTAATTGCTCCAGCTACAGCAAACACTATTTCAAAATTAGCTCAAGGAACTACTGACGATTTGGCTTCAACTGTAGTGCTGGCATCAAATAAAGAAATTTATTTAGCACCTGCAATGAATGTTAGAATGTGGGAGCATCAATCTACAAAACAGAACTTAAAAAAACTAGCAAGTTATGGTTATAAACTTATTGGCCCAGAAATTGGGGAAATGGCTTGTGGTGAATATGGCGAAGGAAAAATGTCTGAGCCTAATAAAATTTTTAATGAAATAAATAATTATTTTTTTAATCTTAAAAACAGTAAAAAATTAAAAGCATTAGTTACAGCTGGTCCAACAAATGAATACATTGATCCTGTAAGATTTATTACAAATAAATCTAGTGGTAAACAAGGGTTTGAAATCGCTAAATCTTTATCTAAAAAAGGTTTTGATACAACACTTATTTCAGGTCCAACTAATTTAAAAATTGACGATGATGTCAAACTTATTGAAGTTGAAACGGCAGATGAAATGTTTTTAGAAACTCAAAAAAACTTACCTGCCGATGTGGCGGTTTTTTCTGCAGCAGTTGCTGATTTTAAGATTAATAAAAAATACAAATATAAAATAAAAAAGCAGGATTCATTAAATTTAAATTTAGAAAAAAATGTAGATATATTGAGTTATGTTTCTAACCATAATTCAATGAGACCAGAGCTTGTCATAGGATTTGCAGCAGAAACAGATAATGTTGAAAATAATGCTGAAACAAAATTAAATAACAAAAATTGTGATTGGATCATTGCAAATGATATATCTAATAAAAAAATTGGTTTTAATTCTGACTTTAATGAAGTAACGATTCACTATAGTAACAAAAATAAAGAAAAACTCGCCTATAAAAAGAAATCTGAAATATCTGATGAAATAGTTGATAGAATAATTAATCAGTTAAATTAATGACAAAAGTTCTTATAAAAAAATTAGACTCATCTGTTGAGTTACCTACATATAAAACTAACGGGGCATCAGGCATGGATTTAATGGCTTTTATTAATGAGCCGATAACACTTAACCCTCAAAATTCTATTTTAGTTCCAACCGGTATTTCTGTTGCATTTTCTGGTGAATTCGAGATTCAAATTAGACCAAGATCTGGTTTAGCTGCTAAAAACAATATTAGTGTTTTAAATACTCCAGGAACAATAGACAGCGATTATAGAGGTGAAATTAAAGTTATTCTTTATAATCATGGTAATACTGATTTTTTGATAAACAATAAGGATAGAATAGCTCAAATGATTTTAACTCCTGTTATTAAAATGGATTTAGAAGAAACAGATACTTTACCCGAAACAGTTAGAGGAGAAGGTGGATTTGGCTCAACTGGAAAATGAAGTCAAAATTAAATAAAAATCAACTAGAAAAATATTCAAGACAAATTATTTTAAAAAATATAGGCGTTCTAGGTCAAAAAAAAATTTTAAACTCAAAAGTGTTAATAATTGGTATGGGAGGATTGGGTTGCCCAGTTGCAGAATTTTTAACCAGGTCAGGAGTTGGATCAATAGGAATTGTAGATCATGATTTGGTTAGTCTTTCTAATATTCATCGACAAACATTATATGATGAAAAAGATTTGGGAAGATTAAAAGTTAAAGCTGCCAAAAAAAAATTAGCTGACGTAAATTCTAAAACTAAAATTAATATTTATAATTTTAAGTTAGATAAAAAGAAATTTACAAAAATTATTAAAAATTATGATTATATTGTTGATGGTACAGATAATTTTGAAACAAAATTTATAATTAACGATATAAGTCTAAAGTATAAAAAATTTCTGGTAACTGGAGCTATAAGTAAATTTGATGGCCATATATTTACTTTTAATTTTTATAATAAAAAAAATCCCTGTTTAAGGTGCTTTTATCAAGAAGAAATTATTTCTGACGACATTTTAAACTGTGAATATGAAGGAATACTTGGAACTATCGCTGGTATTGTAGGCGCTATGCAAGCAAACGAAATTTTAAAAAAAATTTTAAATGTTGGAAAAGATTTAAATAGATATATTTTAATTTTAGATTTGTTAAATTTAAACTTTAGAAAAGTAAAATTTAATAAAAGAAAAAAATGTATATGTAATTAATGTATAAAATTATTTACACACTATTTTATTTAACAATTCTAATATCATCTTCTATGGCTGAGGAAACTTTTGTTTCTTTAAAAAAAAGTAAAGTAAATGTTCGTTATGGTCCTAGTTTTGACTCAGATATTAAATATATTTATAAGAAAATTAGCTTACCTTTGAAACAAATTGATAAAAAAGAAAATTTTAGAAGAATAATTGATTTAAAAAATAATAGTGGTTGGATACACATCTCACAATTAAAGAAAAATAATTCTGTTATTACACTACAAAATAAAGTTTTATTTAAAAACCCATCTTCATTTGCAAAACCTATAGCCCAAATTGAAAAGGGCAGACTATTAATTGTCGATAAGTGTCAGGAAAAATGGTGCAAGATAAAATCTGGTGATTATGAGGGATGGATTAAAACTAATGATATTTGGGGCATAATTAACTAAAATCAGCTGATAAAGAGCTTAAATTTGCTGAACTTAGTTTTGTCGTATGTGAATATTCTTTATGATCTATCCCAATTTCAATCTTAACATCCTCTGACTTAAACTTTTGAATTTGTTCATCACTAAATCTAAAATGAATAAATTGGACTGAGGAAGCTTTTCCATCTGCAGAAGTTCTATCAATATCTTCTTCCGAGATTGCTTTAATTAACTCACTATCAATTTTAATAAAAACTTTTTCTTCAATTCCTCCAACCTTACTTAGAAATGCTGATCTTGAAACTGGATTATCAATTTCAAACATTAATGTAGCCGTTAATTCTTTTCCATTGGGTATTAGAGGATTGTAAGCTGTAAGTTCATCTTTTAATTGTTCATCTCCACCTTTTTCAATGTAGAGCATCTCTTGAACTTGAGCCAACATTGTTTCATAACTTTCAAAATAAAAAGTTGCGTATGGGCCTAGTGCTATTCTTCTATTCTTTTTGAAGTTGACAATATTTTTTCTAAGCTCTTTTCTATTTTTTATGTAAACATCTAAGGGTATGATATCTTCTTTTAGAATTTCTTTTTTTTCTCTTGGCATAATCATAATTTATAACTTTTTGCCATTAATTCGATAGGGTGTAACGCCTCATCATTAGAAATGTTTGTGTCAACTTCTAATTGCTTCAAGTGTTTCCCTGCAAGTGGACAATCTGAAGCCATATATTTGTTTTTCTTATTTTTAATTTGTCTGGCGGTTGGTCTTCCAACTTTATTTGCCAAATCATGGGTATTTTTCATCACACCAAAAGTACCTCCGTGACCAGCACATCTTTCAACAACATCTAACTTAACATTTGGAATATGTTTTAACATATCTCTTGATTTAATACCCATATTTTGAGCTCGCGCATGACAAGCATTATGAACTGTTACTCCACCATCTATTTCTTGCAATCCATCAGCTAAGCCCTCCTTATTTGCTATATCAACAACATACTCGTCTATATCCATAACATTTGAAGATAATTTTTTTATATTTTCATCCTTAGGTAATAAAAGAGGCCATTCAAATTTTAGCATTAAACCACAGCTAGCTGTTAAAGTTATTATCTTATAACCTTTATCGACCCACTCTAACAAATCTTTAGAAACTTTCTTTGCTTGTTCAACTACTTTTGGAAGATCAGCTTGTTCTAAAAAAGGCATACCACAACATCCTGGATAAGCTTCTTGAACTTCAACTCCATTCTTTTTTAAAACTTTTAAGGCAGCAACTCCTGTGTTTTTTTTATTAAAATTTACAAAACAAGTTGTATAGATTACAACTTTTCTATCTTTTTTTGCATTTTCAAAGTTTATTTGATTTTTATTTTTTCTAAAAAAATTTGAAAATGTTTCTGAGTTATACTTTGGTAACTGAACTCTTTTATCAATTCCTGCTACAATTTCTAAAATTTTTCTAAAAAATTTGTTTTTAATATCAGATACCCAATTAACTAATTTTGAAAATATTACACCAATTTTAGCGTTTCTATCTATTTGGGCTAGTTGTGTTGGTACACCTGGTAATTTTCCTAATTTTTTTTGAGCTGTTCTGTATCTTAACATTAAGTGTGGGAAATCTAGATCAAAATCATGAGGTGGTACATACGGACATTTAGTCATAAAACACATGTCACACAAGGTACATGCATCTACAACTGGTTCAAACTGTTCACTTTTTAAACTTTCAACATCTTCATTTTCAGACTCATCAATCATGTCAAATAACTTTGGAAATGAGTCACATAAGTTAAAACATCTTCTGCAACCATGACAAATATCAAATGCTCTTCTCATTTCAGCATCTAATTTTTCAGGATTTAAAAAATCAGGATGTTCAAAATCTATTGGATGTCGAATAGGGGCGTCTAAACTTCCTTCTTTGCTCATAATTTTAGTTGAGTTATTTGGGTATTTAGTGGGCAAATTAATGCCCACTAAAATAATTTATTAGCTAATAGATTCTAAAGTTTTTTGGAATTTACCAGCGTGAGATTTTTCAGCTTTTGCTAAAGTTTCAAACCAATCAGCAATTTCTTCAAAACCTTCTTCTCTAGCAGTCTTTGCCATACCAGGGTACATGTCTGTATATTCATGTGTTTCCCCTTGTACTGCTGATGCTAGATTAGCTTTTGTTTCACCAATTGGTAAACCTGTAGCTGGATCACCTACTTCTTCTAAGTATTCTAGGTGACCATGTGCGTGACCTGTTTCACCTTCTGCTGTTGATCTAAATACTGACGCAACATCATTGTAACCTTCGATGTCTGCTTTTTGAGCAAAATAAAGATATCTTCTATTTGCTTGGCTTTCACCAGCAAATGCTGCTTCTAGATTTTCTTTTGTCTTTGTTCCTTTTAATGACATGTTATTCTCCTTAATTTAATGTTGGGAAATATATAATGATTCTAAAGTGAAAGTCAACAGTTTAGAATAATTATAATGTATTATTTAAGTAATTGATTTTATTGAATTAATTTTGATTTTGATTATCACTCGCAACTTTAATCAAAATTTCAACTGAATTAATTTTTTTCCCAGTAATGTTATTTTTTACATTAACAGCATCAATATCATTTTGATTACAATCTATTAATTCATGAGTATCTTCATCATAAAAATGATGGTGAACTGATGTGTTCGTATCATAGTAAGTTTTATCAGAATTTATTGCGATTTCTTTTAAGTGGCCTTTTTTTTGAAAAGCATGAACTGTGTTGTAAACTGTGGCTAGTGATATTTTTTCATTCATCTGATCAGAAATTTTTTTAGCAAGATCATTGATGGTAAAATGAAAAGTTTTTTCTCTTAAAAAAAGCAACTCACAGATCTTAACCCTTTGTTTTGTGGGTCTAAGTCCAATTTCTCTTAATTCATTGATAAAATTACAGTCTTTTTTCATAGTTTTTTATAATAATTCTAAACTAAAGATAAAATTATACTGTTTTATTATATTATATTGTCATTAAATCAAGTATTAAGGGTTTTCAAATTTTATGAAAAAAAATTCTTATTCCTACGATGATCTCATAATATGTGGAAATGGTGAGCTTTTTGGCCCTGGAAACGCTAAATTACCCCTTCCTCCAATGCTTATGTTTGATAGAATAACTGAGATTAACGATGATAATGGTACTTTTAATAAAGGTTCTTTAAAGGCTGAATTAGACATTAAAGACGATTTGTGGTTTTTTGATTGTCACTTTAAGGGAGATCCCGTTATGCCTGGATGCTTAGGCCTTGATGCTATGTGGCAGCTAGTTGGGTTTTATCTTGGTTGGCTTGGAAACCCTGGCAAGGGACGAGCACTTGGTGTAGGCACGGTAAAATTTACAGGTGAAGTGGTTAAAATTGTAAAAAATGTAAGGTATGAAATTAATATGAAAAAAATTATGTCGCCTGGAGGAACTACTGTTGGTTTAGCTAATGGTTTGGTATTTGCAGATGATAAAAAAATATATTCAGCAGAAAGTTTAAAAGTGGGGTTATTTAAATAATGAGAAGAGTTGTTGTTACAGGTTTAGGAATTGTATCTTGTTTAGGTAATAATCAAGAAGAAGTTCATCAATCTTTATTAAATTCAAAATCAGGAATTTCATTTAGTGAAGAATACAAAGAACATAATTTAAGAAGTCATATACATGGCAAACCAAATATAAATCTTTCTGACCATGTTGATAGAAAAACAATTAGATTTATGGGATCTGGTTCAGCTTATAACTATATTGCAATGAAAGAGGCTATTGCTGACTCTGGTCTTGAAGAAAAGGACGTAAGTAATATTAAAACTGGAATCGTGATGGGTTCTGGTGGACCTTCAATTGAAAATGTAGTTTTATCTGTCGACAAGACTAGAGCTAAAACCCCAAAACTTATGGGGCCATTTGTTGTTCCAAGAACAATGGCAAGTACAGCATCAGCGACTCTTGCTGTACCTTTTAAAATAAAAGGTGTGAATTATACAATGAGCTCAGCTTGCGCAACTAGTGGTCACTGCATTGGTCATGCTAGTGAATTAATTCAAATGGGTAAACAAGATATTGTTTTTGCAGGTGGAAGTGAAGAGCTACACTGGGCAATGACAGCCATGTTTGATGCAATGACAGCTTTGTCTTCAAAATATAATGATACACCAGAAAAAGCTTCACGAGCCTATGACAAAACAAGAGATGGTTTTGTAATTGCTGGAGGTGGTGGAGTGCTAGTGCTTGAAGAATATGAACATGCTAAAGCTAGAGGTGCTCAAATATACGCGGAATTAACAGGTTATGGAGCAACGTCAGATGGTTACGATATGGTAGCCCCATCTGGTGAAGGAGCTGTGAGATGTATGAAAATGGCTCTTGCAACAGCTAAAAATAAAATTGATTATATAAATACTCATGGAACTTCTACTCCTGTAGGCGATATTACTGAGCTCAGAGGTGTTGGAGAAACTTTTGGAGCTAATGTTCCAAAGATAAGTTCAACTAAATCACTATCTGGTCATCCATTAGGTGCTGCATCAGTTCATGAAGCGATCTATTGTTTAATTATGATGAAAAATAGTTTCATTACTGGTTCTGCAAACATTGTCGATATGGATGATGAAGCTAAAAAATTTCCAATTGTAACTAAAACTGAAACAGGTGTAACTTTAAATACAGTTATGTCTAACAGTTTTGGTTTTGGTGGAACTAACGCTGCTTTAATTTTTGAAAAGGTTTAATTATGAGTTTGATGAAAGGTAAAAAAGGATTAATCATGGGTGTTGCCAATGAGAGGTCTATTGCTTGGGGAATTTCACAAAAACTTGCTGAAGCAGGTGCTGAACTTGCATTTACTTATTTGGGTGATGCTTTAAAAAAAAGAGTAATTCCTTTAGCAGAAAAATTAAATTCAAAAACTACATTTAGCTGTGATGTTGAAAAAAAAGAGGATGTTAACAAATTATTTGAAGATGTTAAATCTCAATGGGGTGAAATTGATTTTGTGGTTCATGCAATTGCATTTTCAGACAAGTCAGAATTATCTGGAGAATATTTAAATACAACAAGAGAAAACTTTTTAAGAAGCATGTTAATTTCATGTTTTTCATTTACAGAAGTTGCAAAAGAAGCTTCTAAAGTAATGAAGGAAGGTGGAAGTTTAATTACCTTAAGCTATGAAGCAAGCAAAGCTATTCCAAATTACAATGTAATGGGTGTATGTAAGGCAGCTTTAGAATCTAGTGTTAAGTACTTGGCTAGAGATTTGGGTGCTAAAGGCATGAGAGTAAATGCAATTAGTGCAGGACCTATTAAAACGTTGGCTGCTTCTGCTATAGGAGATGCAAAATTTTTATATAAATGGAATGAAGATCATTCTTTCCTTAAAAGAAACGTAGATATCCATGATGTTGGTAATTCAGCATTATATCTTCTAAGTGACCTTGCAAACGGTGTTACTGGTGAAATTCACTACGTAGATGCTGGATATAACAAGGTTGGGATGCCAGACCCTAAGAATATTTCTTAAAATATAGTTAAATTTAGTTAAATATGATTGTTATTGTCTCACATTTATTAATTGCAGTTATTGCAATTGGTTTTGGAATAAAAAATTTAATCTCTCAAAAAGGAACTCAAACACATAAAATTGTAGGTTGGATTTGGGTATTATTAATGTTTTATGTGGCACTGTCATCTTTTTGGATTAAGGAAATAAATGAAGGATATTATAGCGTGATACATTTACTTAGTATTTATGTTTTAGTTACCATAACTCTTGGAATTTATTTCTTAAGGAAAGGTAATGTTAAACTTCACAAAAGTTTTATGGTTGGAAACTTATTAGGTTTAATTGTTGCTGGAATTTTCACTCTACTTCCAGGCAGATATATATCTCAGGTAATAGGATTATTTTAGTAAAACTAAATCTGTAAAAAAAAACCCCTCAAATTTTCATTCAAGGGGTTTAGAATTTTTATTTAAGCTATTATTCAGAAACTTGTTTCATAGAAAGTTTAACTTTACCTCTATCAAAACCAATTACTTTAACTTTTACTTCGTCACCTTCTTTGACAACATCGGTAACTTTAGCAACTCTTTTATCTGCTAGTTCTGAAATATGAACAAGTCCATCTTGTTTTCCTAAGAAATTTACAAATGCACCAAATTCCATAATCTTCATAACTTTACCTGAATAAATTTTATTCAGTTCAGCTTTTGCAGTAATGTCTTTAATAAACTGCATAGCAATGTTTCTAGACTCTTCATCAGGAGCAGCAACTGTTACAACTCCTTCGTCATTCACATCAACTTTTGCACCTGATTTTTCAACAATCTCTCTGATCGTTGCACCACCTTTTCCAATCACAGCAGCGATATCTTTTTTATCAACTGTAATCTGTTCCATTTTTGGAGTGTGTTGTCCAACATCGGCTCTTGATTCACTTAAAGCTTTATTCATTTCACCCAAGATATGAACCCTTCCTTCTTTGGCCTGCTTTAAAGCCTGCTCCATGATTTCAAAAGTAATACCAGTAATTTTGATATCCATTTGAAGTGAAGTAATTCCATCTTTAGTTCCAGCAACTTTAAAATCCATGTCTCCTAAGTGATCTTCATCACCAAGAATATCTGACAGGACACTAAAATCATCGCCTTCTTTAATTAAACCCATTGCAATACCTGCAACTGGTTCTTTAATCGGTACACCAGCATCCATTAACGCAAGAGAAGCCCCACAAACAGTAGCCATTGAAGATGAACCATTAGATTCTGTAATCTCTGATACTATTCTAAAAGTGTATGGAAATGCCTCTTTTGAAGGAAGTGACGAGTTAATTGCTCTCCATGCTAATTTTCCGTGACCAACTTCACGTCTTCCCGTTCCAATTCTTCCAGTTTCGCCAACTGAAAAAGGAGGAAAATTGTAATGAAGCATAAATCTTTCTCTAGACTGTCCATCTAGACTTTCTATTCTTTGTTCATCATCAGAAGTACCTAAAGTAGTGACTACAATCGCTTGTGTTTCCCCTCTAGTAAATAATGCTGAACCATGAGTTCTTGGCAAAACACCAACTTCACACTCGATAGCTCTTACATCAGCTAAACCTCTACCATCAATTCTCTTTTTGTTTTTAAGAATATCAGTTCTAACAATTTTCTTTTCAAGATTTTTTAACTCATCATTAACATTAAAATCAGAGTAATTTTCATTATCAGCAAAAAGCTGCTTGGCTTTTTCAGATATTTCTGAAATTTGATTTGATCTATCTTGCTTATCTATTGTCCCAAAAGCTTTAGTTAAATCTTCAGTAAATTCACTCTCAAGTTTTTGCTTAACTTCAGATAAATCCTTTTTCTCAACAGTCCATTCTGGCTTTCTGCATTCTTTTGCAAGTTCCTCAATCATTTCGATTACTGGAACAAAGCCTTCATGACCAAATTTAACTGCGGCTAACATTATTTCTTCGGATAAGCCTGATGTTTCAGATTCAACCATAAGCACTGCATCTTTAGTACCTGCTACAACTAAATCTAAGCTTGAGTTTTCTAATTCAGCTTTTGATGGATTAAGAATGTACTTACCGTCAACATAACCAACTCTAGACGCTCCTACAGGGCCCATAAATGGCATTCCTGAAATTGCTAATGCTGCTGATGACGCGGTGATTGCTAAGATGTCTGGTTGATTTTCTTTGTCATATGAAATTACTGTTGGTAATAACTGAACTTCATTTTTAAACTCACCAGGAAACAAAGGTCTGATAGGTCTATCAATTAATCTTGATATTAATTGTTCACTTTCAGTTGGTCTTGCTTCTCTCTTAAAAAATCCACCTGGAATTTTTCCACCTGCATAATATTTTTCTTGGTAGTTTACTGATAATGGAAAATAATCCATATCTGGATTTACTTTCTTTGCTCCTACCACTGTTGCTAAAATAACTGTTTCACCACATGAAGCGATGATTGCTCCGTCTGCCTGTCTTGCTACTTTACCTGTTTCTAAACTTATCTTCTTTCCTGCTACTTCTATTTCTTTCTTGTGTACTTTAAACATTTCATTTCCATTTCGTTTCGTTCGTTTCGTTCGTTTCGTTCCATTCTATCTATCTATCTTGATCTTTATTTTCTTAATCCCAATTTCGACAGTACATTTTTGTAAGAATCCATTTTTGTATTTTTTAGGTATTCTAACAATTTCTTTCTTCTATTTACCGCTCTCAACAATCCAACAGATGAATGTTTATCTTTTTTGAATTGTTTAATATGTGTAGAGAGAGTTTCGATTTTCTCTGTTAACAAAGCAATCTGAACCTCTGAGGATCCAGTATCTTTTTCGTGCATTGCTAATTCTTGTGCCTTTTTATTCATGCCTCTTTTTTCCTATTTATTTGTTTGTTTTATTAAGTTTTCTATTTTTTCCGCATACTCAAAAGACTCATCTTTTCTAAAGAGTAATTTTGGTAAAAATTTTATAACCACTTTTTGTGATAATATTTTTCTGATTAAAAATGAGTATTTTTTTAACACAACAATAACTTCCTCAGCATTTTTACCTCCAAGTGGAAGCACATAAGCTTTGGCTATTTTTAAATCTTGACTCATTCTCACCTCAGTAACCGTTATGGTATTAGTTTCTAAATTGGGGACCTTAGCCTCATTTTTTATAAAAATCATGCTTAAAGACTGCTTAATCATTTCCCCAACTCTTAGCTGTCTTTGTGATATCGGTTTTCCAATTCTATCAGTCATTAAATCATTCTATCAGTTGAAGTTACACTAAACGCTTCTATTGTGTCGTTTTTTTGGAAATCCATATAATCTTTTACAGTAATTCCACATTCTTGACCGTTACTAACCTGTTTTACCTGATTTTTTTCTCTAAAGAGAGTTCCAACTTTACCAGTATAAATGATTGCTCCATCTCTTATTATTCTAACATCTGAAGCAGTAGTGATTTCACCTTCCATTACTTTTGATCCTGCTACTTTTCCAGCACCTGAAACTTTGAATATTTCTAAAATTTGAGCTGTGCCTGTAACAGTTTCTTGAATATCAGGTGACAACAAACCTGACATCTTTTGTTTAATGTAATCTAAAACTTCATAAATAATATTATAAGAAGAAATTTTTATTTTTTCATTTTCAGCTAATTTTTTTGCTTCCTTACTTGGTTTAACATTAAACGCTATTAAAACTGCATTTGAAGCTTTTGCTAATGTAACATCTGTTTCAGTTACCATTCCAATATCTGCTAAAATTATTTTAGGTTTAACTTCATCATGTTTAATTTGATTAATTGCATTCTTAATTGCTTCTGATGATCCATGAACATCTGATTTAATTATTAAATTTAATTCTTCTGCTGAACTATCTGAAAAAGCTGAGTCTTGAGTAGCAAATGTTAGTGGATTTTTAGCTTCTTTACTTTCTTGAGCTCTATTTTCACTTAAAGTTTTTGCTTCTTTTTCATTATCAACAACAATAAAATCATCTCCAGATTTAGCTGCACCGTTAATCCCTAAAATCTCAACTGGTGCTGAAGGAGGTGCTTCATTAATATTTTTTCCTTTGTCATCAATTATTGCTCTAACTTTTCCCCATTTTAAACCACTTACAAAAAAGTCACCTTTTTTTAAAGTTCCTGTGGTTACTATGATTGTTGCAACAGGTCCTCTTCCAACATCAATTTTAGATTCTAATACAATTCCTGTAGCTTTTGATTCAAAATCAGTTTTTAAATCCAATATTTCAGCTTGTAGAACGATTGCTTCAACTAGTTTATCTAAATTCTTTTTAGTAGTTGCTGAAATTTCAACCATTAAAGTGTCTCCAGATAAATCTTCAGCAATTAGTTCATGTTCTAATAACTGGTTTTTTATTTTTTGTGGGTCTGCATCAGGTAAATCACATTTATTAATTGCTACAACAATTGGAACATTTGCAGCTTTGGCGTGTTTAATAGACTCTACTGTTTGTGGTTTAACACCATCATCAGCCGCAACAACTAGAACAACCACATCAGTTAATTTTGATCCTCTTGCTCTCATTTCGGTAAAGGCTGCGTGACCCGGTGTATCAATAAAAGTTAGTTTATTAGATTGGCTTTCTATTTGATAAGCTCCAATGTGTTGGGTAATCCCACCAAATTCTCCTGACACAACATTCGCACTTCTTAAAACATCTAAGACTGAAGTCTTACCATGATCAACGTGACCCATAACAGTTATAATTGGTGGTCTATTTTTTAAATTTTCTACTCTTGTAGCTTTAATCTTTTGAATAATTTCTTCAGCCTTTTCTTCTCTTACTGGATTGTGTCCAAATTCTTTTACTAAATACTCAGCAGTATCAGCAGCTAATGTTTGATTGATAGTCACTGTAACGCCCATTCCAAATAAAAACTTAATAACATTACTTGATTGTTCGGCCATTCTATTAGCAAGTTCTCTTACCGTAATAGCTTCTGGAATATTTACATCTCGTTTAACAGGTTTTAAATTTTCTTGAACTTCTTCTTTAGTTAAATTTTTATTTTCTTTTTGTCTTGCTCTTTTAACAGAAGCTTCACTTCTTGCTCTTGCCTCAATTTCATCACTTAGAGCTCTTGAGACTGTTAATTTTAATTCTCTCTTTTTTGTGCCTGCTTTTAATGTTTTCTTATCTTTGTTATCATCTCCCTTAAGTCTCTTTGTAGCTCTTTGCTCTGCTAGCTTTCTTCGCTCAAAATCGTTTGTTATTGGGGGTGATTTGGGTGCAAAGGATGGTTTTGCTGAGGCACTCCTATTAAATGTTGAAGTAGTTTTTGGCTTAAAGCCTCCAGGTCTAGATGATCCACCTTTGTTTGGAAATTTGTTTGGTTGTTTTTCTATTACTACAGAGTTTTTTCCCTGAGTTTTTGCAATCTCAATATTTTTAAAGGATTTTTTGGCTGTGCCAGATATTGTTAATTTTGTTTTCTTTTCCATAGCTCATCACTCAATCTTTGTAGACAATATTTCTTGCAGACATAACTAGCTCATCCGCTTCTTCTTTTGATAAAGCAAAGTCTTCAAGGTAACCTTGAATTTTTACTCTTTCACCTTTAACAATATCAAATCCACCCGTTAGTTCATCTGATGCTAGATCAGCAAAATCTTCTAATGTAAGAATTTTTTGTTCACCCAAAGTCATCAACATTCCAGGAGTTAGTCCTTTTAAATTTATTAAAGCATCTTGAAGACCTAATTCTTTAATTCTCTCAGAAATATCCTCTTGGTCTTTTTGATGAAATTCTTTAGCTCTTTCTATTAGAGCTTTTGCAGTATCTTCTTCAATACCTTCAATTTTCATTAGACTTTCTGCTGTAGTATCTTTTATATCGTCTATTGATGAAAAACCTTCAGCAACAAGCAGTTGCCCCAATGTTTCATCTAACTCTAAGTTTTTTACAAAGTTTTCTGTTTTTTCTTTAAATTCAGATTGTCTTCTTTCTGAGTCTTCTGCATCTGTCATTATATTAATTTCATAATTTAATAACTTGGTTGCAAGTCTAACGTTCTGACCTCTTCTTCCAATAGCTTTACTCAAATTTTCTTCGGTTAAAATTACGTCTAATTTTTTTCTTTCTGAATCTACATTTACTCTTTGAACTTCAGCTGGTGACAAAGCATTAGATACTAAAATTGCCGGATCTTCTGACCAATTTACAATGTCAATTTTTTCTCCTTGTAATTCATTTACAACAGCTTGAACCCTAGAACCTCTCATACCTACACAAGCTCCTACTGGATCAAGAGATGTATCAACTGCTTTAACACAAATTTTTGCTCTACTTCCTGGATCTCTTGATGATGATTTAATTTCAATTAATCCATCATAGATTTCTGGAACTTCTTGCACGAAAAGCTTTTCCATAAATTTTGGGTGTGCTCTTGATAAGAAAATTTGTTGTCCTCTTGGCTCTCTTCTAACATCATAACAATAAGCTTTAATTCTATCTCCAGCTTTAATATTTTCTCTTGGTATCATCTCATTCTTTTGAATGATCGCCTCTGTACGCCCAAGATCAGCAATCACATTTCCAAATTCTAATCTTTTAACAATACCACTTAAAATTGAGTCCTTTTTATCAATAAAGTCATTATATTGTCTTTCTCTTTCAGCTTCTCTGACGTTAAAACTAATTACTTGTTTGGCTGTTTGGGCCGCAATTCTTCCAAAGTCAAATGATGGTAATGGTTGTAATACTTCATCTCCAACAGCTTTATCTTTGTTGGTTTCGTTTAGATTAATGGCATCTTCAAGTTTAATCTCTGTATTAGAATTTTCAGGATTTTCAGTTACAATCAATTTTCTAAAGATTTCAATGTCACCATTATCTCTATTAATTGAAACTTTAATTTCATTTTCTTGACCAAATTTAGATTTCGCTGCTTTTGCAATTCCTGTTTCCATGGAACTAATAATTAACTCTTTATCAATAGATTTTTCTAAAGCTACCGCTTCAGCAATTCTTAATAATTCTAGTTTGTCTGCTCTTTTATTTAACATGTTTTTGTTTGCTCCAAAAAAAAATGGGCTAATGCCCATTTTGTAAATTCAATAATGTAAGGGCAATATAATAAAGTTTTTTTTTAATTCAACAGAAACTATTTAGAAAAATGGCTTATTTTATCAGTTTTTTCCCAAGAAAATGATCCGTTATCATCTGGCGTTCTTCCAAAGTGGCCATAAGCAGCTGTTTTCTCATATATCGGTTTATTTAAATTTAACATCTCTCTTATTCCTCGAGGACTTAGATCAAAATTTTCATTTATCTTATCTATAACAAATTTATTTTTATCTAAGTCATTATCAAATAAATCAACATAAATTGATAATGGTTTAGAAACACCAATTGCATAAGCTAATTGAATTAAACACTTGTCTGCAATTTTGGAAGCAACAACATTTTTTGCAATATATCTTGCTGCGTAAGCTGCAGATCTATCTACTTTAGTAGGATCTTTTCCTGAAAAAGCTCCTCCACCATGAGGTGCGGCACCACCATATGTATCTACTATAATTTTTCTTCCAGTTAATCCACAGTCTCCATCTGGGCCTCCAATTACAAAATTACCAGTTGGATTAACATAAAACTCTTCTTCACTAAAACCCTCAAGAAAATTTGATGGAATGGACTTTAGCATGTAAGGTCTCAACAAGTCTCTAACTTGTGATTGATTAACATCTGAAGAGTGTTGAGAAGATATTACCACAGATTTTACTTTGGTAGGCTTTCCATCTACATATTCAAAAGTAACTTGGCTCTTACTGTCTGGTTCTATATTTTTTAATTTTCCTGACTTTCTGTCTTCTGCCATTAATCTTAAAATTTTATGAGAGTAGTGAATAGGTGCTGGCATTAAAACATCAGTTTCGTTACAAGCATACCCAAACATAATACCTTGATCTCCAGCTCCCTCATCTTTATTTTCAGACGAGTCTACACCCATTGCTATATCGTCAGATTGGGAATGAAGATGACTTTCTATTTTTGTTGCTTCTCTCCAAGTAAAACCTTCTTGATCATATCCAATATCTTTTATGCAATTTCTAACTTTTTCAATTAATTCATCTTGTTTTATTTCAGGACCCCTAACTTCTCCTGCTAAAACTACTTTATTAGTTGTTGTAAGTGTTTCACATGCTACTCTTGATAATGGATCTCCAGAGAGAAAACTATCAACTACCATATCTGAAATCCTATCTGAAACTTTATCTGGATGACCTTCAGATACCGACTCACTTGTAAAAAGAAAATTTTTTAAATTACTCATTTTTAAATCTATTAAATGAAAATATCAAAAAAATATAGAATAAAATTAATGTTATAAAAATTTTATTTCCATATTTAGAAAATAATGTTGGTTGTATTTTTTTAGCCTTTTTAAAGTCAATGTAGCCTGATTTACCATACTCAACATTTTGTTCAACAGTGCCTAAAGGATTAACAATAGCTGCAATGCCATTATTTGCTGAACGCAATAAGTATTTACCACTTTCAATTGATCTAAAAATGCTATGTGCAAAGTGTTGTTTGGGTCCTATTGATTCACCAAACCACCCATCTTCAGAGATGTTTATTATTAAATCAAAACTTGGGTTTTTAAAAATTTTACCTGAATAAATTATTTCGTAACAAATCAATGGCAATATCTTTAAAGAAAATTTATCTTTTTTTATCTCCATAATCTTTCTATCTTTACCGTTTGAAAATGATTGATAATTATTTGTAATTACACTTAAACCAAATTTTTTGAGAATATTTTCAAAAGGTAAAAATTCACCAAACGGGACTAGATTATTTTTATTGTAAAAATTTAATATTTTTAAATTATGATCATAAATTGATAAGGAATTGAAATAATTAATTTTTTTTTTATTAGTTTTTTGACTATTAATTCCAATAAATAATAAATGATTTTTGGTGAAAACATCTTCAAATAACCACTTAAATTCAACTAACTCTTCTTGAGAAATATCAGGGAGAATTCCTTCAGGCCAAATAAATATAGTTTTATCATCTTTTTGCGGCTCACTTATATCAATCAATTCTTTTATAACTGAGACCGGATCAATATTTGAATAAAATCTATCAAGACTAATGTTTGAACCTATGGCTCTTATTTTGTAATCGTAATTTGTAACTTCTGATGAACTAAATTTTTCTTTGTAGAATAATCCATGCGAATAAAACAGGAATGGTAAAATTAGAAATATAACACAAACTCCAATATCTTTTTTTGTTTCTCTCAATATGAAAATTGCAGGACTAGCAAACAGTGAGATACAAAATAAATTAAATCCATAAGTTCCTATTAAAGAGCTAATACTTAATATTTCTAAATGATTAACAAAACTATAAGCTATTAAATTCCAAGGGAAACCAGTTAAAATTGAACCTCTTATAAATTCAAAAACTCCAAAAAATAATGAAAAAACAAAAAAAGAACTTACTACTTTTTTAGATTTTGAAATTATAAAACAAAAAGTGACCAATCCATAAAAAATTCCCAAAAATGAAGGTATTAAAATAATAGTTACAGGAATTAGAAATTTAAAATTTTGATCAAATGTTAATGATATTGATATCCAATATAAGCTTGATAAAAAATAACCAAATCCAAATAACCACCCATAAAAAAAGAAGTGCTTTTTACTTCGATTAATTTTAGATTTTTTAAATAAAAATACAAAAAAAGTACTAAAAGTAAAAAAATTTATTATTAAATAATTGTAAGGGGGTAAACTTAAAGATGAGGATGCGCCTAAAGTAATTAAAAAAACTATTTCAATGTAATTTTTTTTTATCAACCTAGTTAATCTTTGAAATTACTGATTTATATATCATTTCTTCTTCGCTAAGCATTCTTTTATAATCTTTATCTTTAATATGATCAAAACCTAGTAGATGAAGGAATCCATGTATAAAAGTTTTTATTACTTTTTCCTTAAAATTTTTAATGTTTTGTGATCTAGGTTTATCCATGAAGTTATAACTAATTATAATATCTCCGATATAAGTTTTTTTAGATATCAATTTTTTTTTTGAGAAAGGAAATGACAAAATATCTGTAGGCTTATTTTTATTTCTAAAGTTTTTGTTTAATCTTTTAATACACCTGTTATTTGAAAGAAGTAAAGTAAGAGTTATTTTCTTGGTGGGAAATTGATATTTTTTTGGAAATAACTTGCAAATTTCTTTGAAAAAAAATTCTTTTTTTCTTATTTTTTTTGACCAAGCTTTCTCTTCTGAGAAAACTTCAATACTAATCATTTTTGGAGTAGGCTTTAACTATTTTAGAGACAAGCGGGTGTCTAACTACATCCGAATGATCAAAATCAACGACAGATATTTCATTTAAATGACCTAATAATTCTTTTGATTTAACTAACCCTGACATATTTTTATTTGGTAAATCAATTTGGGTTGGGTCTCCATTAACAACTATTTTAGAGTTTTCTCCTATTCTAGTTAAAAACATCTTAATTTGAGTATCAGTTGCATTTTGCGACTCGTCTAAAATTGCAAATGAATTTTTTAGAGTTCTTCCTCTCATAAAAGCAAGTGGTGCTATTTCAATATCACCAATTTCAATCATTCTTTGAATTTTTTCAAAATCAAAGAGATCATACAATGAGTCATATAAAGGCCTTAAATAAGGATCAACTTTCTCCTTCATATCACCAGGTAAAAATCCTAACCTTTCTCCCGCTTCAACAGCTGGTCTCGATAAAATTATTCTTTCAATTTTTTTTTCTAATAACATAGTAAGTCCTACAGCTACAGCTAAAAATGTTTTGCCAGTTCCTGCGGGTCCTGCTGAAATTATTATGTCACTTTGCCTTAAAGCTCTTACATAATCTTTTTGTTTTTCTGATCTAGGAATAATTGATTTTTTTGGAGTTTTAATTATATCCGTAACATTATTATTTTTAACTTTTTCATTAATCATAAAATTATCTACTGAAGAAACTATATCCTTATTTTCGATACTACCATTGTTAATAAATTGATTAGCTAAAAATTTTATTGCATTTTTGACTATTTCATTTTTTTCAGGATTAGATTTAATTAGAATTGAATTACCTCTAGAATATAAATTTGTTTCTGTAATTTTTTCTAATTCTTTTAGATTTTTATTAAACTCACCTACAACACCAATCAAGAGTTCATTATCATGAAAAATAACACTTAAAGAATTATTATCAGAATAAACAAACTTTAAGGAAGTATCGCTATTTTTTTTTGTTAAACTACTCAATTGCTATGCTACCTTTTGATTAGAGCTTAAATCTCTTTCACCAAACAAGGTGGTTCGATTACTTTTGTTAATTTTCACTGGCACAATTTTTCCAATATCCTCTTTTTTACCATTAAAAATAACAGATGTCATATATTCAGATCGACCAAAAACTTGAGTTTTGTCATCTGTAAAATTTTCAATTAAAACATTAATTGTTGTATCTTCAAAAGATTTATTCACTTGTATCTGATTTTCATATAGCTGGCTTTGAATTTTTTCTAATCTTTCCATGGAGATTTTTTTGTCAGTCAATTTTAAATCTGCTGCAACTGTGCCTGGTCTTGGACTAAAAATAAAAGAATAGGAATTTATAAATTTAATTTTTTGAATAAGTTCAAAAGTAGCTTTAAAATCAATATCCTCTTCTCCTGGATAACCTATTATAAAATCACTAGAAAATTGAATATTCTGGTTAATTTCTTTTAAACGGTCGTATATTTTATAATATTCTCTTATTGTATGTTTTCTATTCATTAGCTCTAAAACTTTATTGGACCCACTTTGAACTGGTAAATGAACTAATGGCATAAGTTTTTTTGAATATTTATAAACTTCGATTAAATCGTCCGACATATCTTTTGGATGAGATGTTGTGTATCTAATCCTTTTAATGTCAGAATATTTTTCGATCTCTAATATTAAATCTGATAATTTATACTTTTCATTATTGTAAGCATTTACATTTTGTCCAAGTAAAATTAATTCTTGTGTACCTGAGTCTATTAAATACTTAGCTTCATCTAAGATTTGTTTAAATGGTCTAGAATATTCTGGGCCTCTTGTATATGGCACTACACAAAAATGACAAAACTTATCACAGCCTTCTTGGATAGTTAAAAATGAAGAAATTTTTCCAGAATTATTTTTAATTTTATTAAAATATTTAAATTTTGAAATAGCATCAAATTCTGTTTCTTCGGTTTTTTTATTTTTTTTAATATGATTTAAAATTGTATCATTGATTTTATGATATGCTTGTGGTCCAATAACTAGGTCGATGTACGGTTCTCTTTTCAGCATTTCCTGATTTTCTGCCTGAGCAACACACCCAGCAATAATCACTAATGGCTTTTTTTTTGATCTGAAAATTTTTTTTACCCTTCCAATTTCATGATAAACTTTTTCTTTAGCTTTATCACGTATGTGACATGTATTTAAAAGATAGCAATTAGCATCCTCATAATTTTCTGTTTTTTCATAGCCAATTTTTTTTACTGATTCGTATATTCTGCTTGAGTCGTACTCATTCATTTGACAACCGAATGTTTTGATAAAAATTTTTTGTTTCATTGATTAGGATTTTTTCTTTATCCCATATAATTCAAGCTTATGGTCTACTAGTTTGTAGCCATATTTTTCTGCTACTTTTTTTTGAAGTTTTTCAATTTCTTCATCTACAAATTCAATAATTTCACCTGACTTAACATCTATTAAATGATCATGATGTCCTTCATTCAACTCTTCATATCTTGCTTTCCCACCTTTAAATTCATGCTTAGCAAGTATACCTGTCTCTTCAAATAATTTTACAGTTCTGTAAACAGTTGCAATGCTTATCTTTGAGTCAATCTTAGAAACTCTGTTATACAATTCATCTACATCAGGATGATCAGATGATTGTGACATAACTTGTGCAATTACCTTGCGTTGATCAGTTAATTTTACACCCTTTAATAAACATTTTTCCTCAATAGTTTCTGACATAATTAATTTTAACTTAAATAAACAGGATTAATCAAATTTTTTTTAATTTTATATTTTTTACATAAATTGGGGATATTTTCATAACTTAAGTCTTTTTCATCTTTAAAATCATCTAAATTGTAACAGTAATAATCAATATTTTTTGCAACGTTAAAGGCTTTAACAACTGACATTGAATTTCTTATACCCGCAAAGCTTCCTGATCCTTGATTAATATAAATCCCACTTATATTGGTAATTTTAATATCATTTGATGAAAGAAAATCATTAATGATTATGGTTAATTTTTCATAATTAATTTTAGTATTCTCATGAGTAATATTATAAATACTAGCATTAGAGATGATCATTAAAAAAATTTTTTCACTTGCAGCATCTATGATAAGTTTATTCATTTTTATTCTGTTTTTAAGCTCAAATTCTATTTCAGATGAAAATAATATCAAACACTATTCTGGTGACGAAGGTATTTTGTCATTAATGTATCATCGTTTTAATGAAAATAAATACCCCTCTACCAACATTCAAATGGATGTTTTTAAAGAACAGATAGAAATAATAAAAAACTCAAATTACAGTTTTTCTAATCCAAAAAATTTTGTGGAAAGTTTTAGTTCACCAAAAACAAATAAAGAAATTCTTATAACAATTGACGATGGTTTTTTATCTTTCTATCTTGAGGTATGGCCGTTTTTAAAACAAAATAAGATTCCTTTTATTTTATTTGTTTCAACAGAGCCTGTTGGAAAAAGTGGATATATGACTTGGGAACAAATTAAAGAAGTTGAGACTGAAGAATTCGCTATAATAGGTCACCACTCACATTCCCATGGATATCTTATTGATAAAGATGATAATTTTTTTATTTCAGACATAGAAAAAGCAAATGAAATATTTTTAAAAAATTTAGGATATATACCAAATTTATTTTCTTATCCTTTTGGTGAATATTCAAAATTCATGAGAGATTACGTTTCTCAAAATTTTGATTTTGCTTTTGGCCAACACTCTGGAGTAATTGATTTAAATAAAGATAAATTTGAACTACCTAGATTTCCAATTAATGAAAATTATGGGGAATTAAAAAGATTTCGTTCTATTATTAATTCATTTCCACTTGAATATGCACAATTACTTCCTCTAGAGAAAAAATTATCTGTAGAAAATAATCCTCCTAATTTTCAAGTTAAGTTTTTTAATGAACAAACTAATTTAAACAATATCAATTGTTATTCGAATGAATTGGATATCTGGGAAAGATCTAATACAACTTTAAACGATAATACGTTAAAAATAAATTTTAGAGGCCCATTTGTTCCAAGAAGAGGTAGAATTAATTGCTCGTTAAATGACAATGGAAAATGGCGATGGTTTGGTGTTCAGTTTCCTATTAAAAAAAATTAAATAAGACTATCTAGATCAGAACTTGAAGGTAATAACTTAGCATCATCAAAATCTTTTAGTTTGTTTTGTTTTATTATTTGCTGCAAAACTTCAACATATTGATTTCCTGTTTCCGCATACTTATTTAGATAATTAGAAAGTTCTAAACTATCTAGTGGTTTATTAGAGTCTCTAAATTCTGCCCTAGCTTTTCTTAAATCTTTATAAGTTGGATGAGTATTTAAATTTCTTTGATAGGCTCTAACAGATGCTTGTAAAATGTTAAATTTCATAACTTTATGATCTGCTCCCTTTTCTGCATCTTTTGGTTTTAAACCTTCTCCAGACCAAGTCCATTGTCCAAATAAAGCATTACCCTCTTGAGCAAATCTAGAAGTTCCCCAGCCTGTTTCTTTTGCTGCTTGAGCAATTGCAAGAGACACTGGTATTTCATCCATTCTTATTTTTAATGTTGATAAATCTTTAGATTTTACGCCGTATTGTTTATATTTTTTTTCAAGCCAATTTAATTCTAGAGTTGTGTTATTGCTTTTGTTAATAATATCAAAAAGTGTTCTTCTGTCTTTTTTAATAATGTTGTTTTCTTTAATAATTAAAGGCAAAACAATTTGTATAAAAAATTCTTTTCTTTTCTTACTATTTTCAATCATTTTTAATTCGTTAGGCAACAATGTTAATGCAACTGGTTTAACTAATTTTTTTTGTCTAACATCATTAAGATCGTAATCAGTTTCTTTAAATAATTTATTTATTGATGCCGCACTTAAATAAACTGCCTCCGTCTCGCTATTATTTAAGCTGTAGATATCAACCAGAACTTCTTCTTCATTTAAAGTTTCATTTTCTTTTTTATTTTTATCTTCATTGTTAAGTGTATAAGCTAAAATCTTTTTAGAATTATTTGTATACTCTTTTGTATAAAAATTTTTATCAGCAAAATTAATAAATATTGGTGCAATATAGAAAAAAGAAATTATTAAAAAACTACTTAAAAAAATTTTTAATAAATTATCTTTACTTCTTTGTTCAAATAAATCTTGATTATTTTTCATATTTCTAAATTGCAACAACTTCTTTTACTTCAGGTAAATAATGACATAAAAGGTTTTGAACTCCTTGCTTTAATGTCATTGTAGAACTTGGACATCCAGAGCAACTTCCTTGTAATTGAACTTTAACTACTCCATCTTTAAATTCTTTAAATTTAATATCCCCACCATCTCTAGCTACTGCTGGTCTTATTTTTTCATCTAAAATTTTTACTATTTTTTGCTCAAGGTCATCTAGATTTGAATTTTGCTCTTCTAAACTTTCATCTATGACACATTCTTTTCCCTCAGAATAAAAATCATTAATAAATGAAATTACTATATGTTTTATTTCATCCCATTTTATTATTTCCTTTTTATTGATGGAAATAAAGTCTTCTCCTAAAAAAATTCCTTCTACTCCGTTAATAGATAATAAATTTCTAACTAGTGCATTTTGAGTTTCATCTTTGTTAGTAATTTCATACGGTCCACTATTAGACACTTTTTTTCCAGGCAGAAACTTAAGTGAATTAGGGTTTGGTGTAACTTCAGTTTGAACGAACATGAATTATATATAGTGAATATTTAAAAAATTAAAACTTGTTAATAAATTTTATCTAAAAACCTACTATTTCTTTAATTCTTTTGATCTTTTTTGAGGCTATTACATTAGCTCTTTCAACTCCTTCTAGAAGAGTATTGTCCAAATATGATTTGTCATCTAATAATTTTTTGATCTCTGTAGAAATAGGTTGAATCTTATCAACGAGTACTTCAGATAATTTTTGTTTAAATTCCGAGAAATTTTTACCTGCAAAATTTTCTATACTTTTTTCTAAAGTAGAATTTGTTAAGCTTGAATATATACCTAAAAGATTTTTTGCTTCTAGTCTTTCATCAAGATCTTTTTGTTTACTGGGCATTGGTAGTGGATCTGTTTTTGCTTTTTTAATTTTATTTATAATCAAATCCTTATCATCAGTTAAATTTATTCTACTTAAGTCTGACAATTCAGATTTACTCATTTTCTTTGAACC
This sequence comes from Candidatus Pelagibacter bacterium nBUS_28, assembly GCF_051200915.1. GTDB lineage: Bacteria > Pseudomonadota > Alphaproteobacteria > Pelagibacterales > Pelagibacteraceae > Pelagibacter. Next base: position 1,377,758 of record NZ_CP172844.1, on the reverse strand, counting down.
ATCTTTAAGGCTCATAATTCTTGAAAATTCTTTTTGGATTAAAGGCTCTGGAACCTGTAAAAAATTTTCAATTTCAAAATCAGTATTAAACCTTTGAGCAATGTCTCTACATAGCTCTAAATGTTGTTTTTGATCATCTCCTACAGGAACATGGGTTGCATCATAAAGAAGGATGTCTGCTGCCATAAGAACTGGGTAAGAATAAAGACCAACACTTGCTTTTTCTTTATCTTTTCCAGCTTTTTCCTTAAATTGGGTCATTCTATTTAGCCACCCCATTCTAGCAATACAACTCAGTATCCATGCTCCTTCAGCATGAGCTGGCACCTTTGATTGATTAAAAATTATACTTTTTTTGGGATCTATCCCACTAGCAATAAATGTGGCTACTGTTTCTTGAATATTATTCCTTAACTCCTTAGGATCTTGCTTAACAGTGATGGCATGTAAATCTACAACACAAAATATACACTCATTTTCGGTATCATTATTTAAATCTACAAAATTTTTTATGGCTCCTAAGTAATTTCCTAGATGGAGATTGCCTGTAGGTTGAACACCAGAAAATATTTTTTTACTCATAAACTAATACCTTAATTTAATATCATTCATTTGGAAAGCTTTGATGAAATAACACACAATTAAATAAAATAACAATCCTAATATTGCAGATAAAACTAAGTAAAAAGATTTAATTGATTGATTAAAAGCTAATTCATTTTGAAAAAAATTTAATAAAAAGTTAAAAAATAAACCCATTAGGATTGATGCAAAAACTACTTTGATAAATTTGATAAAGAATATTTGATTGAAGTAAAATAATTTTCTTTTTTTTAAAAAAATAAATAACAAAATTGAATTAAACCATGAAGAAATAGAAGTTGCTATTGGAATTATTATAAAACCAACTTCACTAAAATAATAAATACTAATAAAAATATTAAATACTACAGAAATCAAAGAAATAAAAAATGGAGTTTTGGTATCATTATTTGCAAAGAAAAAACTTGAAAAAACTTTTATCAAAGCAAAGGCGGGCAGACCTAATGCAAAATAATACAAAGCTAAACTTGAATTATTCACTGAATTTTCGTTAAAAGACCCATATCCAAATAAAGCTGAAATAATTTGTTCTGACCCAATAATTAAAGCAATAGTCGCTGGTAGACTTAAAAATAAACTTAATTCAAGAGCTTTATTTTGTATTAGCAAAATCTTGTTCTTTTTTCTGGATTGAATATGTTTTGAAAGTTGTGGAAGTATAACAACTCCAATCGCAATACCGGCAATAGCTAAGTTAATTTGATAAATTCTATCCGCATAATATAAATAAGAAACAGCGCTTGCTTGAAATGATGCAATTATCGTTCCAATTAAAATATTAATTTGGGTAACCCCGGAAGAAAAAATACTTGGTAAAAGTTTTTTAAAAAAAAACTTAACTTTATTACTTGTTTTTAATTTAAAGCTAAGTTTAAGTGAGTAATATTTTGATACATACTTATATAAAAATATTAATTGAAAAAAACCAGCTAAAGAAACACCATAAGATAAATAATAAACTAACTGATCTCCTAAAGATTTAGAAAAAATTAATACTAAAATTAAAACAATATTTAAAATTATTGGGGCCGCAGCGCAGCTGCAAACTTATTATGTGAATTTAGAATTGCAGAGAAAAATGATGCTAAACAAATAAAAAATAAAAAAGGAAATGTAATCCTAGTTAAATTTATTGCTAACTCCATTTTTTCAAAATCACCTACAAATCCTGGGGCAATAATTGAAACAAATGCAGGCATAAAAATTTCAATCACAATTGTTAAAAATAATAATCCTAGAAACAGAGGATTAAAAATATCGTTAGCAAATGTATTTGATTGTTTTTTTCCCTTAATTAATTCTAATGAATAACTTGGAACGAATGCTGCATTAAAAGTACCTTCGGCAAATAATCTTCTAAATGTATTTGGAATTCTAAACGCTACAAAGAAAGCATCAGCCAACATTCCCGTACCAAGGAAAATTGCTATTAGAATATCTCTTAAGTAACCAAGCAATCTGCTTATTATCGTAAAAAAACCAAATGTGCCTGTTGACTTAACTATGTTCATAAATCATATTAGTCTTAATTTTACCCTAATTGTATACCTAATTATCAAAAATGAAAAAAACTAACATTGATCACTACACAGATAAAGAGGCTCTAGATTTTCATAAAGATAAGAAGCCTGGAAAGATTGAGATCATTTCATCAAAAAACATGACCACTAAGAGAGATCTTGCTTTAGCATACTCTCCAGGTGTTGCAGCTCCTGTAAGAATGATTAGTGAAAATCCAGAGACTGCATACGATTATACAAGTAAAGGGAATTTAGTAGCTGTTATAAGTAATGGTTCTGCAATATTAGGAATGGGTAATTTAGGGGCCCTTGCGTCAAAACCTGTAATGGAAGGTAAGGCAGTGCTTTTTAAAAGATTTGCAGATATTGACTCCATTGATCTTGAGATAGATTGTTCTGATGCACATGAAATTGTTAATTCAATTAAAAATTTTGCTCCTAGTTTTGGTGGGATAAATTTAGAGGATATTGCTGCCCCTGACTGCTTTATAATAGAGCAAAAATTAAAAGAAATTTTAGATATACCTGTCTTTCACGATGATCAGCACGGGACAGCTATTATTACAACTGCAGCACTAATAAACGCATTGGACATAAGTGGTAAATCAATAAAAGAAATTAAAGTAGTTGTTAATGGAGCTGGTGCGTCTGCTCAAGCATGTACAGAGTTATTTAAAAATTCAGGTGTCCCAAATAAGAATATTATTATGTTGGACAGAAAAGGTGTGATTTACAAAGGTAGGCCTGATGGAATAGATCAATGGAAATCAAGGTATGCGATCGAAACTAATTTACGGACTCTTGAAGATGCAATAAGTGGTGCAGATGTTTTTCTTGGTTTGTCAGCCAAAGGTGCTCTCAAGAAAGAATTTGTAAAAAAGATGGCAAAAAATCCTATAATTTTTGCCTGTGCAAATCCAGATCCAGAAATTACTCCTGAAGAAATAAACGAAGTTAGAGACGATGCGATAGTTGCAACTGGAAGATCAGATTATCCAAATCAAGTAAATAACTTAATTGGTTTTCCTTATATTTTTCGAGGCGCTTTAGATGTTAGGTCAAAAACAATAAATGAAGAAATGAAAGTTGCTGCAGCACAAGCAATTGCAAAACTTGCAAGAGAAGATGTTCCGGATGAAGTTGTGGCTGCTATGGGAGGTGAAAGACCACATTATGGTAAAGAATATATTATTCCTTCAACATTTGATCCAAGATTAATTAGTATTATTCCAGCCGCTGTTGCAAAAGCTGCAATGGATAGTGGAGTTGCAAGAAAAAATATTGATGACTTTGAGATATACAAAGATCTACTTAGACAAAGATTAGATCCAACTGTAACTATCATGCAAGGAATCAACTCCTATATTAAAAAGAATCAAAAAAGAATAGTATTTGCAGATGGTGAAGATGAAAATACACTTAAAGCTGCAATAGCATTTAAAAATTCTAAATTAGGTATCCCAATTCTTGTGGGGAAAGAAGAAAAAATAAAAGAACAAATTAAAAATATTGGTTACAGTGAAAATTTTGATATCGAAATAGTAAACTCAAAAAATGAAGAAAAAAGAAATAAATATGTAAAACATTTATTTCAAAAATTACAAAGAGAACAAGGGTTACTAGAAAGAGATTGCGATAGACTTGTTAGAAACGATAGAGTTATATGGGCAACTAGTATGGTTGCCTGTGGTGATGCAGATGGTGCTGTCACAGGAAACACAAGACGATTTGGCGCTTCATTAGAAAAAATAAAACAAGTAGTTAATGTAAGAGATGGGGAAATCATGTTTGGTCTCAATATGGTTGTTTACAAAGGTAAAACTATTTTTGTTGGTGATACTAGTGTTCATGAATATCCAACATCAGAACAAATGGCTGAAATAGCAATTTCAACAGCTAGAGTAGTAAGATTGTTTGGTTTTGATCCTAAAGTAGCATTTGTTTCTCACTCTACATTTGGTCAACCTCTCACCAGCCGAACAAAACATATTAGAAATGCAGTAGATATATTAAAAAAAAGAAAAGTAGATTTTGAATTTGATGGAGACATGCAGCCAGATGTTGCCTTAAATCCTGAATATGAAGAGCTTTATCCTTTTTCAAAAATTGTTGGTAAAGCAAATATATTGATTATGCCTGGTCAACATAGTGCTGCTATATCTTATAAAATGATGAAAACTTTAGGAGACACTAAAGTTATTGGGCCTTTATTAATTGGGCTTGGATTACCAATAGAGATAGCTCCTTTAAGATCTTCGACATCAGAACTTATTAATTTAGCGTCTATTGCTGCTTATTCTGCAGATGTTATTGATTATAAAAAATAATTATTCTCTTTGAATTCTTAGATCTTCTACAAGAATAATGCTTGCAATAACATCTTCTACATCTAATATTTCATTAGCCTCACTAATCACAAGATCTTTTTCTTCAGCAGTTAATGCAATGCCATAAACATAAATTTTTTTCTTATAAGTATCTATTTGATAGTTGGTTGCTTTAATATTTTTATTTATAATCATTGCTGTACGAAGCTGAGAGGTTATCAAAATATCTTTTGCAGATCTTTTAAAATTAAATTCCTCTTTGATCTTTATATCATTACGAACTGATCTAGCACCTTTTATTTCCCAGGCTAATTTTGTTAATAGTAATTTTTCCTCAGGACTATCAACTTTTCCTGTTAAAAAGATTCTTCCATCTAATACTTTAGATTTAACTGATAATAGATATTTTTTATCTTTGACTAGAATTCTCGCAGCTAAATTTTTTTGCATAATTGAATCATCCATTTGGGTACCAACAGTTCTCGGATCAAAAGCAATGGAAACTCCGGTACCAAAAATACCTTTTGAGGAAACACCAGCACAGCTAGAGAAAATTACACCAAACAGAATTACTAATATTAATTTAAATTTCATTTTTTATTTTTAAACAATAATTATAAATTTCTTTTTTTGAAATATCTTTATTTTGACTAATAATTTCAGTAATTTCTTTTATAGTTAATTTATTAATCATTTTTTTTATTATATTCATATCTGATTCACTTAATTCTTGTGACATATTTTTTTCAATTTTTTTTTCTGAAATTACTATTGTTAGCTCTCCTTTTAGCTCTTTGTTAAATATTTCCAAATCATCAACGTTTTTTCTTATAAATTCTTCATATAATTTTGAAATTTCTCTACAAAATATTACTTTTCTCCCGCTAAAATTCTTTTTTAATTCAGGAATAATTTTATTCACTTTTTTTGAAGATACAAAAAAAACACATGTATCATTAAATTTTGATATTTGATTAAAGACGTTTGCAATTGCTTGTTTTTTTTCAGGTAAAAATCCATAAAAAATAAATTTTTCTGAAAAACCACTTATTGAAACTGCTGTTACAACAGCTGAAGGTCCTGGAATTGGGATAATTTTTATATTATTTTTAACACATTCATTTACTAAAATTGCACCTGGATCAGAAATACTTGGGGTTCCAGCATCTGAAATTAATGAAATTGTTTCTCCAGATTTAAGAAGATCTATGATCTTATTTATATTTTTTGACTCATTAAATTTATGATTTGAGATCAGACGTGATTTTATTTCATATCTATCTAATAAAATTCTAGAAACTCTTGTGTCTTCACAAAGAATATAAGTGGATTTTTTTAATGTTTCTATGGCTCTTAAAGTAATATCTTTCAAGTTACCAATTGGTGTTGATACTAAATAAAGACCATTTTCAATATCTTTTATTTGAGATTGTGATTTTATGATCATAATTAAGCTTAAAAAATATTATACTAACATTAATAATGAGTAAATTTATTAAAATTATTTTTTTGGTAATATTAAATTTTTCTTTATTACTTTCATTTTCTACAAAAGCTTCAGAAAAAATTAAAATCGGTTTAATGGTTCCTTTAACTGGTTCAAATAAAGAACTAGGGCAATCAATCATTAAAGCTGTCAGATTGGCAGTGAAAGATATTAATAACAATTCAATAGAAATTATTCCTAAAGATACAGCTTCTAAGTCAAATAAAGCACTTAAATCTGCATTCGAATTAAAACAAATGGGAGTAAAGGTTGTTATTGGTCCAGTTTTCTATGAAAGCATATCTTATTTGGATGAAATCAAAGATATAACTTTCTTGTCATTAACAAACAAAACACTGGATCTTCCAAAAAATGTTATTTCTGCAGGAATAAATTCAACTTCTCAATTTAATACCATAAAAAAATTTATAGAAACAAACAATATAAAGAGAACAATATTTTTAACACCTATTCAGAATTATGAATTCGAAGTCAAAAAAGGAATTAAAGAATCAAGAATTAAAATATTTAAAGATTATGACTATAGTACAGAACCTACAAAATTAACTAAACAGATTGAAAAAATTACTAATTATCAGATAAGAAAACAAAATTTAAAAGATGAAATTTTAAGATTAAAAAAATCAAATCAATCAAACAAAGAAAAGAAAATTAAAAAACTTGAACAGAGATATACTTTAGGTGGTTTAAATTTTGATGCAGTCGTGATTGCAGATTTTGATGAAAGTTTAAAAAGTGTATCCACATCACTTTTATATACGGATGTTTCTCCTAGAAATAAGTATTTTATTACATTAAACCAGTGGTTTAATAAAAGTTTATTAAATGAAATAAATATTCAGCCTTTATATTACCCATCTATAAATCAAAATAATTTTGAAAATTATAAAGAAAAATTTTTTAAAGAATTTAATGAATATCCTTCACACTTATCGTTATTAAGCTATGACCTTGTGGGTCTTGTATATTATTTATCAATAAAAACTAATCTTTCTAATTTAAATAAAGTTTTTAAAAAGAAAAATTCTTTTAAAGGAAAGATTGGTATTTTTGATATCAAAAATAACAAGATTAATCATCGTTTAAACTTTTATAAAATTGAAGATAAAAAAATTATAGAAATTTTTTAATTTTCTTAAATGCAATAAAACGATGATCTATTTTATATTTTTGTAAAGAGCTCATTTCACCAAAAGTTTTTTTTTTATTTTTAGGAATAAAAATTGGATCATAGCCAAAACCATTTTTTCCTTTTGGTTTTATTGAAATATACCCCTCAACTTTACCTAAAACAGATGATATTTTTTTATCTAAATAACAAATTGATAATGCGCAAATAAATCTAGCTTTAATTTTTTTATATTTCCAATTTATGTCTTTTTTTGACAATTCTTTGTACACTCTATTTATGGCTTTTTTAAAATCTCCTTTTTTTCCACCCCATCTAGCTGAATAAATTCCTGGATTTTTATCTAAAATGTCTATCTCAAGCCCTGAATCATCAGCCAGACAAATTAATCTGGTTTTTTTTGAGAAGTATTTGGATTTTATTATTGAATTTTCCTCGAATGTCAGTCCATCTTCTTTGGGACTCTTTAGTTTGAATTCAGATGTTGAGTAGGTTTTGATGTATTTTGGCAATAAATCTTTAATTTCCTTATATTTTCCCTTGTTATTAGTGCCTATAAGCAATTTTGAGATTTTTTTCATTAATACCTAGCAATTCTCAGATTTCTTACCATATATGCTGTCATGGAAAAAGAGGAAAACCCAACTCAAGAAAATACTACAGCTAAAACTTCAAGTGAGGAAATTGAGGCTGACAAACAATCAGAGGATAAGCAAGAAGAGATCAAAGGTACAGAAGAAAAAATAGAACTATCCCCTGAAGAAAAAATAAAAGAATTAGAAGATAAATTAGCAAGAACTTTTGCTGAAATGGAAAACCAAAGAAGAAGGTTTGAAAAAGAAAAAGAGGATGCATTTGATTATGGTGGATTTGCATTTGCAAAAGAGGCTTTGAATTTAATTGATAACCTTGCAAGATCTAAATTAATTTTAGAAAGTGATGAAGCTCTTAAAGATTCGGAAGCATTAAAAAAAACTTTGGAACATTTTGATATTATTAATAAAGATTTAATCTCTATTTTTACAAAAAACAATATTAGACCAATAGATTGTCTTAATAAAAAATTAGATCCAAATTTGCATCAAGCAATGATGGAGATTGAAGATGATCAAAAAGAGCCTGGAACTATCGTTCAAGAAGTACAAAAAGGTTTTATGATAAAAGACAGGTTGCTAAGACCATCTTTAGTTGGTGTATCTAAAAAGACAGAAAATAAAGATGATAAAAATGAGGAAAATAAGGAGAATTTAAACAAATAATTACATTTGTTGAACTTGTAGAATTAAAATTAACACATATATGAAAGAGAGTATTTAAATTATGAGCAAAATTATTGGAATAGATCTTGGTACAACAAACTCATGTGTATCAATCATGGAAGGAAGCCAACCTAAAGTATTAGAAAATGCTGAGGGTGCAAGAACAACTCCTTCAGTTGTAGCCTTTACAGATGATGGAGAAAAACTAGTTGGTCAACCCGCGAAAAGACAAGCGGTAACAAATCCTGAAAATACAATTTTTGCTGTTAAAAGACTTATTGGAAGAAATTTTGAAGACCCAACAGTAAAAAAAGATATAACTGCAGCTCCTTTTAAAATAGTTAACTCTGAAAAAGGTGATGCTTGGATTGAAGCAAAGGATGAAAAGTACTCACCTTCACAAATATCTGCTTTCATTCTTCAAAAAATGAAAGAGACGGCTGAGAAATACTTGGGTCAAGAAGTAACTAAGGCGGTAATAACAGTTCCTGCATATTTTAACGATGCACAAAGACAAGCAACAAAAGATGCTGGCAAAATTGCAGGCTTGGAAGTTTTAAGAATTATTAACGAACCTACAGCAGCATCACTTGCATATGGGTTAGATAAAAAACAAAATAAGAAAATTGCAGTATATGATTTAGGTGGAGGAACATTTGATGTTTCTATTCTTGAATTAGGAGATGGTGTATTTGAAGTTAAATCTACAAATGGAGACACTTTTTTAGGTGGTGAAGACTTTGATAACACAATCGTTGATTACTTAATTGCAGAGTTTAAAAAAGATAATGGAATTGATCTAACATCAGACAAGCTTGCACTTCAAAGGTTAAAAGAAGCAGCTGAAAAAGCCAAAATTGAATTATCTTCAGCAGAACAAACTGATATCAATTTACCATTCATAACTGCTGACAAAACAGGTCCAAAACATATTAACTTAAAAATGACTAGAGCTAAACTTGAGGCTCTTGTCGAAGATTTAATAGCTAGAACGCTACCACCTTGCAAAACAGCATTAGGAGATGCCGGCATATCAGCAAGTGACATTGATGAGATTGTTATGGTTGGTGGAATGACTAGAATGCCAAAAGTTCTAGCAGAAGTTAAAAACTTTTTTGGAAAAGATCCAAATAAAAGTGTTAATCCAGATGAAGTTGTTGCTATGGGTGCTGCAATTCAGGCTGGTGTGCTTCAGGGTGATGTAAAAGATGTGCTTCTTTTAGATGTTACACCTTTATCTCTAGGTATCGAGACACTAGGTGGTGTATCAACTAAGCTAATTGAGAAAAATACAACAATACCAACAAAAAAGAGCCAAGTATTTTCTACAGCAGAAGACAATCAGCCCGCAGTTTCTATTAGAGTGCTTCAGGGTGAAAGGGAAATGGCGACTGACAATAAGATGTTGGGAAACTTTGAGTTAGTTGGTATCGCTCCAGCGCCAAGAGGAGTTCCTCAAATTGAAGTTACTTTTGATATTGATGCTAACGGTATAGTTAGTGTTTCAGCAAAAGATAAAGGAACTGGTAAAGAGCAAAAAATTCAAATCCAAGCTTCAGGTGGACTAAGTGATGAAGAAATTGAAAAAATGGTTAAAGACGCAGAAGCTAATAAGGAAGAAGATAAAAAGAAAAGAGAGTCTGTAGATACCAGAAATCAAGCTGACACTTTAATTCATTCAACCGAAAAGAACCTTAAAGAACATGGATCTAAAATCACAGATGCTGAAAAGAAGGTAATTGAAGATGCATCATCCAGTTTAAAGGAAGCTCTTAAAGGAACTGATAATGAAGATATTAAGAAAAAAACAGAAACTTTAGTTCAAGCTTCAATGAAATTAGGTGAAGCTATCTATAAATCTCAGGACAAAAAACCAAGTTCATCTGGTGATGGTGATAAAAATGATGAAGGGAAAAAAGACGATAATGTAGTTGATGCAGATTTTGAAGAAGTAAAAGAAGAGAACAAGGAAGAAAATAAAGAAGAAGACAAAGAAAAAAGCGCTTAAGACAATCAACAACTATCATCTTAAAGTAACTTATGGCTAAAAGAGACTTTTATGACGTCTTGGGTGTTGGCAAAAATGCAAGCCCTGAAGAATTAAAATCAGCCTATAGAAAACTCGCTGTAAAACATCATCCAGATAAAAACCCGGGTGATAAGGCTGCTGAAGATAAATTTAAAGAAGCCAGTGAAGCTTATGGCATTCTCTCAGATAAAGAAAAAAAACAAAATTATGATAACTTTGGTCATGCTGCTTTTGAAGGTGGTGGAGGAAGACAAAGTGGTGGTTTTGGTGGTTTTGGTGGGGCAGATTTTTCAGATATTTTTGAGGATTTTTTTGGGGATTTTGGAGGTGGAGGAAGATCTAGAAACACTAGAAACTCTAACAATAGAGGCTCGGACTTAAGATACGATTTATCAATTTCTCTTGAAGAAGCTTATCAAGGCAAAAAACAAGATATCAAATTTTCAACTACTGAAAAATGTAATACCTGCAAAGGAAATGGCTCTAAACCTGGTCATTCGCCAGATAGATGTACCTATTGCGGTGGAAATGGAAAAATAAGATCTAATCAAGGATTTTTTACTGTTCAACAAACCTGCCCTCAGTGTAATGGTAATGGAGAAGAAATCACAAACCCTTGTAGCGACTGTAATGGTCAAGGTAAAAAACAAGCTTCAAAAAAAATATCTGTAACGATACCAAAAGGGGTAGATGATGGAACAAGAATAAGATTAGCAGGCAAAGGAGAAGCTGGTAGCAAGGGTGGAGCAACAGGTGACTTATATCTGTTTATAAATGTTAATTCACATGATTTATTTAAAAGATCAGATGAAAATTTGTTTTTTGAATTTCCTATATCAATAGCTGATGCTGCATTAGGCACAACAATTGAAATTCCAACAATTGATGGAGGTAAAGCAAAAATTAAAATACCTGACGGAACTCAAAGTGGAAAACAATTTAGATTAAAAGGTAAAGGAATGCCCTTCATGAGAAGAGGTGATTTTGGAGACTTGTATGTACAAGTTAATACAGAGGTTCCTATATTTTTAAATAAACAACAGAAAGAGTTGCTAGAAAAATTTAGAGAAATCGAGAACGAAAAATCCAATCCAAGTATTAGAAAATTCTTTCAAAAAGCTAAGAGTTTTTGGAAAAACTAAAAGACTAATTAATTAAAAAAGGTTAATATTTTCATAATGAAAAAAATTAATTTATCAATTTCAGGCTGCATGGGAAGAATGGGTCAGCAACTGATTGTATCTTCTAAAAAAAATAAGGATTTCAAATTAGTTACACTTACAGAAAATAGACTAGTAAATAAAAAGTTTAACGGAATTACACCAGAATTAAATTCTGAAAAGGCATTTAAAAAAACTGATGTAATTATTGATTTTACTGTTCCCGAGTGCACCTTAGAAATATTAACACTAGCATCTAAACTTAAAAAAAAAGTCGTTATTGGTACAACTGGTTTTAGTAGAAGCCAAGAAAATCAAATTAAGAAATACTCAAAAAAAATACCCATTTTAAAAGCTGGTAATATGAGTTTAGGGGTAAATTTATTAATGTATTTAACTGAAATAACATCAAAATCATTGAATGATAAATACTTAAGTAAAATATTTGAGGTGCACCACAAGCACAAAAAAGACTATCCATCAGGTACAGCGTTAATGCTAGGAAAAGGAATTGCACATGGAAAAAATAAGAATTTATATAATTTAATTGGTAAGAAATTTTTAAATAAAAATTCTTTTCCTTATGGGAAAAAAATTAATTTTAATTCCATTAGAAAGAATGAGGTTATTGGGGAACATGAAGTAAAATTCTCAAATAGAAAGGAGATAATTACCCTAAACCATGAAGCTTTTGATAGAACATTATACTCTGATGGGGCGTTAACAGCTTCTAAATGGTTAATGAAAAAAAGACCAGGATTATATTCTATGAGAGATTTGCTTAATTTTTCATAATGAATGAAAAACAAAAAGTAAAAATTATAATTAAAACTTTAAATAAAATTTATCCAGAAACACCGGTTCCTTTAAAAAGTAAAAATATTTTTACTCTATTAATTTCTGTACTTCTTTCAGCTCAATGCACTGATGTAAATGTTAACAACGTAACCAAAAATATATATCCAAAATACTTTAAACCATATCACTTTGTAAAATTAGGAAGAAAAAGAATAGAAAAATTGATAAAAAAAATTGGTATTTTTAGAGTTAAAGCTAAAAGTATTTATTTAATGTCAAAACAAATTATAGAAAAACATAATGGAAAAGTTCCTAAAACCTTTGAGGAACTAGAAAAACTACCAGGTGTGGGCCATAAAACAGCTAGTGTGGTGGTGTCACAGGGCTTTGGATATCCAGCTTTTGCAGTTGATACTCATATTCATAGACTTGCACAAAGATGGGGATTAACAAATGGAAAAAATGTAATTCAAACTGAAAAAGATTTAAAACGAATGTTTCCAAAAAAAACTTGGTCTAAACTTCATTTACAAATAATTTTTTATGGTAGAGAATATTGTAAGGCAAGAGACTGTTATGGTTTAAAATGTAAAATATGCACTACTTGCTACCCAAATAGAAAAAAACCTGTTATTACCAAAAAAACATAATATGAAAATTTTAGGAATAGGAAATGCAATAGTCGATGTTATTTGCAAAGTAAATGACGGTTTTATTGAAGAGAATAATCTTACAAAAAGTACGATGAAACTATTTTTTGATGAAAACGAATTCAAAAATTTATTAAGAAGTCTCAAAATTGAAAAAACTGTTTCTGGAGGGTCTGTTGCAAATTCCATAGTTGGATTGTCTCAACTTGGTGACCAGGTAGGATTTATTGGAAAAGTTTCTGATGACAACTTTGGTGGCAAATACGAAGAAGGTCTAAAAAAGGAAAATGTAGAATATTTTTACTCAAAAAAGAAGGAAGAATTACCAACAGGTACTTGTTTAATATTGGTTACTCCAGACTCTGAAAGAACAATGTGTACATTTCTAGGAACAGCAGGAAAAATTAATGAAAATGATGTCAGCTCTGATGCAATTAAAAAAAGTGAAATGATATTTTTAGAAGGTTACTTGTGGGACGAAGGAGAACCAAAAAAAGCATTTGAAAAAGCTATTAATAATGCAAACAAAGTAGCTATGTCGCTCTCTGATCAATTTTGTGTAGATAGACATAAACTTAATTTTTTAAATTTAGTTAAAAATAAACTGGATATAACTTTTGCTAATGAACAAGAAATTACCTCATTAATTGAAGCAAAAAATTTTAGTGAAGTTATCGACTTTTCGAAACAACTTAATAAGTTAATAGTTATTACTAGAGGTGAAAAAGGTGCGGTTGCAGTTCGTGGTGAAAAAATTTTTGAAATTGACGTACAAAAAAATCTTAAAATTTTAGACCTTACAGGTGCTGGCGATCTATTCGCCGCTGGATTTCTTCACGGGTACATTAATCAATTATCAACAAAAGAATGTTTGGAAAAAGGTAATGAAATGTCTTCAAAAGTAATACAGCAGATTGGTGCAAGACTGTAAGTTTAGCTTTTTTTTCTTTTAAAACTTCCCTTTCCCTTTTTGGGCTTAACTATTTTTGGCTTATACTTTTTGGTAAACAAATCTTTAACAAATGGGTTTTTTTTATTTGATTTGATAGCCATTTTTTTTACTAACAATGAATTGATTATCATTAAAAGTATTTAAAATTTTTTTTCTTAATCGATAAATATGAGTCTCAACAGTATGGGTTTCTATGTCAGATTGATAACTCCATACCTTTTGTTGTAATTCATCGATACTTACTGGATTGTTTGATTTAGATAAGTAAGTAATTGTATTAATCTCTTTTTCAGTCAATTTAAGCTTGGTATTATTTATTAGCATTTCTCTTGAATTTAGATCAATAATATAATTATTTATTTTCACTTTAGACTGGCTGTTAAAATGTATTTTTAAAAATTCAATATTTATCTTTTCAATTAATTTTTGAATATCAATTGGTGCATTAACTAAAATAAATTGATTGCCAATATCTGAATATTTTTTATTTGATATAATTAAATGATTATTTAGATTTTTTACTTTTTCTTTTAAGGAATTTTCACTATCTATAAAAGCAATCTTAAAATTTAAATCTAAACTGAGTTCTTCAAGAATATGATATAATGTATTAAACTTATATATTATTAAATTTTGAGTGGTCACAAATTAGAGAATATGACAATTTTAATGAAAAATAAATACACACTTCAAATAGATGAATTTAAATTTAGGTGTTCTATTGGGAAAAAAGGGTTAATAAAGAGTAAAAAAGAAGGTGACCAAAAAACACCCAAAGGTACATTTAAAATTGAAAACCTTTATTTTAGGAAAGATCGTAAAACTAAACCATCAACCTTACTAAAATGTGTTGAAATCAAAAGTAATATGGGTTGGTGCGATGATGCTCGCTTTCCAAAAAAATATAATAAACTCATCAAAATTGAAAAAGAAATCAGACATGAAAAATTAAGAAGAAAAGACAGTAAATATGATTTTCTAATACCAATCAAATACAACTTTAAAAAACCCGTCACTGGTTTAGGAAGTTGTATTTTTATACACCTAACTAAAGATTATAGACCCACAGCTGGATGTATTGCCTTGAAGGAAAAAGATTTTTTAATTATGGTTAAGTTAATCAAAAAAAATTCTAAAATAAAAATTTTTTAGGACCTCTGACCAAAGATACTAGATCCGACTCTAACATATGTTGCTAAATGTTTGGCAGCTAATAGATAATCTGAGGACATACCCATACTTAATTCAAAGAGATCAAGAGTTTTTTTTAATTTATTCATCTCTTTAAAGTAGATTTCTGGATCAATATTTATTGGGGGAATACACATTAAACCTATTAAATCTAAACCAATGTATTTACAGTAAGAAACCAGATAGCTAACATCTTTTTTATTAACACCTGTTTTTTGATTTTCATCACCAATATTAACCTGTAAAAATATTTTGATTTTTTTATTTATCTTATTTTGTTCATCTGCAATTTTTTTTGCAAGTTTCTCACTATCTACTGAATGGATGTAATCAAATATTTTAACAGCAAATTTAACTTTATTTGTTTGTAATTTACCAATCATATGTAATTTTACTTTTGAATTTATCTCTTTGATTTCTGTCCATTTTTCAATCGCTTCTTGAACTTTATTTTCACCATAATCCACATGGCCATATTCTATAAGGGGTGAAATTTGATTAATCTTAAAAGTCTTTGATACCGCAATAATTTTAGGACATTTAACAATATTTAATTTATTAAGAAAAACCTTAATATTATTTTTAGTGTCTATTAAATTTTTAACAGTATTATGCATATAAATGTGATGAGTAAATATTACTTTATTAATAAATTTGATACAAATAATATCGATAAACAAGATAAACAAACCACTATAATTTATCGAAACTACTCATCAAGTCCAGTAGACCAAGTACTCATTTTAAAAATAAAAAGTTATTGTAAAAAAAAATCAATTAAGTTTTACTTATCAAATGATATTAAATTGGCAATCAAGCTAGATTTAGATGGGGCTTACATTCCTGCCTTCAATAAAAGTTTAAAACACTTAGCATACTCTTATAAGAAAAAATTCAAAATTATTGGATCAGCACACAATCTTAAAGAAATAAAAATAAAGGAAATTCAAAATGTAAAAAAAATATTGTTATCCTCTTTGTTTAAAAAAAATAAAAATTTTTTAGGAATAAATAAATTTAAATTAATTTCTAAAATAACTAAAAAAAAAGTTGTTGTACTTGGTGGAATTTCTACCAAGAATATAAAAAAACTATCTTTGCTGAATCAATCAGACTTTGCTGGAATATCTTATTTCGAATAAAAAAAAGGCCCCTGAAAAGGGGCCCTTTTAATATAATTTGTATCTAAATTAAATTAGAATGCAAATGATACACTTAAACCAGCGTAATCTTCATCACCAGCAACTGCTGTTGAGTAAGTTCCATTTTTCATTTCTGACATATTTCCAGAAATAGTCATACCACCTGTAGTGTATGAAGCTGAAAGTCTAGTATACTCAGCATCTTGATCACTAGCTGTTCCGCTTTTGATCGTTTCTTCTGCGTAACTTACAGACATAGCATCAGATACAGTATACGACAGTTTGAAAGCTGAAGCATCTTGATCAGCTGTGTTCGTAGAACTGTCATGTTCATGATCTGAGTAAGCTACAGTAAATGAACCAATAGCATAACTTGCTTTGATTGATGTAGTATCAGAGTTTGAAGCTGAACCTGAAGCTGAGTCATTTGAACCTGAACCGTAACTAACTGTTAAACCTTCAACACCAGTATACGTTAAAGAGTAAGCAGTATCAGACTCATCATTTGTACCTGCTGGTTGGTAAGAAGCAGATACAGCTAAACCATCAACCATTGAAGGTAATGTGTAAGTAAAGTTTGTTCCACCATTAGACTCTTTTAATTTAGAGTTAGCACCTTGTCTTCCATCCCATAAATCCCAGATGTTTCCAGCTGCAGTGTCTCCTACTGCATTTTGTGCAGAGTCTCCACCTTCACCGTTGTAAGTAAGTGATCCAAAAGAATCAGAGCTTACAGTTACTGAGTGCGAGTCAAACGGTGCTCCAGCTAATACAGTTGTACTTGCTGCAGATGAGTCATCACCTTGGTCTAGTACAAAAGATAAAGACACAGTTAAACCATTGTCTAATTCACCTGAACCAGAAAATGTAAGCTGGTTACCCATTGAGAATGATTTAGTACCATCTGAACCAAGTGTTGTATCATTCTTACCTAGATCACCTGCACCGTAGTTTTCCCAGTTAATTCCTGCTGAACCAGCCACTGTCATTTCACCAGCGAATACTGATGTAGAAACAAGTGAAGCTGCTAACGCAGTTAAACCTATTTTTTTTAAGTTTTTCATAGTTTTCCTTTGTTTGTTGTTATTGTTATTATTAATAATAAACATCGAATGTTTATCAATTTAGCTCAAATTTTTTATAAAAATGACGAATTTTAATTAAAAATTATTATAAGTGTTGCATTTTTGCACCACTATAAAATGGCTAAATACTTATACTTTTAGTAATTTTGATAATATATTGTATAAGCAAAAAAATTTTAACAAATTTTATTTATGAATTCACTAAAATACATCAAAAATACAGTAATTTCTATTTTGTTAGCACTGCTTCTTAGTTCTTGCAATGGCAAGTTACCAGGTGGTGATGCAAGAAAATTCCCTGATGATCCAAAATTGAGGGTAAAAAAAAATTTAGAAGAGGGACGAGGTTTTAGATTTTCAGACACCCTAGATGGTTTAAAAAATGGGGGTGTCTTCGAGTTTGCAAGCTCAAATGAATTATGGAGAGCTTCACTTGATACAATTGACTTTATGCCTTTGGCTTCTGTGAATTATAGTGGAGGCATTATAATTACAGACTGGTATTCATCAAATCAAAAATCAAACGAAAGTATTAAAATATCTATTAGATTCTTAACAAACCAAATAAGATCAGATGCTTTAGATATTAAAGTTTTTAATAAAAAGTGTACTACACCATCTAATTGTATAACTTCAGAGAAAAACAGTACTATTAATTCTGAATTAAAGAAAAAAATCTTACAAACAGCAGCAAAATATAAGGCTGAAAAAAAAACAAAAACCTTAAAAAAATATAAGGGCAAACAAAAATATTAAGCTATTAATTTAAATAAAAGATCAAGTTTCTGTGGATAGATATAATTTTAAAACGGTAGAAAAAAAGTGGCAAAAATATTGGGAAGAAGAAAAAATATTCTCAACAAAAGCTGATAAAAATAAAAAAAAATTTTATTGTCTAGAAATGTTTCCTTATCCCTCTGGAAAGATCCATATGGGACATGTGAGAAATTACACCATCGGCGATGTATTAGCGAGATACAAAACTTTACAGGGTTTTAACGTACTTCATCCAATGGGATGGGACTCTTTTGGTATGCCGGCTGAAAATGCAGCTAGGCAAAATAAATTAGATCCTAAGACATGGACTGAAAAAAATATTCTAGTAATGAAGTCACAATTAAAAAAACTTGGTTTATCTATAGATTGGGATAAAGAAATTTCTACTTGCTCACCAGATTATTACAGACATCAACAAGAGTTCTTTTTAGAACTTTATGACAAAGGTCTTGTTTATAGAAAAGAAAGCTATGTAAATTGGGATCCAGTAGACAATACAGTATTGGCTAATGAGCAAGTAATAGACGGTAAAGGGTGGCGTTCAGGAGCGATTGTTGAAAGAAAAAAGCTAAATCAATGGTTTTTTAAAATTACCAAATTTTCAGAAGAGCTTCTTGAGAGCTTAGATAATCTTAAAGATTGGCCAAATAAAGTAAAGGTGATGCAAAAAAATTGGATTGGAAAATCTTATGGATGTGAAATAAAATTTAAAATTCAGACAGAAAAACAAATAAAGCAGATTGAATGTTATACTACCAGACCTGACACATTATTTGGGATGTCTTTTTTAGCTGTATCAGTAGATCATCCAATTGCTAAATTTTATACAAATGACCCTGAATTTATTAAATTTAAGAAAGAATGCTCTAAAACGGGTACAACAGAAGAGTCAATTGCAGCTGCTGATAAACTTGGATTTAAAACTGACCTATTGGCAATTAATCCTTTAGACGAGAATATAAAAGTACCAGTTTATTTTGCTAATTTTGTTTTAATGGATTATGGGTTGGGTGCCGTATTTGGTTGCCCTGCGCATGATCAACGAGATTTAGATTTTGCAAAAAAATATAATCTAAATGTTACGCCAGTTGTTAGACCTGAGAAAGATAAAGATTTTTCAATTAATGAAAAAGCGTTCACAGAATCTGGTTATTTGTTCAATTCTAAATTTTTAAATAATTTAAAGGTTCCCGATGAGTCAATTAACAAAACCATCAGCTATTTAGAGGAAAAGAATATTGGTCAAAGAAAAACTAATTTTAGATTAAAAGACTGGGGTATCTCACGTCAAAGATACTGGGGATGTCCAATTCCAATTGCATATGATGAGCAAAATAATCCAGTTAAAATACCCAAATATATGCTCCCCGTTCAATTACCAAAAATTGATCAATTAAATTCCGTAGGCAATCCTCTAGATGAAATGTTAGAATGGAAAAATATTACAATTGAAGGCAAAAAATGTATCAGAGAAACTGATACCCTAGATACATTTGTTGACTCGTCCTGGTATTTTCTAAGATTCTGCTCACCTCATAATGAAGAATATGGATTTGATACTGATGAAGTTAAATATTGGATGCCAGTAGACCAATATATTGGCGGGGTGGAACACGCAATTCTACACCTTTTATACTCTAGATTTTTTATGCAAGCTTTGTCATACCAAAATAATTTAATAGATATTAAAGAGCCATTTAGTGGTTTATTCACTCAAGGAATGGTCTGTCACGAAACATATAAAGATGAAAATAATAATTGGGTTAGTCCTGATGAATTAGTCACTAAAGATGGGAATAAATTTTTAAAAAGTACAGAAAAACCTATAATAATTGGGCCGTCTGAGTCTATGTCAAAATCAAAAAGAAATACCATTGATCCTGAAAAAATTATAAATGATTATGGTGCAGACTCAGCAAGATTATTCATATTATCAGACAGCCCACCAGAAAAAGACATTCAATGGTCAGACGAAGGCATAAATTCATCATATAAATTTATTCAAAAATTATGGGCTTTAAATCAAAAAATTATACAAGAAATAAAGGCCAATCATCCGACAAATCCAAATAATGACTTAGAAAAAATAACTAATAAATTTATTAAAAATATTACTTATAATATTGAAAATTTTTCTTATAATAAAATAATTGCTAATTTTCATGAAACTTATTCGGCTTTGAATAAGATCATTTTGAATAAAATTGATAAGAAAAAAATAATTAAGAATTATAAAAAATTCTTAGTAGCTATTAGTCCTGTAATACCTCATTTTTCTAATGAATGTATGGAAATGATTAATGTTAAAGAAAATTTAAAATGGCCAGAAATTGAAGAAAAATTTTTATTAGAAGATAACGTTAAATTTATTATCCAATTTAATGGTAAAACCAGAAAAATTATAGTTTCAAAAAAAGATGCTACTGAAAGTTTGTTATTAACCAAAATAAAAGAAGATGCTAAATTGAGCAAATATCTAAATAAAAAAAATATTAAAAAGAAAATATTTATACCAAATAAACTAATTAATTTAATAACAAATTAAAATGATAAAAAAAAAAATAATAATTATCTTTCTGGCACTTTTATTAACTAATTGTGGGTTTGTGCCTATTTATTCAAAAAATTCAAATATAAATTTATCAATTGAGCAAATTACATATGCAGGTGACACTGAGTTAAATAATTTTTTAAAAACTAATTTAATTCAATATAAAAATGAAAAAGTTGAGAATAAATTTTATATTGAAGTAGAGAGTAGTTATGAAAAAATTATATTAACTAAAGATGGAACTGGAGAAGCAACTAATTACGAATTAAAAGCAGAAGTAATATTTATAATAAAATCAAATAATAGAAAAATAAAATTTACTGAAAAAAAAATTATTAACAGTATGAGTGATAAATTTGAAGAAGCAAGATATGAAAGATCTATCAAAGAAAGTTTTGCATCTTCTATATCATATAAACTTATAACAGAACTAGTTGTGAACTGATGATTTTGAAATCATTTGAGATAAATAAAATAAATCAAAATATTCATCACTTAATATTACTTTATGGAAAAAATGAGGGCTTAAAAAATGAAACTTTTGATATTTTAATTAAAGACAAAAACAATGTTTCAAACTATGAAGAAAAAGAAGTGTTAGATAATGAAAATAATTTTGTCGAAAATATACAATCTAAATCACTTTTTGAACCAAAAAAATTTATAATAATTAAAAGAGCTACTGATAAGATTTTAAAAATAATTGAAATTTTACAGTTAAAAAATCTTGAGGATACAACAATAGTTCTAGACTCAGATAATTTAGAAAAAAGATCAAAATTAAGATTACTTTTTGAAAAAAACAAAGAATTAATTTGCATTCCATTTTATCCTGATAACAATCAAACCTTATCCAAGTTAGCTTACAATTTTTTAAAAGAAAAAAAAATTTTAATATCACCCTCGAATTTAAATTTGATAATAAACAAAAGCAGTGGGGACAGAAAGGCATTAATAAGTGAACTTCAAAAAATTGAATATTTTAGCAAAAATGGCAAAAAAATTAATAATGAGAATATATCAAAACTGGTTAATTTAAATGAGAACCACAGCATATCTGAACTTATTGATAATTGTCTTGCTAAAAATAAAAAAAAAATAATTGGTATCTTAAATGAAAATAATTTTAATAATGAAGACTGCATCATGATTACTAGATTTTTTTTAGTCAAAGCAAAAAAATTATTGTCTTTATCAACAACATATGAAACTAACAAAAATATAGATTTAACTATTTCATCAGCAAAACCACCAATTTTTTGGAAAGAAAAAGAAATAACAAAACAACAGGTTTTTAAATGGAAACCAAAAAATATTAAAAAACTAATCTACTCACTTAGTGAAACTGAATTACAAATTAAAAAGAATATAAATAATTCAATTAATCTAATTACAGATTTTATTTTATTTCATTCTTCTTCGGTATCTAATAATTAGATTTAATAATATCTATAATTTTATTTAGCTGATCTAAATCTTTATACTCAAAAGAAATTTTTCCTTTATTTCTTTTGCTGTTTTGTATTTCTACATTTAATCCTACTTTATTTGATACTGAAAGTTCAAGAGCTATAATATTAGTATCTTTTGTAATCTTTGACTTTAATCTTTTCTTTTTAAACAATTGAACAAAATTTTCTGCCTGTCTGACAGATAGTTTTTTTTCTATAATTTTATTTGCTACAAAACTTACATTATTCAATCCTACTAAAATCTTGGCATGTCCTGTGGATAGCTTTTGAGACTCTATTAATTTTATAACGTCCCCTGGTAATGTAAGTATTCTTAAAGAATTCGATATATAACTTCTACTTTTTCCAATAAATTTTGAAACCTTTTCTTGATCATAAGAAAATTCATCTATCAATCTTTTATAACCTTGAGCTTCTTCCAACGGATTTAAATCGTGTCTTTGAACATTTTCAACTATTGCAAATTCTAAAGATTTTAAATCATCTACCTCTGTGATTACCACAGGAACATTGTGAATACCTGCTCTCTGTGCTGCTAGCCACCTTCTCTCACCTGCGATTATTTCAAATTTTGAATTTTCATTATTTGATTTCCTAACTATAATTGGCTGTATCATCCCTCTTTCTTTAATAGAATTTGTTAAATCCTCTAAGTTTGCTTCATCAAAATTTTTTCTGGGTTGATATTTGTTTGGTATTAAGTCGCTTACTGGTAATTGATTTTTTTGAACCTCTGCTTTTGTCTCGCCAATTAGTGATGATAAACCTCTTCCAAGACCCTTTTTAATTTTATCCATTAAGCTGCACTCCCAATTGTTGACTCTTGGTTTATAAATTCATCAGTAAAACTAAAATAAGATTTACTTCCAGGACATGATTTGTCGTAAATTAAAACTGGCATTCCATGTGAAGGTGCCTCTGATAATCTAACATTCCTTGGAATTACTGTTGAGTAAACTTTTTCATTAAAATAATCTCTAGCCTCCTTCTCAACTTGTGAAGAAAGCTTATTTCTTTTGTCATACATGGTCAAAAGGATCCCTCTGATTTTTAATTCAGGATTTAAACTTACTTTTATCCTCTCAATAGTTTTCATTAGTTGGGTTAGTCCTTCAAGAGCAAAGAATTCTGTTTGTAAAGGTACCAGAAGTGAGTTTGAACATACAAGTGCCATAACTGTTAGAAGACTTAAGGAAGGTGGACAATCAATTAGTACGTAATCGTATAATCCTCTAGAATTGTTTAAATAAGAGCTTAATTTAGCTTTTAATATGAAGGCTCTATTACTATCATCAGCCGTTTCGACCTCAAGTCCTGATAAATCTACATTTGAGGTTATAATATCTAAATTTTCAAACTGTGTCTTCTTGATTATATCGTTAATCTCTCTAGTACCATTCAGCACACCATAGATTGTGTCACTAGAATTATCTACATTAGATAATCCAAGACCTGTTGTGGCATTTCCTTGGGGATCTAAATCAATAACTAAAATTTTTTTATTAAGTTGAGTTAATCCTGCTGCTAAATTTATAACGGTTGTTGTTTTTCCAACCCCACCCTTTTGATTTATTACTGAAATAATTTGCATTTAATTTTTCTTATATCTTTTTTTATTTTTCTTAGTAATTTTTTTTATATTTAATAAAAATGAATCCTCGTTTGTTAAACTTTTTTTTTCTATATACTCTAAATCCCAATCGTTTTTAGACTGTTCAAATATTTTTTTTCCACTCTTTCCCATAAAAAAAATTAAATTTTTATATCTTGAAAAATTTTCATAAACTAAATCTAAAACTACTGGCATTGGCTTGAAAGCTCTTGACATTATAGTACCTGTTTCCAAATTTTTTATTTCAAAAATATTTTTTTGAAAAATTTTTGTATTTAAATTTAGTTTTTCTGAAACTTCTTTTAAAAAACGGCTTTTATGATAGCTTTTTTCATAAAGGTGCACATTCATACTATTTTTCATGTTTTTTAGTATAATTGCTACTACAATTCCTGGCATACCAGCTCCTGAACCTAAATCTGTGGTTGTATTGCAATTAAAGTTAACAAAATCAATGATTTGTGCAGAATCAATAATATGTCGCTCAATTATAGCCTTTTTTGATGATGTTTTTTCGCTGATTATGTTAATTTTTTTATTTTTTTCAATAATCATGGATATATAGCTTTCAAAGTCCAAAAATGTTTCACGTGAAACATTTAAGTCATTAAGTTTAGAGTATGAATTTAAAATTTCTTGATCCATTAAGCTGTATGCTTAATAGACTTTCTTTTAACGTGTGACAACAAAATATATACAGCAGCTGGGGTAATTCCGTCAATTCTCAGTGCTTGACCCATTGTTTTTGGTTTTATTTCCTTAAATTTAGCTTTTACCTCATTTGACAATCCTGAAAGACCATCATAATTGATTTTATCAGGTATTATAAGGTTTTCATCTCTTTTAAAGGCTAAAATATCTGCTTTTTGCTTCTTCAAATAACCTCTATAATGGGCATTTATCTCAACCTGCTCATCTATTTCTTTACTAAAAAATGGTACATCAGCCCATATTTCTCTTATTTTATTCATATCAACTCCTTTTTGAGTTAATATTTCATTAGAAGATCTTAAAACGCCGTCTTTTGCTATTTTTATACCAAATGCATCTGCTTTATTAGGTGATATAGTTGATCGACCCATTTTTACATTAATTTGGTTAATTTTATCGAATTTATCTAGATAAAGAACTTTTCTGACATCACCAATTAATCCAATTTCTATTCCTTTTGCAGTTAATCTCTGATCAGCATTATCAGATCTAAGGCTTAGTCTATATTCAGCTCTTGATGTAAACATTCTGTATGGTTCAGCCACACCTTTGGTCACTAAATCATCAATCATTACCCCTATGTAAGCATCAGATCTATCTAATATAAAGGGTTCTAATTTTTTATAAGATAGAGCAGCATTTATCCCTGCGATAAGACCTTGAGCTGCCGCCTCTTCATATCCTGTTGTTCCATTAATCTGACCTGCAAGGTAAAGATTACTAATCTTCTTAGTTTCAAGTGTTAAAAACAGCTCTCTTGGATCTATATAGTCATATTCTATAGCATATCCTGGTCTTATAATAGATACATTCTCTAAGCCACTGATATTGTTACATATTTCTTGCTGTACATTAGCTGGGAGTGATGTAGAGATACCATTTGGGTAAATTGTATGGTCATTTAACCCTTCTGGCTCTAAAAATATCTGATGTCGACCCTTATCAGCAAATTTTACTATCTTGTCTTCGATAGATGGGCAGTATCTAGGTCCAACACCTTGTATGCTGCCAGAGTACATGGCGCTCTTAGATAAATTTTTTTCAATAATTTTATGAACCTTATCGTTAGTATAAGTCATACGACATGAAACTTGTTTGTTAATATTTTTTTTAGTTAAGAAAGAAAAAAAGTAAGGATCATCATCTGCGAACTGTTCTTCTAAATTTTCATAATTAATTGTTCTCGAGTCAAGTCGGGGAGGGGTTCCTGTTTTTAATCTTCCTATTTTAAAATTGTATTTTTCTAATTGTTCACTTAATCCTGTTGAAGGTTTCTCATCATACCTTCCAGCAGGTGTTCTTTCATCGCCTATATGTATCAAACCATTTAAAAAAGTGCCCGTTGTTAGTATTAGCTTAGAACATAAAACTTTTTTACCTTCTTTAGTTATAAATCCAGTTATTGTATTTTTATCAAAAATAAACTTTATTACAGGGTCAGAAAAAATACTTAAATTACAGTAGTTTGCAAGTTTTTCTTGCATATATTTACGATATAATGATCTATCTGATTGAGTTCTTGGTCCTCTTACTGCTGGGCCTCTACTTCTATTTAATAATCTAAATTGTATACCCGATTTATCTGCAACCTCGCCCATAACACCATCAAGAGCATCTATTTCTCTTACCAAATGACCTTTACCCAAACCCCCTATTGCTGGGTTACATGACATCTCTCCAATTGTTTCTATCTTATGAGTGAATAGGGCGGTATTAACCCCTAGTCTTGCTGAGGCTGCGGCCGCTTCACAGCCTGCATGACCACCACCTATTACTACAACATCGAATGATAAATCATTTTTCATTAGCTAAATTTATAACTGATTATTATATTTGCAAGATGCGTGTAGCTTTGCTTAAATAAGCACTAATTATCAATGTTTTTTAGTTAAAAAAGTCTTAAAAACAAAGGAAATGAGCTATTATTTACCTACACAGAAATCATTGAAAATACTACCTAATATCTCCTCAACATCAACTTTTCCAACAATCATACCAAGATGTCTAGTGGCTAACCTTAAATCTTCTGCAGCTTTATCAAAATCTTCAGCTTCATTTTTTTTATTAAAATTTTTGAGATGCTCTGAACATTGTTTTAAATGTTGTCTGTGTCGTTCTCTTGTAATTAAAATATCATCATTTGTTATAAATTTATTTTTTAAATTATTTTTTATTTTTGAAATTAATTCATCTATGTTTAGATTTTCTTTAATCGAAATTAATACATGATTTAATTTTTTAATTTCAGGATCAATTTTTCCATCTAAGAGATCTGATTTATTTATTACTAAGATTGCATTTTCATCTAGCAAACCCTTTAAAACATCAGTAAAATCTAGGTTTTTTGCATCAACAACAACCAACTTCAAGTCTGCCTCTTCAGCCCTATTTAAAGATAATTTGATACCTTTTTTTTCAATTTCATTTTTAGACTCTCTTATACCTGCGGTGTCAGAAACTATTACAGGATAACCATCAATATTAAGATGTGTTTCTATTACGTCTCTTGTCGTCCCTGCAATTTCTGAAACTATTGCAACATCTCTGTTTGATAAATAATTCAAAAGGCTAGACTTTCCAGCATTTGTGGGTCCAAGAATTGCAATCTTAAAACCCTCTCTAATTCTTTCTCCAACTTTTTGATCGTTTAAAATTTTTTGAATGTTAATTAAAACTTCTTCTGAGTTTTTTTTAATTTCTTTTAAAATATTATTTGGTAAATCTTCATCTGGAAAATCTATTTTAGCTTCAACATTTGATAAAATTTTTAAAAGTTTTTCTCTTAAAAAATTGAATTGATCAGCAGATTTTCCATTCATGATTTTAATTGCTTGCTGCCTTTGAATTTCGGTTTCAGAAGAGATTAAATCTGCAATGCTTTCCGCTTTAAGTAAATTTATTTTTCCATTTTGAAATGCAAGTTTTGTAAATTCACCAGGTTCAGCTAACCGGCAATTTTCGATATTTGAAATAGAGGTGTGAAGAGCATCAATTACAGCCTTGCTTCCGTGTACCTGTATTTCAGCCATATCTTCTCCTGTGTAGCTCTCAGGCCCTGGAAACCACAGTATTATACCCTCATCTATCAGCTCAGAATTATTGATTTTATTGATTTTTCTAAGTGTTGCCACCCGTGGTTTTGGAACACTTTTGCCAGTTAATAATTTAATAGCTTTGGATGTTTCTTGTCCTGAAATTCTTATAACAGCAATTCCAGATACTCCCGGTCCAGAAGATAATGCATAAATAGTCATAAATTTTTTCCAAATATACACCTTACATGAACGAATAAATATTATAAATTTTATAATTATTTTATTTATGAAATATTATTATGAATTCAGATGAAAAATTATTCACCAAGGCTAAAGCGCTTCATATTAAGGGGGAAATTAGAGATGCCCAAGAAATTTATTTACGACTACTAAAAAAAAATTCAAACAACAGTAATTTATTATTTTTAATTGGAACCACATATGTGCAACAAAAAAAATACCAAAAAGGAAAAAAGTATTTAAATATATCCATTAAAATAAATAGTAATTTTCCAGAGAGCTATAATAGTAGAGGAATAATTTTTGCAGAGGAGGGTGAATATCAAAATGCAATAAAAGATTATGATAAAGCCTTATTATTAAAACAAGATTATTTTGATGCTAATTTAAATAAAGCAGTTGCTTTAAGAAATATTTCTGAATTCGATGAGTCAATAAAACATTTAGAAATTTGTATTAAGTTAAAACCTAATGATTCTAAAATTTACAATAATTTAGGAAATTTGTGTAAAGATTTAAAAAAATATGACACTGCAAAGAAATATTACACTGAGGCTATTAGATTAAATAAAAATTCTGCTGAAGCTTATAATAATAGAGGTGAATTACTACAGCTACATTTTAATGAATTTGAAAAAGCTATTCAAGATTTTGATGGTGCTATAAAAATAAATAAAGATTTAGATTACATAAAAGGAAAAAAATTACATGCCAAAATGTCTTTACATGATTGGAATTCTTATAACGAAGAATTAAAAATAATAAAAAATGAAATAAAAAAAAAAAGAAAAACAATTTACCCATTTGCACACATGTCATTAATAGATGATCCTGAGCAACAAAAAATTATTACAGAACTATATTTAGAGAACAATAATTTAACTCCATTAAAAGTAAACATAAGCTTAAAAAATGAAAAAATAATTATTGGATATTTTTCTGCTGAATTTCATAATCATGCTGTAATGCATTTGATGCTAGATGTTTTTAAAAATCACAACAAGTCTGAATTTAAAATTTATGGATTTAGTATTGGTCCGACAAAAGATGAGTGGACTAAAAAAGTAAAAGGTTATTTTGATGAATTTATTGATATATCACATATGTCTGATAACAAGATAAAATCATTAAGCAAAAAACTCAAATTAGATATTGCAGTTAATTTAACCGGTCATACTTTTAACGCTAAAAATAGTATTTTCTTTAACCAGGTAGCACCAATACAAGTAAATTATTTAGGTTACCCTGGCACAATGGGTTCAAAGTTCTATGACTACATAATTGCAGATAAAATTGTTATACCTGAGGAAAATAAAAAATATTTTTCTGAAGAAGTAATATATTTACCTAATTGCTATCAAGCAAATCAGGAAAAAATTGAAATTTCTAATAAAAATTTAAATAAAAAAGATCTTGGTCTGCCGCAAGATAAATTTATTTTTGGATGCTTTAATAATAGTTACAAAATAACTCCTTTAGTTTTTGAAAGTTGGATGAACATTTTAAAAAAGTGTGAGCCTAGTGTTTTGTGGTTACTTAAAGAAAATGACATAGGACAAAAAAATTTATTTGAAGAAGCAAAAATACAAGGAATAAACAAGGAAAGGATTATTTTTGCTAAAAGACTTCCAGTAAAAGAACATTTAAAAAGGCTGGAATTTATCGACTTATTTCTTGATACATTTCCATACAATGCCCATACAACTGCTAGCGAAGCCATTAGAGCAGGAGTTCCTATTTTAACTTTAAAAGGGAAATCTTTTCCTTCAAGAGTTGCTAGCAGTATTCTGACAAACGTTGGTCTAGAGAACTTGATTGTCTCAAATTTAAAAGATTATGAAACAAAAGCTATATCTCTAGCAAAAAACTATGAAGAGATTGAAAGTTTAAAAAACCATTTAGCTCAGGAGAAAAACTTAAGTAAATTGTTTGATAGTAAAGTTTTCACTAAAGATTTAGAAAAAATCTATAAGAAAATAGTAAATTAATTATTGTATTTTTAATAACTAATCTTAAACAGAATGATATTTTCTAAGCAGGTTTATTCATAGAATTAAAAAACTCTGCATTATTTTTAGTGTCTTTTAATTTTGAATTAATAAATTCGATTGCATCCATAGTTCCCATTGGAGCAATAATTCTTCTAAGGACATTCATTTTTTGTAGATCATTTTTATCAAATAATAATTCTTCTCTTCTAGTTCCAGATTTAGTTATATCAATTGCTGGATAAATTCTTTTATCTGCTATTTTTCTATCAAGAACAGTCTCGCTATTTCCCGTTCCCTTAAATTCTTCAAAAATGACTTCGTCCATTCTACTTCCGGTATCAATTAGAGCAGTTGAGATAATTGTTAAAGATCCACCTTCTTCAATATTTCTTGCGGCACCAAAAAATCTTTTTGGTCTTTGAAGAGCATTGGCATCCACACCACCTGTTAAAACTTTTCCAGAACTTGGAATAACAGCATTATAAGCTCTTCCTAATCTCGTAATCGAATCTAATAATATAACGACATCTTTTTTATGTTCAGTTAATCTTTTTGCTTTTTCAATTACCATCTCAGCAACAGCAACGTGTCGTTGAGCCGGTTCATCGAAAGTTGAGCTAATTACCTCACCTTTTACTGTTCTTTGCATATCAGTAACCTCTTCAGGTCTTTCATCAATCAATAAAACAATAAGATAACTCTCTGGATAATTTTTAGCTATTGAGTTTGCAATGCTTTGTAGAATCATTGTCTTACCTGCTTTTGGAGGTGAAATTATTATTGATCTTTGACCTTTACCAATTGGGCTTACTAAATCAATTAATCTTGGTGTTAAGTCAGGTTTTTTTTCAATTTTTGTAGTTTCAACTTCCATTACCATTTGCTGATCTGGATAAAGAGGAGTTAAGTTATCAAATGCAATTTTATGTCTAGCTTTTTCTGGCTCTTCAAAATTAATTTTGCTAACTTGAAGTAAAGCAAAATATCTTTCGCCTTCTTTGGGTGCTCTTACTGGTCCCTCAACTGTGTCTCCCGTTCTTAAACCAAATTTTCTTATTTGACTTGGACTTACATAAATATCATCTGGTCCTGGTAAATAGTTTGATTCCATTGCTCTTAAAAAACCGAATCCATCCTGTAGTAATTGCAAAACACCCGCCCCAGTAATTTCTTCTTTTTCTGCAACTTTTTTTAAGATCGCAAAAAGAATTTCTTGTTTTCTCAATGTACTAGCATTCTCAATGCCAAGTTCTTCTGCCTGAGTAATAAGCTGTTCCGATGATTTTAATTTTAACTCTTGAATATTCATGATTTAAATTTTGTAAGGACTTTAAAGATAATAGTAATATATATACTGCGATTGTTATTTCAACCCTAGATTGGCTTAAAAATAACCAAAAAAACTATGAAAATCAGCATTATTGTAGGAACTTCATTAATTATTCTAAAGAATTTTGATGATTTGGTATTAGAATTTTCTTTTAAAGATACAAGGCATTTTCCAAGATAATCATTGTAAGCTGACAACAAGATAACTAGAACAATTTTCATTTGTATCCATAGTTGAGAAAATATTTCTATACCATTAAGATAGATTAAAACTAATCCAAAGATCCAAGTGAAAATCATTGCTGGACGCATTATGTAATAAAAAAGTTTCTTTTCCATTACTTCAAAAATATCAGTAGCTTCTTTTTTTTCTTTATTCTCAACATGATAAACAAAAATTCTTGGAAGATATAAGAGACCAGCCATCCATGAAACAACGGCTATCAGGTGTAAACTTTTAAACAACAAATAACTATTCATAATTAAGGCATGGACATTTAGTAAATTGATTTGGGCATTGTGTCTTTGGAGGAAAAAGGGTTCCATTAAAATTATAGTCCTTTTTTTTAATAATTAAATCAGACATTGCTTTAATATAATTTTCATTAGTGCCCAGTGCTGGAACTCTTGTATAATTTTTACATCCATTTTTATCAGCCAACTCCCTATATTCTATGTCCAATTCAACTAGAGTTTCCGAGTGTTCTGATACAAATGCTATAGGAACCAAAACAATATGTTTGCCTATTTTTGAATTTTCTATAATAATATCTTCCGTTGATGGGCCTATCCATTTTAGAGGACCAACACGACTTTGGTAACTTAATATCCAATCTAAATCTTTAATTTTTAATG
Organism: Candidatus Pelagibacter bacterium nBUS_28; assembly: GCF_051200915.1. Classification (GTDB taxonomy): domain Bacteria; phylum Pseudomonadota; class Alphaproteobacteria; order Pelagibacterales; family Pelagibacteraceae; genus Pelagibacter. Next base: position 1,345,833 of record NZ_CP172844.1, on the reverse strand, counting down.
ATTCAACAATTTTATTGACTGATTGTTCTATTTGCCATTGATATGGATCTCCTTTTTTTATATTTTTTTCAGGCAATCCATGTGCAGAAAATATTAGTTTGAAATTTTTTAAATTATTAATTTTTTTTAATATTTCTTCTTTATGCGCCAAAATAAAATTGTCATCGGTAGGATAGCAACAGATTGTACTTGTTTTAATTTTAAAATTGTTTTTCCCACAAATATCCTTCCATTCCTTAATTGATGATCCCGAAGTTGCTGCAGAATATTGTGGATACAAAGGCATTAATATAATTTCATCTGGATTAAAATTTTTCACATGATTTACTACTTCTTCTGCTCTTGGGTGCCAACACCTCATAACAATAAAACATTTATATTCCGAATTCTGGTCGCTATTATTAAGTTTTAATTCGAGGGCCTCCGATTGTTCTTCTGTTAATTTTAAAATAGGGGACGCCCCACCAAGCTCTTGATATATCTTTTTGGCTGTTGGGGCCCTTCTATTAGATATCAGCTTCGCCAACAAGTACCTAAGGATAGTAGGTAAATTTAGTATTGCAGGATCGTTAAATAGATTAAATAAAAATGGTTCTACATTTTCTAATTTATCGGGCCCTCCTAAATTAAACAATATTACAGCTCTTTTCATTAATAATCTTTAACTATGTTTACTAAAAACTCAAACATATTGGGATCTGTCTCAGGCAAAACTCCATGCCCTAAATTAAAAATATAAGGGTGATCTTTAAAAATATCTAAATATTTTGTTGCCTCTTTTTTTAATCTTTCTTTGTCTGTAAGTAATATTTTAGGATCAAGACCTCCTTGAATTGGAATATTTATATCTTTTAAAATTTTTTTTGGATCAACATTATAATCAATACCAACCGCATCTGGTTTAACAATTTCACAAAATTCTTTGTAGTTTTTAATTTCTCTAGGAAAACAAATAACAGGAGTGTTTAAAGATTTAACATAATCAACCAGATTCAGAGTGGGTGAATAAATATAATTGGGTAAATCTTTTTCTTCTAACAGACCTGCCCAACTATCAAATATTTGTATTATATTCGCACCGTTATCAATCTGATTTTTAATATGTATTTTAAGAAATTTTTCTAAAATTAATAAAAGTCTGTTTATTAAAAAATCATCTTTAAAAAAGTTTCCTTTAAGATTTTTTTTAGGAGATTGTTGATTAATAATATAAACTAGCAAAGTCCAAGGTGCACCAACAAAACCTATTGTATTTTTATTTTTTAATAAATTGTTTGTGCTTACCTTTTTAATTGCCTTGTAAACTGGATATATTTTTTGAACAAAATCGACCTCATCTAATTTAGACATTTTATCAATTTTAACCTGACCTAGTTTAGGTCCAAAACCTTTTTTAAATTCAACTTTTTGATTTAAGCCATAAGGCAACATTAAAATGTCTGAAAAAATTATTGCTGCATCTAAATTGAATCTTCGCAAAGGCTGTAAAGTAATCTCAGTTGATAGATTTTCATTTAGACATAAATTTATGAAATTTGGATTTAACTTTCTAATTTCCCTAAACTCAGGTAAATATCTTCCAGCTTGTCTCATAATCCATATTGGATTAATTTTAGTGTTTTTATTTATTATTACTTCATGAAGAGGTGTCATATTAAAATAGTATATATTTATTGTATTAGTATTATGTATTGTGAATAATGATGATAAGTATTTTTAAACATTTTATTAACAAGTTAATCACAATTATTATTTAATAATATTGATTAAATTGAAGCTTTTTAAATATTTATTCAATAAATTGTATAATTTTATTCAATAATTCTTAAATGTTAATAAAATCCTTATTTTACAATGATTATTAACCAATATTTAAATTGAGTAATTTTATTAAAATAATACAAATTTATTAACAATTTATTCATGAGTAATACATATCAAATATATCTTATATCTGACTCAACTGGGGAGACGCTTGATAGAATTTTCTTAGCTTTAAAGGCTCAATTTAAGAATATTGAATATAAAGTACATTCATATTCATTCACAAGAACTGAAAATCAAATTCTTAAAATTTTAGAAGATGCTAAAAAAAATGAAAATTCAGTTATTCTTTACACAATAGTTGATAATAATTTAGCCAAATATTTAGCAAATGTAAGTGGTGAAAAAAAAATACCCTGTTTCGGTGTATTAGGAAATTTAATTTTGAATTTTTCTAAAATTTTAAATCAAAAAGCATCTCATGAGCCCAGTGGTCAACACGCACTTAATGATGAATATTATGAAAGAATTGAGGCTATACAATTTACAATGAATCATGATGATGGCAATTTAGTTAATGATATAGAAAAATCAGATATAATTTTGGTAGGCGTAAGCAGAACAAGTAAAACGCCCACGTCAATCTATTTAGCAAACAAAGGCTTTAAAACCTCAAACATACCTCTTGTTAATGAAAATTCTCTACCTAAAATATTGAGAGAAAATCCACAATTAGTTTGCGTTGTAGGCTTAAATACAGAGCCAGAGCGCCTAGTTGATCTGAGAAAAAATAGAATGAATTCTTTAAAGGAAACTGAAAATATTAAATACACAAATATAGAAAATATTAAAAAAGAAATTGAAGATGCAAAAAAAACTTTTCGAAAATATAGGTGGCCATCAATTGATGTCACCCGAAAATCGGTTGAAGAAACTGCAGCATCGATAATTAAAATACACGAAATTTACTTAAACAATGTTAAATAAAATTATTCTTGCATCTAAAAGTAAAGTTAGAAAGGAAATATTAAATAAACACAAAATATTATGTGAAGTGAAACCTTCAAATGTAGATGAGGATGTCGTTAAACAAACCCTTATCAGAGAGTCCGCTTCACCAGAAATTATTTCAAAAAATTTAGCAGAGCTTAAAGCTAATAAAATAAGCTTAAATGAAAGGGATAGGTTGGTTTTGGGAGCAGATAGCGTAATAGATTTAAATGGTGAGTTAATATCTAAACCCGAGAGTAGGGAGGAAGCTTTGATAATTCTCAAAAAGCTTAACGGTAATAAACATAACTTGATAAGCTCAGTTTGTATTTCAAGAAATGGTTCAATGATATGGAATTATACAGACAAGGCCGAATTAACAATGAAAAACCTTTCGGAAGAAGATTTAAGAGCTTATTTATCAAAAATACCAGATGAAGCCCTATATGCTTATAATGTCTATCAAATTGAAGGAGAAGGTAGAAATTTATTCTTAAATATTACTGGAGATGAAGACACCATAATGGGGTTACCTGTTTTTAAAATTAAAGAATATTTAAAAAATTACTAATGAAAAAATTTTTAGTTATAGGAAATCCGATAGAACATTCATTATCCCCAGCATTACATAATTACTGGATTAAAAGTAATGGCATTGATGCAATCTATGAGAAACAAAAAATTGTTGAAGGTGAATTAGAGCAACTTATTGCGCAAATAAAGAAAAAAAAAATTGACGGCATTAATGTTACTGTACCATTCAAAAAAATTATTATACCTTTTTTAGATGAACTAAGTGTCGAAGCTAAGAACACACAATCAGTTAATACGCTTTATTTAAAAGATAATAAAGTTGTAGGACACAATACAGACATAATAGGTTTTGAAACTAGTATTAACAAGTCCAAATATGACGTCTTTAATAAAGAAGTTTTAATACTAGGTGCTGGAGGAGTTGTCCCATCAATAATTTTTGCTTTAAATAAAATGAAAGTTTCTAAAATTAAGGTAAGCAATAGAACAAAAGAAAAAGCTGAGGATTTAAAAAAAATTTTTAAAAATATAGAATTAATAGAATGGGGTGAAATTCCTAATTTTGACATAATAATTAATGCTACAAGTGTGGGCTTGAAAGAAGACGATAACTTAAAACTTGATTTTTCATTAATTTATGGAAATAAATTTTTTTACGATGTTATTTATAATCCTAGTGAGACTAATTTTTTAAAAATTGGAAAAAACGCAGGTGGCCAAACTTTGAATGGAAAATTAATGTTCATTTATCAAGCGCTTTCAGCTTTTAACATTTGGCATGGGATAAAACCAACTGTAGATGAAAATATTATTAAACTATTAGATAAATGATTAGAATCGGAATTTTAGGAAATATAGGTTCAGGCAAAAGTTATGTAGCTCGAAATTTTGGATATCCAGTTTTTAATGCTGATTATGAAGTAGCACAATTATATCGACGAGATAAAAAGATTTTTACTAAATTAAAAAAAAGTTTGCCAAAATATATCCACTCATTCCCAATACAGAAAGAAGAAATTTCAGATGCAATTTTAACCAATAAGAATAATCTAAATAAAATAGTTAAAATTGTTCATACAGAAGTAAGAAAAAAAATGAATAATTTTTTAAATAAAAATAAGAATAAAAAAATTATAATTTTAGACATTCCACTCCTATTAGAAAACAAAATTAGTAAAAAAAAAGATATATTAGTTTTTGTACAATCCAAGCAGTCAGATATTATAAAACAATTAAAAAAAAGAAAAAATTTTAACCAAAAGCTTTTTAAAAAATTTAAAGCTATTCAATATTCAAATACCTATAAAAAGAAAAAATCTCACTTTATTATTAAAAATGATTTTACTAAAAAATCTGTTAATACTGGTATCAAGAATATTTTAAATGAATTAAATAGATGAAAGAAATTGTACTAGATACCGAAACAACTGGTATATCAGTTAAAGACGGGCATAGAGTTGTTGAAATTGGCTGTATAGAGCTCGATAATTTAATACCAACGAAGAACAAATTCCATTGTTATTTGAATCCTGAGAGAAAAGTATCGGAAAAAGCCCTGGAGGTTCACGGATATACTGATGAATTTTTAGCAACACAAAAAAAATTTTTAGATGTTGTGGAACAATTTTTAGAATTTATTAAAGATAAAAAATTAATCATTCATAATGCGGACTTTGATTTGAGTCATTTAAATAATGAATTAGCTATTTTAGGTAAAAAAAAATTAACTAATGAAATTATAGATACTTTAATTTTAGCTAGAGATAAATTTCCAGGATCACCCGTTAGTTTGGATGCTTTGTGTAAAAGATATAGAGTTGATAACTCAAGACGAACTCAACATACAGCTTTAGTTGACTGTGATTTGTTGGCAAAGGTTTATATAAATTTGATAGATCAAAAAGAACCTACATTAAATTTCCAAAGTGAAGAAAAAAATTTAAATCAAAAAAGCAGCATAAATAGTGATTATTTTAAAAAAGTTGTATTTCCTACTTCTGAAGAATTAAAAAAACATAAAGAATATTTAAAAAACAATTTTAAAAAAAATTTTTTTTAATTAAATCTTTGACTGTAAAGTTGTTCAAAATTAATTTTTTTGTCAAACTTAATTTCTGGATATCCAGAGTTATGTAATAAATTTAAAAAAGATTTTTCTAGTTCAGGATAAATTTCAATTTGGACATCGCATAGTAATATTTTTTCTAGATCCTTCTTTTCTTTGACTTCGTCTTCTATTTTTACAATAGTTGAATAATTAATTTCAAAACAAGACTTCTTTTTACTTTCCTGTTTATCTTCAAATTTTAAAATTGTATTAATTTCAATCATTTTATCTTTGAGCGCCTTGGAATTAATATCTATATTGAGTTGATATTTTGAAATATGGTCGCGAACAAAAATGTAAGTCTCAATGTCAGGAGTTTCACTTGACATATCTTTTATATACCTTCCTAATATTTTATATTTTTTTGTCATTGTCATCTTCTATATCCTCAAATTCACCATCAATGAAATTATTTTTTTTAGTTTCATTTTCTGTTTTATTAAATTTATTAAAAATTTTTTTTAAAAAAAAATTTCTTGAAATTGGAAATATGATTAAAAATCCTATAATATCAGTTGCAAATCCAGGAATTATTAATAATAGAGCAGCAAATGCAATTGTTGCTCCTGAGATCATTTCATATGTTGGTGTTTGATTTCTGGCTAATTGTGCAATTCCTGCTTTAAGAGTATTTAAACCTTCGTACCTTGCATAATAAACACCAACTACAGCAGTGGCAAAAATTAAAAAAATAGTTGTAATTGCACCAATTTGAGTGCCAATTTTAATAAAAAGATAAATTTCAACAACAGGAATTAAAACTATTAATAATAAAACTGAGTTCATTTGTCTGTAATCTAAATTGCTGGTTGAAATTAATCAACATAGTAATTACTATAAGGCTATGACTTACAGTTTTGAATATATAGATATAATTCTTTTAGCAATGATTGCTGGGTTCATCTTTTTAAGACTTAGGGGGATATTGGGAAAAAGAACAGGATTTGATGGAAAAGCACCCCCAAAATTTGAAGAAGTTCTGAACAAAATCAAGACAGAAAAGGTTCAAAAAATTAATGAAAATTTCGATGATTCTGCGCAAAAAGAATTTTTAAAAGGAGCAAAAATTGCTTACGAAACTATCATTACAGATTTCAGTGATAATGATAATAAAATAATTGCCAGTAAACCACTTCTTAGTAAAGAGATTTTTAATCAATTCAATGAAGCATTAAAAGAAAGAAGTGACAGAGGTCATTATGCAGAAATAACTTTTATTGGTATTAATTCTGCAATCATTAAAGAACACAAAAAAATAGATAGAATTTTAAATGTTACGGTAGATTTTATAGCTGAGGTTATAACTTGTATTAAAGACAAAGACAAAAAAGTTATAACAGGTGACCCAGAGAAAATAAAAAAAATCTATGATACTTGGGTATTCTCAAGAGACATAACTTCAGCGAATCCTAATTGGCAATTAGTTAATACTTTAACTTAATTGACTGACAATATTACAGAAAAAGATAAAAAAGATTGGGAAAATTTTCTCTCAAAAAATGAAAAATTGCCTAATAAAGACATTAAAATAGAAAAAAAAATAACTTTCAAAACTAAATCAATAGACTTACATGGATATAGTCTTGAAGAAGCAAATAAATACATTGAGAATTTTATTGTCACATCTTATCAAGAAAAAATAAATAAGTTAATAGTTGTAACTGGCAAAGGAATTCATTCTCAGAATGAAAAAGATCCTTATGTCTCAAAAGATTTAAGTATTTTAAAATATTCAGTTCCTGAATTTATTTCAAATAATAAAAATTTAATGAAAATTATTTATGAAATAAAAGATGCAAATATAGAGGATGGGGGTAGTGGAGCTTTTTATATTCTTTTAAAAAAAAATAAATCTATAAAATAAATTTTGAAAGATCTGTATCTTTAACTAAATTATCTAAGTTTTTATTAATATATTCTTTGTTTATAATAATTTTTTCACCTGCCCGATCTGTTGCTGTGAAACTTATTTCATCCAAAATTTTTTCAATAATCGTATGTAGTCGCCTTGCACCAATATTTTCCACTGTCGCGTTTACCTCTGACGCTATATTTGCAATAGCATCAATACCGTCGTCTGAAAATTCCAGATCTACGTTTTCAGTTTTTAATAAAGCTACATACTGTTTGATTAAACTAAAATCTGGTTCTCTTAATATTCTTTTAAAATCATCACTCGTTAAAGCTTCTAATTCTACTCTTATTGGTAATCTTCCTTGTAACTCTGGAAGTAAATCAGACGGTTTTGCAAGTTGAAATGCTCCAGATGCAATAAACAAAATATGATCAGTTTTAATTGGTCCATGTTTAGTATTAACAGTTGTTCCTTCAATTAAAGGTAATAAATCTCTTTGTACACCCTCACGTGAAACATCTCCACCAACTCTATCTGTTCTTGCTGAAATTTTATCTATCTCATCTAAAAACACTATTCCATTGTTTTCAGTTGATAATTTTGCTGCTTTAACAATTTTATCTTGCTCAATTAATTTATCAGCTTCATCATTGATTAAAATTTCATGAGACTCTTTTACAGTCATTTTTTTCTTTTTTTCTTTATTTCCCATCGATTTACCTATCATTTCACCAATGTTAATCATTCCAACATTTGCTCCTGGCATTCCAGGAATTTCAAAGGAAGTGTTATTTGATCCATTATCACTTACAGCAATCTCAATTTCATTGTCATCTAGGTCACCGTTTCTAAGTCTTTTTCTAAAACTTTCTCTTGTTGCTAGACTTGCTTTTTTTCCAACTAAAGCATCTAATACTTTTTCTTCTGCAGATTTTTGAGCCTGAGCGTGAACTTCTTTTCTCATTTTAACTTTTTCCATACTGATAGCTATTTCAATTAGGTCTCTTACTATTTGCTCTACATCTCTTCCAACATAACCAACCTCAGTAAATCTAGTTGCTTCAACTTTAACAAATGGTGCTTCTGCAAGTTTTGATAGTCTTCTGGAAATTTCAGTTTTACCAACTCCTGTTGGCCCAATCATCAAAATATTTTTTGGTAAAACCTCATTTTTCATTTCACCATTAAGCGCTTGTCTTCGCCATCTATTTCTTAAAGCAATTGCTACAGCTTTTTTAGCTTTGTTTTGTCCCACAACAAATCTATCTAATTCAGAAACTATCTCTCTCGGAGAAAGTGAGCTGACAAGTGAATTTTCTTCTTTAGGGCTTTTATCTTTAGGAACCAAAGGGGTTACGTTTGAGTTTTCCATTATATTTTTAAAATTTTAATATTGTCGTTTGTAAAAACACATATTTCTGAAGCTACTTGAATTGCTTTTTTTGCAATTTCTTCTGCACTCTTATCTGTTTCTATTAAAACTTTTCCTGCAGCTAAAGCATAATTTCCACCTGATCCTATTCCAACAACATCACCTTCTGGCTCTAAAACATCACCTGTACCTGAAATTATATAACTATGTTCTTTATCGCCAATTGCCATCAATGCTTCTAATCTTCTTAAATACTTATCCGTTCTCCAATCTTTTGCTAATTCAACAGCAGCTCTTGATAAATTCCCTGCATGTTTTTCAATTTTAGCCTCTAATCTCTCAAATAAAGTAAGTGCATCAGCCGTTGATCCTGCAAATCCTGCTACCACATCTCTTTTTTCAATTTTTCTAATTTTTGAAGCAGTACTTTTAACTACAGTATTTCCCATACTTACTTGGCCATCTCCAGCAACCACTACTTCATTATTTTTTCTTACTAATACAATTGTTGTCATAGTTGTTAAATGGTAACTATTTTTTATTCTTCAAGTCTCGATTGCTGATATTGATATAGAGAGATTATGCATGTATACCCTTAAAATATATGGCAAGAAAAGGAAAAGTATCCAGAAAGACCAAAGAAACCAGCATCAGTGTTGAGGTTAATATTGATGGAAAAGGTAAATACCAAATTGATACTGGCATAGGTTTTTTAGATCACATGCTTGAGCAATTATCAAAGCATTCTCTGATAGATTTAAAAGTAAAAGCAAAAGGTGATACGCACATTGATCTTCACCACACAACAGAAGATACAGGGATAGCAATTGGTGAAGCATTAAAAAAAGCTGCAAAAAAATTTGTAGGAATAAAACGTTATGCACACAGAGTTATTCCAATGGATGAAACATTAACAAGAGTTGCCATTGATGTCTCAAATAGACCTTATTTAATTTGGAAAGTAAAATTAAAAGTAGAAAAACTTGGTGAGATGGACACTGAACTATTCAAAGAATGGTTCCAAGCATTTTCTCAATCTGCTGGTATTACTATGCACGTTGAAAATATTTATGGAGACAATAGTCACCACATTATTGAGTCTTGCTACAAAGCTTTAGCAAGGTCATTAAGAGAAGCATTAGAGATGGATCCTAGAAGCAAAAAAAGCATCCCATCTACTAAAGGCTCATTATAAGTTTAATGAATGTCACAATCGTTGATTATAATTCAGGCAACATAAGCTCTGTCATAAATTCCTTTAAGGAAGTTGCTAATGATAAAGTTAATATTGAAGTAACTTCGGATTTAAATAAGATTAAATTAAGCGACAAGTTAGTATTACCCGGACAGGGATCGTTCAAGAGCTGTGTAGATGCATTAAATAGCATAAATGGCTTAGTAGAGATACTCAATGAGTTTGTAATAAATAACAAAAAACCTCTTCTTGGAATTTGCGTGGGTTTACAGATGTTCGCAGATATTGGTTATGAAGAAACTGAAACAAAAGGTCTTGGATGGATTTCTGGAAAGGTATCTAAGATAAACAATCAAAATAATAAATATAAACTTCCACACATTGGTTGGAACGAAATAAATATTCTTAAAGATAGTAAAATTTTTAAAAATATAGAAAATAATTCTCACATGTATTTTGTTCACAGTTATGAGTTTATTCCAAATGATAAGTCAGTTGCAGCAGCAACAACTGATTATTCATCAAATATAGTTTGTGCTGTAGAAAAAGAAAATATATTTGGAACACAGTTTCACCCTGAAAAAAGTGATAAAACTGGTCTAAAAATAATTGATAATTTTATAAATTTATAAAATGAAAATATTTCCAGCAATAGATATTAAAGATAAAAAATGTGTGAGGTTGGTTAAAGGAGACTTTGATAATAAAACTGAATATCAAACGTCACCAATCGAGCAAGCTTGTAAATATAAAGATCATGGTTTTAAAAATTTACACATAGTTGATTTGGATGGAGCTTTAACAGGTAAAACGGTTAATCTTAATATCATTGAAGAAATAGTAAATAAATTTGATTTGAAGATTGAAGTTGGTGGTGGTGTTAGAACCATTGATAGTATTCATAAGTATACGGATGCTGGTGCAGAAAAAGTTATTTTAGGAAGTGCTGCTATTAAAGATAAAAGTTTTTTAAAAGGTGCTTGTGAAAAATTTCCAAATCGAATTGCCCTAGGTTTAGATGCTAAAGATGGTTATTTGTCAGTCTCTGGTTGGAAAGAAAATTCTAACCAATTAACTTTAGATTATTTAAATGAAATTAATAATTATGGTGCAAGTAGATTGATCTACACTGATATTAATAGAGATGGAATGAAACAAAGTCCTAATTTTGAAGAGACATCTAAAATTGCGAACATATCTAATTGTCCTGTAATTATATCTGGTGGAGTTTCTTCAATCGATGATATTAAAAAAGCCAAGGAATTAAAAAACAAAAATATTGAAGGTATTATAGTTGGAAAAGCAATTTATGATGGTGATATTAAACTAGAGGAATTGGTTAAGGAATTGGATGCTTAAAAATAGAATAATTCCTTGTTTAGATGTTAAAAATGGTCGTGTTGTAAAGGGTATTAATTTTGTTGATTTAAAAGATGCTGGAGATCCAGTTGAACAAGCGAAAATTTATTCTGATGGTGGAGCAGATGAAATTTGTTTTTTAGATATTACTGCTTCAAACGAAAATAGAGAAACTATCTATGATGTGGTAGAAAGAACATCTAAAAAATGTTTTGTTCCATTGACTGTTGGAGGGGGGGTTAGAAGTGTTGCTGATATTAATAAGTTATTAAATTGTGGAGCAGATAAAGTTTCAATCAATACTGCAGCAGTTCAAAATCCAGAAGTAATAATTGAAAGCTCAAAAAAATTTGGATCCCAATGTATTGTGGTTGCAATTGATGCAAAAAAAAACAAAGATAAGTGGGAAGTTTTTACTCATGGAGGAAGAAATAATACCGGGATAGATACAACAGAGTTTGCAAAAAAAATGGAAGAAAGTGGTGCGGGAGAATTATTAGTAACATCAATGGATAGAGATGGTACTCAAGGAGGTTATGATATTGAGCTTATGTTGAAGATATCTTCAAAAGTAAATATTCCAGTTATAGCATCTGGTGGTGTTGGTAACCTAGATCATTTAGTAGATGGAATTAAATTGGGAAAAGCTAGTGCGGTTCTAGCAGCATCGATATTTCACTATGGCAAACATTCTGTAAAAGAGGCCAAGGAATATTTGGATTTAAAAGGAATTCCTGTTAGACTTTAATATGCTTGATGCATTAGAAAACTTAATTAAACTTGCCCGAGAAAAAAAATCATCACCAGTTGAAGCATCTTATACAAATAAATTACTTACTGATAAATCGCTAAGCAAAGCAAAAGTTTTAGAAGAAGTTGATGAGTTGATTGAGGCAGTAGAGGAAAATTCTAATATAATTCATGAAGCTGCAGATGTATTTTACCATTTATTAATGTATCTCGAAGCAAATGATGTAAAAATTGAAGAAGTAATGTCAGAGTTAGAAAAAAGAAAAAAATGAGCTATGACGACAATAATATCTTTGCAAAAATTTTAAAAGGCGAGGTACCTTGTAACAAAATTTATGAGGATGATTTTGTTTTGTCTTTTCATGATATTAATCCTCAGAAAAAAATTCATGCTTTAGTAATTCCAAAAGGCAAATACAAAGATTTAGATGATTTTAGTATTAATGCTTCGTCAGAAGAGATGGTCGGATTACTCAAGGGAATAAATATAGTAGCTAAAAAACTAGGTATTTCAACAGAAGTAGGCAAGGGCTATAGAGTGCTAGCTAACATAAGTGATGATGGTGGTCAAGAGGTTCCACATTTACACTTTCATTTATTTGGAGGTGAAAAAGTTGGAAAAATGGTTGAGTGACAGAAGAAGTTAAAAGAAATTATTTAGAAATAAATTCAATTCAAGATCTGAATGAAGTTGCTAAACCCACTGATGATTATTCTTTAAATTTGTTAGAGCCAACTAATTTTCAATTAAATAAATTTTTTTATAAAAATATTGGTAAAAAACATATGTGGATTGACCGACTAGTTTGGAAGGAAACACAATGGATAGATTATGTATCAAATGAAAAAGTTAAAACATATATTTTTAAACATAAAGATGACCTTGTTGGTTTCTTCGAACTAATATCTCACGGTGAAAAAAAAGAGGTTGAAATAGCTTACTTTGGATTGTTAGAGGAATTTCAGAATAAAAAGTTAGGCTCATATTTATTGTCGGAAGCAATTAAGAAATCTTTTAAAGAAAATATTAATAGAGTTTGGCTTCATACATGTTCCTTAGATCATAAAAATGCTTTGAGGAACTATATTTCAAGGGGGATGAAAATTTTTAAATCTGAAACTGTAAGAATTTAGTTCTGCGAAGGTAGTTCGAACAAGCCTTCTTCAATTTGTTGATTTACTTGGATAGAAGAAAGGTAAGTAAAATTAATATTTTGATAGACATCTTTAGTTTGCCAACCAATTAAATAAAATGTTTTGTTATCAAAAAAAATATCAATTTTATTATCATTTTCATAAATAGTAAAATTTATTTGAGTATTATTAACTTTTTTTTCTTCCAAATTATATATCTTTTTAATTAAATAATTTTTATCTAATATTAAATTAAGTGGAGTTTTTTGAAGAGGGTATCTATAAAAACTTGTAATAGTTTTGATAACTAACGATTTACCATTGGAAACTAAAATTTTATTGTTATTTTGTAAGTATTGACAATAAATTTTCTTTGGATATTGAATTGTGCAACTTCCGTTTTCTATTTTCCCATTAATATTTTGCTCAAACTCAAAATTTAAGTTTTCAGTATTTTGTAAATTTTCTATTATTTTGTCCTTATTACTAGCTTGGGTATTAGAAATAAAAATAAAAAAAATGAAAAAATATTTTAACATTAGAGAACATCTCTTTTGCCAACATGATTAGCTTTGCTTACAATTCCATCAGCCTCCATCATATCAATAATCCTAGCAGCTCTATTGTAACCAATTTGAAGTTTTCTTTGTAAAAATGATGTAGAGGCCCTACCTTCTGATTGAATAATTTCTAACGCCTGCTGGTAGAGCTCGTCTTTATCACCCTGACTTTGACTATCACTAGTTTCTTTTTCGTCTGCAAAGTTTAATATTTCATCAATATAATCTGGTTCAGCTTGAGTTCTTAAAGAATTATTAATTTTTTCAATTTCATTATCTGAAACAAATGGTGCGTGTATTCTAACAATTCTATTAGCAGAGGACATGTAGAGCATATCTCCTTTACCCAGTAATTGTTCTGCTCCTTGTTCTCCAAGAATAGTTCTACTGTCTATTTTCGAAGTAACTTGAAAGGATATTCTAGTAGGGAAATTAGCTTTAATAGTCCCAGTTATGACATCAACACTAGGTCTTTGAGTAGCCATTATTATGTGAATACCTGCTGCTCTAGCCATTTGAGATAATTTCTGAATATAATTTTCAATTTCTTTACCAGCAACTAACATTAAGTCTGACATTTCATCTACCACAACAACAATATAAGGCATTGGAAGCTTATGTTTGGCATTGTATCCATCAATATTTCTAACACCCTCTTTTGTCATTAATCTATATCTACTCTCCATTTCTTTAACGACCCAACCAAGAACAGAAGCTGCTTTTTTGGCCTCAGTAATAACCGGACAAAGTAAATGAGGGATTCCCTCATATGTTGATAGTTCAAGCATCTTTGGGTCAATTAAAATAAATTTGCATTTATCTGGTGTGTGTCGATATAGAAGAGATAAGATAATAGTATTAATGCAAACTGATTTTCCAGATCCAGTAGTCCCAGCAATAAGAAGATGAGGCATAGAAGCTAGGTCACCAACAATTGGTTTGCCAGAAATATTTTTACCAAGTGCTATTGGTAATTTGATTTCTTTTTTCTTGAAGTCTGCATTGGCTAAAATTTCACTCAAATAAACATTTTCTCTTATGTTGTTTGGAAGTTCAATCCCAACAGTATTGCTTCCAGGTATTGTAGCTATTCTTGCAGACTCTGAGCTTGTATTTCTTGCTATATCGTCTGATAGATTAATTATTTTAGAAACTTTTACTCCAGCTGCAGGTTCAAACTCATTAAGAGTAACAACAGGTCCATGGCTGACTTTTTTTATATTTCCGCTAACTCCAAAATCCATTAATATTTTTTCTAAAAAATCTGGATCATGAGTTTCATTTTTTTCAAAATTATCTCTTTCTTTTTTTGTTGGAATTTTTAATAAATCAAGACTTGGTAGTTTAAATTTTATCTTTGTTTCAGATTTATTTTCACTTTTAATAAAGGGAAGATCTTCTTGAATTAGATTTTTAATTTCATCTTGTGGAATATATTCATTAATTATTTCATTTTTATCAGTATAATTTTTATTATTATCTTTATTTAAAATACTATAAATTCTTTTAAAAACTGTAAGTAAATTTTTAGGGTTAAAATTAATGCTACTAAGAAAAAAAATTATAATAATTAAAATTAAAATATAAAAAAAAATATCATCATTAATCAATATTAGAGACTTAAGGAATGTATTATTTAGATATTCTCCAACAAAACCACTATTGCCATTTATATACAGAGCATATGTATCCGAATAATAGTATGCAAAAAAGAGTGTTCCAAATATTAGATATAAAATTGTAAAAAAATTATTTTCAATAAATAAAAAAAAATCTTTAGTCTTAAAAATGTTAATACCTGTAAATATAAGTGTGAATGGTATTAGGTACGCTACTTGTCCTACTGATTGAAAAAATAAATCAGACACAAAACTACCCTGAAAACCCATCAAGTTTTCGATTTTTGTATTATCAGGAAAAATGAAATTTGGATCATTCGGAGAATATGTTATTAAGGAAAAAAACAACATTACGCCTGTTAAAGAAATTAAAATTCCAAATATTTCTGCCAATCTTTTAAGGGCGAAATTAAGTAGCAAATTAGCAGTTTTTTTAATATTCATATAAATGAATCAATTAAATAACTTTGTATCATCTAATTTTTATTGTTAAAATTAAAAATATTATGACGGTTTGTATATTTGGTAATAACTTAACAGCCTTAACTTTAGCAAAAACGCTCGTTAACCACAAAATTAATGTTGATCTACTCTCTAGTAAAAAAAATTATAAGATAGATAGCTCTAGAACTATTGGTATTGCAAACAATAATATTAATTTTTTTAATAAAAATATAATTAATATTGAAAAAATTATTTGGAAAATAAAAAGAATAGAAATTTTTTCTGATAACTTAAAAAAAGAAAAACTAATAGAGTTTAAAGCAAATAAAGACTACCTTTTTTCAATAGTAAAGAATAATAAATTGTATCAATTGTTAGAGAAAGATTTATCAAAAAATAAATTTTTTAGTTCAAAGTTTTCAAATGACAAAAATATTTCTTTTTTAGATAAATATGAACTTATAATAAATTGCGATTCATCAAATTTTATTACAAATCGATATTTTAGTAAAAAAATAATTAAAGAGTATAATAGCAATGCATATACAACCGTTATTTCGCATGACCAAATTTCAAATGATACAGCTGTTCAAATATTTACAAAAAAAGGACCTTTAGCTTTTTTACCAATTTCTAATAGAGAAACATCAGTTGTATACTCTGTTCATAATTCAAATGATAGCAAAGATGAAAATATTGAACAATTAATTAAAGACAAAAATTTTAAATATAAAATTAAAAATATAGAAAAAATTCAAAGTTTTCAGTTAAAGTCACTAAACTTAAGATCTTACTATCATGACAACATATTGGCATTTGGAGATTTATTACATAAAGTGCACCCTTTGGCTGGTCAAGGCTTCAATATGACAATTAGGGATACCAAAATTCTTTTAGAGATTATTAAAAAAAAATTAGATGTTGGTTTATCTTTAGACAGTTCTGTAAATTTAGATTTTCAAAAAAAATTAAAGCATAAGAATTTTATTTTTTCAAATGGTGTAGATTTAATTCATGAATTCTTCAATCTTGAGCGAAAAATGAAAACTAGTTTTATGAGCAAGTCTGTTAAATTTATTAGCAGCTATCCATCGCTCAATAAAATGTTCACCAAAATTGCTGATAGAGGTGTGTTATTTTAGTTATTGAAGAGTTGTATTGTTGAAAACATCGTAAGTGTAAGTGCTTAAAATTTCAGCTATTTTTTTTTTCCTCATACTAAGATTTTCTGCCTCTAATAAGATTTGTTTTTCTTCTAATGAAAATGGTGAGGCCATTGCTAAAGCATTAATAGTTTCATCTAAATTTTGCTTTTCAAGTTCTTTCCAATTTATAATAAAACCTCTCTTTTCAAATAAAACTTTAAGATCTTTAAAAATTAATTCTAAGTCAGAAAACTTAAGCTCTTCTTTTTTTTCATCAAGGTCATGATCAAATCTTTTAAAATCAACCTCATATTCTCTATATTTTGTGGTAGTCACAATTTCTTTAATTAACTCAAATCTAATTAAACCCTTGAGTTCAATTGAGTATCTTCCATCCTCTGTTTCTTTAAAACTTGTTATTTTTCCAAGGCAGCCAATATTATGTAAGATAGGACTAGTCAAATCATCGCTTGGTTTCTTTGGTTGTATCATACCAATTAATTTATTAGATTTCATACTATCATTTATCATATCTACATATCTTGGCTCAAATATATTTAAGGGCACTATAGTTTTTGGAAAAATTATAAAATTACTTAGTGGAAAAATAGGTATAGTATTTGGTAAATTATTTTTTTTCATTTTATAATAAATATATACAATATATGATAACCTTTAACTGCTAAGTGTCTTTTAAAATACTTCAATTCTACAAAAAAATGTTTAACTTATAAAGATGATATTTTGGATCGCCTCATATCCCAAAAGTGGCAATACTTGGCTTAGAACTTTGATTAGCGCATATTATTATTCAAACGATGGAATATTTAAAGATAGTTTATTAAGACAAATAGACCAGTTTCCTACTAAAAGATATTTTAAAAGTTTTGAGTATGATAAAAAAAATGTTGGGAGTACCTGTAAGTTTTGGATTCCAGCTCAAGAAAAAATTAATACAGATAAAAAATTAAGATTTTTTAAGACACACAATGTGTTTGGAAAATTAAATAATTATGATTTTACAAATAGTGAAAACTCAATTGGATGCCTGTATGTTGTTAGAGATCCAAGAAATGTATTTACATCAATAAAAAATCACTATCAATTAGATAATGATCAAGCCATTAAATGGATAACTAGTGAAAAAAATTTTATTTATGATGTTCATAATTTTGATGATAGTGGCTATAGTGATTTTCAATTTATTAGTTCTTGGAATATAAATTATAAATCTTGGAAAATTCAAAAAAAAATTCCAATTAAGTTTATCAAATACGAAGATATGATAGATCAAACTTATAACATTTTTCTTGAAGTTATTAAGTTCATTAATGAAATGACAAATAATAATGAAAAAATTAACAAGACTAAGTTAAAAAATGTTTTAAATTCAACTTCTTTTGAGGTTTTAAAAAAAAATGAAATTGATAAGGGTTTTACAGAAGCAGTTTCAACGAGAGAAAATAAAAATAAAAAAGTTCCCTTTTTTAATCTAGGTCCAAAAAATGATTGGAAAAAAATTTTAGATGAAGAATTGAAAGTAAAACTTGATAAAATTTTTGAAAAAGAGTTAAAGGAATTACACTATATATAAATTTTACTATTGCTTAATTCGATAAAAGTCACTATTTTCAATCTTAATTTAATAAGCGGGCATAGCTCAGTGGTAGAGCGTCTCGTTGCCAACGAGAAGGTCGAGGGTTCGACCCCCTTTGCCCGCTCCAAAATTCGAGTATGAGTGATCTTTTGAATAAAAAATGTGTTCCCTGCGAAGGAGGAATTATACCTTTTGATATATCTGAAATTCATAAATACCAAAAAAAAGTTGATGGTTGGGACATTATTAATGATGAAAAAAAAAATTTTCTTTTAAATAAAAAATTTAAATTTAAAAACTTTTTAGATAGTCAAAATTTTATAAACCAAGTTGGAGAAATTTCAGAAAATGAAGGACATCACCCAGATATATCATTCGGCTGGGGTTATGCAGAAATTAAAATTACAACACACGCTATTGAGGGCTTGTCTGAAAATGATTTTATTCTTGCGGCAAAAATAGATCAATTAATTAATGTCTGAAATGTCTGGTTTTTGAAAAGACTAAAATCGTATCAGTTTTGTTCGCAAAATTAATTATTTCTTTATCTCTGATGGATCCCCAAGGCTGTATTACCGCAGTAACACCCGATTGAACTAATTTTTCAATACCATCAACAAATGGGAAAAATGCATCTGATGCTGCCACCACTTCATCTTTTACATTTACAAATTTTTTCATTTTTTCTATTGCGATTTGACAACTATCCAAACGACTTGGTTGACCTGATCCAATTCCTACTGTTGTTTCATTGGTTGCAAGTACTATTGCATTAGATTTTACATATCGACAAACATTAAATGCAAAAATTAGATTTTTCATTTGTCTTGAGTTTGGTTTTTTCTTGGAAACTACTTTAAAATCACTTTTATTAAATTTATTCAAATCCTCTGTTTGTATTAATAATTCTTCATTTGTAGATATAAATCTCAATATTTCTTTAAAGGAGTAATTGGTAGCATCAATTAATCTTAAATTTTTTTTCTTCTTCAATAATTTTAATGCCTCTTTATCAAAACCATTTGAAATTATAACTTCAAGAAATAATTTATTCAATTCTATAGCTAAATTCTTATTAATCTTATAATTACAGGATACTATGCCCCCAAAAGCACTTATAGGATCACAGGCTAGTGCAGATTTGTAGCTTTCAAGATGATCTTTATTTACTGAAACTCCACATGGGTTAGCATGTTTGACTATCACAGTTCCCATGTTTTTAGGCAATGATTTAGAAATAGTTAAAGCTGAAAATATATCATTATAATTATTATAACTTAACTGCTTTCCGTGAATTTGACTTATTTTCATAGAGTTATTTTTTGAATATATTCCACTTTGTTGATGTGGATTTTCACCATAACGTGGTGTCTCAATAAGATTGGTATAAAAAACTTTCTTTTTTGGAAAAATCACATTATTTTTTTTATTAAAATATTCAGAAATGACCGAGTCATAATAAGCAGTTTCAGTGAATGCAATTCTAGACATTTTCTCTCTAAATTCTAAGGATGTAGAACCTTTATTTTTTTTTAACTCTTCAATGAGTTCCCCATATTGATCTTGCGAGGTAATAACTGTAACATCTTGATAGTTTTTAGCCGCAGATCTGACCATCGTTGGCCCACCCACATCAATATTTTCAATTATTTTTCTGTGATTTTTGGTATTTTTTAATGTTTTTTCAAAGGGGTAAAAGTTTACAATAACTAAATCTATATTTTCAAAATTATTTTTTTTTAAGTCTTTTAAGTGAATTTTACTTTTTCTTTTGTTCAAAATCCCTGCATGTATTTTTGGGTGAAGAGTTTTTACTCTACCTTCTAAAATTTCAGGCGAACTAGTGAATTCAGAAACTTCTATACATTTAAATTTTAACTTTTTTATTTCTTTATAAGTGCCCCCCGAACTAATAATTTTTATATTATTTTCTTTTAAAGAATTAAGAAGTGGTTTTAAATTCTTTTTGTCTGAAACTGAAATAAGAGCTGTTTTTATTTTTTTCATTATATTTTAGTAATTTCCCATTTTACGATTTGACTCTTGTCTTTAGCGATTCCTGAAATGCATATGTTTTGATTATCTTTATATGAATTTTTATTACCTAAATATAATCCATTATCAATATTTATATTAAAATTATCACAACTAAATTTCCAGCCCTCGTCTTCTAATTCTATTAGGATTGACTTATTATCTTGTGTTTTCATTACTTTTGAACTTGGTTGTAAGTGAAATCTTATATCAAATTTAATTTTTACTGAATTATCTTTTCTTAATAATTTATCAAAACCGATGAATTTATTTTGTTCTGGATAAAATTCAATTTCTCTTTCATGAATTGTTTGAAATCTTTTTAGATATCCGTTATGTGAACCTGATATTTTCCAATAATTATCCTCAAAAACAATATTCTTTTTAATTATACTAATACCCGTATCAACAATTAGATTTGACTTATCTAATTTTCTATAATCACAAGAAGAATGATCTTCAATTGATAAAGTACTTTGTAAAGCAGTACTTTTTGAAAGCTTATTCAATTTACTTTGATTATTAGAAAAATATCCTGAGTTTGTTATTAGTTTTTTACCATTTGAGAAAATTTCAAATGAAAGAGTGCCAGATTGATAAAATTTTGAAAAATTATTACTAGGACTCTCTCCTATATCCATTGTTAGTATAATTTTTTTATTTCTTATAATGGCATAACCCGCGATTTCTTTACTTTCATTTTTAAATGCATACCCAAGTCTTTTTAAATAATGGTCAAACTCACTGTTATTTGAGATATAGTTACCATTAAATAGAAGATCTTGATTAATGTTTTGCCAAATAAAAGCATAACTTTGCCCAAGATAGTATATTGTTTCATCAATATATTCAGGAATTATATTTTGAGACTCTTTAAACCACTCTCTAATTAAAATAAAATATTTCAAGTAGAAGATTAATTGCTTTATATTTCTAGATTTTGGAAAACCCTGATTATCAATTGATGATTTTATTATTTTTTTCAAAAGAGTTAATCCATCAGCAAGATACTTGCTTTCTTCTTTATATGATAGCCCAGTTAAAATTATTGCAGCACATCCAACAATTTTATTTTCGAACTCTGACAAATTTTTAATCTCATTTAAAAGGTGATTTGTCTGTTTTTGAATACTTTGGTTGAATTTTTTCTTAAATTTTTCTTCACAATCTTCATAAGTTAGTTGATGATTGGATAACCAGGAAATTATTCTTTTAGATGTAATGTCAAAATCCCAACTTTTCTTATTATATCGATGATTTTTGTTGATCCAATTGTTGATAAAAGTCTGAGTAGTCTTTTTAGATGATTTTAAGTCTAAGCTAAAAAACCAAAAAAAATTATTTAATTTTTCAAATTCTTCATACTTTAAATTATTTTGCCAAATACTTTCTAAGGCAAAATCTTCAATTTTATATTTCTTTTTTTGATATTTTACTATTGAAGATACTAAGTAAGGACTTGGTTTATAACTAAAAGCAACATCATTTGTTTTAGATATTTTTTTGTCATAAAAATTAGAGTTTTGATAAAACTGTTTTAAACTTAATTTTAAATTGAAATAAATCTGGCTTAAATCTGCTATAAAATTTTTGATTTTCATTAACTTATTTTAATTTTAATAAATTAATATTTTTTTTTATATCTCCATTATTACTTTTAAATATTGTTGTTCCTGAAACAAGGATATTAGCTCCAGCCTCAATTGCTGATTGACAATTATCGAAATTAATTCCTCCATCAATTTCAATATCAAAGTTCATATTTTTGTTAGATTTAATTTCATTAAGTTGTCTAACTTTAGACAGAACTTCAGGCATAAATTTTTGACCACCAAATCCAGGATTTACACTCATTATTAAAACTAAATCAATCTTTTCAAGATAGTTAGTAATTAAGTTAAGTTTAGAATCTGGATTAAGTGAGACTCCAACTTTTTTATTTAAGCTTTTAATCTTTAAAATTGACTCTCCTAAGTTCTCTGTTGCTTCTGGATGAATCGTAATAATATCAGCCCCAGCATCTGCGTAAACTTCAATATATTTATGAACAGGAGATATCATTAAATGAACATCAAATTTAATTGAACAATGTTTTTTTAACGCTTTAATTACTGGTGGCCCAATCGTTAGATTTGGCACAAAATGACCATCCATTACATCCACATGA
Source organism: Candidatus Pelagibacter bacterium nBUS_28 (assembly GCF_051200915.1). Lineage (GTDB taxonomy): Bacteria > Pseudomonadota > Alphaproteobacteria > Pelagibacterales > Pelagibacteraceae > Pelagibacter. The sequence continues at coordinate 1,323,207 of NZ_CP172844.1, read as the reverse complement.
ATCATGTCTGCACCACCTTCTTCAAGCCTTTTAATTTCATTGCCTAATTGACTGAAATCAGCAGATAATATTGATGGTGAAATTTGTATTTTTTTCATTGATTACTAGAATTACTAGTATCAATTTTTAAAATTTAATTGAATTAAATAATTGATAAATTTGTCTCGAAATTTCACTTTCTAGCGGAAAGGATAGCATACCCATTACAGAATATCCCAAGATCCAAGGCATAAAATAAAATCTAATCATGTAAAAGAACCAAGCAACATATAGTGGAACTAGAGGTGCTATAATAAAAGAGGGGGTTATAGGTTTAAAAATTTTAATCAATGGATTAGTATATTTTACAAATACTTTCATAAAAAAAAATTCAGAGTCTTCTTTTTGAAAAATATTCATTGCAACTCTTCCTATTAAAGTCCACATGATCACTCCAAAAAGGTAGTCAATAAAATAAACTAAAGGGTGAAAGTTTGCCGACATTAAGAAATTTATATTTGAAAAGAGATTAAATTAAAAGGGGCGAAATTAATCGCCCCTAAATTAAGATTTGATAGTTCTATTTGCCAGTGACAGTTCTGCCAGTAGGAATTCGAACTTCATCAACCATTTTTTGAGTAGCTTTATCTGGTTCTTGAGTCATTAAACTCACTACAACCATAGCAATAAAGCTAACACCAGCTCCGAAGATACCGAATGTTAACTGAGTAAGTCCTAAGAACCCACTTCCACCAGTTCGTACCCAAACTAGGTACCAAATAGCAGAACCAAGACCTAAAACCATACCAGCAATAGCACCTTCTCTGTTAGCTCTCTTCCACCATACACCAAGTACAAGTGGGAAGAACAAACCAGACATCGCAAAGTCAAAAGCCCAGATGACTGAACCTAAGATTCCTTGGATTTCCATTGCCGCAATAGTTGCTCCAGCAAAACCAATTACTACAAGTAATACCCTTGCAACAAGAAGTCTTTTTGCAGTCTCTGCTTTTGGATCTATCATTTTGTAATAAACATCATGAGAGATTGCATTTGCAATTGCTAGAATTAAACCATCCGCAGTTGACATGGCAGCAGCCATACCTCCAGCAGCAACCAGACCTGAGATTACATAAGGTAATCCAGCTATTTCTGGAGTTGCTAATACTACAGCTTTACCACCCATGAAAAACTCATTTAATTCAAGAGTTCCATTTCCGTTAAAGTCACTGATGAACATCAAGTTTGCTTGATTCCAGTTTTGGAACCAATCAATTGATTGAACTTCAGCAAATGATTTACCAATGATACCTGTAGGTAAAGTTGGATCAATCAACGACAGTTTAGATAGTGTTGCTAACATTGGCGCAGAAGAATATAGAAGGAAGATAAAGAATAATGACCAACCTACTGATTTTCTAGCTGCTTTTACACTTGGAGTAGTAAAGTATCTCATCATCACGTGTGGCAATGAGGCTGTTCCCATCATCATCGCTAGTGCTAATGAAATAAACGCCCAAGGCGTTGCATTTACTGCAGAGTGTGCTTTAGTTATTCCAGCTAACCCTTTAGGTACCGTTGCTAAATCAGCTGCAGAGTTTTTAACAAACCCAAACTGCTGTTCTAGTTCACCAATTCTAGCTACTTCATCAGCTAACATAAAGTGAGGGAAGAAACCTGCACCCATTTTGTTACTGATCCAAAAGATTGGAAGTAAGTAAGCTATAATTAGTACGATATATTGTGCAACCTGTGTCCAAGTTACCGCTCTCATACCCCCTAACATTGAACAAAGTAAAATACTTATTAGTCCAATATATACAGCGTATCCAAAGTCGATATCTAGAGCAACAGATGCAATAGTACCTGTAGCGTTAATCTGAGCAGTCACATAAGTGAATGAAGCAACAGTTAAAACTATCACTGCACATAGTCTCGCTAAATTACCACCGTATCTTGTACCCACAAAATCTGGAACTGTGTAACAGCCAAATTTTCTTAAGTATGGTGCTAATAAAGTTGCAACCAATATATAACCACCAGTCCAACCAACAAGTAGTGCCATATATCCGTAACCTTTAAAGTAAATACCACCTGCCATTGCAACGAACGAAGCACCAGACATCCAGTCTGCCGCTGTCGCCATACCATTGAATACAGTTGGAACTTGCCTTCCAGCTACGTAATAAGCATCTGCTTGGGCTGTTCTTGATAGATAACCGATTAATGCATAGATGAATATTGTAAAAGCTACAAAAGCAACACCTATTGCTTTAGCCGTCATACCCATCTGCTCACCAATTGCCATTAAGATTATGAAACCTATAAAACCTCCAGTATAGATCCCGTAAACTTTTGGCAAATTGTCTATAAATTTACCTTTAATCATTAGTCATCTCCTCTTTCGTTGAAGCCGAACTCTTCGTCGATCTTCTCTTGCCTATTAGCAAACCAAAAACACAAGATTACAAAAATTCCAAGAGATCCCTGACATGTAAACCAATATGTCCATGGATATCCGAAAGGTCCAGTAACCTCATTCATTTCAGCTGCAAAAAGGAAGATGCCAATTGAGAATACAAACCAAATTGCCAATGTTACAAATAACAGTGACCTGGTTTTTTCCCAGTGTTTTTCTGCGTTTGACATTTATACCTCTCTCTTTTTAGTTATAACTTTGAAAACCATAACCATTATAAAGGTTTTGAAAAGGTGAAAATTGTTCATAATAGGTGCTTAATTACTTACTTTTTAAGGTATAATTGTCCCAAACAACGATTTTATGCAAAAATATAAGTTATCTTGGAAAGATTTGTCATTTAAAGATTTTAAAGTTTATTTGTTTGCTTTGTTTAAAGCCTTCATTCCAAAGAAAAAAATAAAAAATTTAGATGAACTTGAACATTTTATTCAAACAAAATCTGCATGGGTTACACAAGTTACTTTATACAGTTATTTGAAAACTCGAATGGGAACCAGATACGTTCTTCATTTTGATAATGATGAGTTTATGTCATCAGTTAATCTAGCTAAATGGAATATTTATTCTATAGCTCTTCAAGATTTAACTTTTTTTACTTTTTCGTATTTAAAAGTAAATTTTAATTATCAAGATACCAATCAAGCTAAAGAAATTTTTAACAAAATTTTAGATGATGAAATATCAAACAAGATGCCACTTGATATAATTGAGGAAGCAAAAAGAACTTTTAATGAAAGACTGCAAAATTTAAATTGGGAGACTTATTATAAAGATCTACCTTTTAATCCAAGCGCACTTTCATTATATAAGTGGGCCCCTATAGCTGAAGAACTTAAAACTTTAGATAGAAAAATTGTATTAAATTCTATGATTTTAAAATGGGATATTATTAGAGATGAATTTAAAAAGTTAATAGAATTTTAAATATTTTTTCTATTATCAACTAAACTTTCAACTACACTTGGGTCAGCTAAAGTTGTTGTGTCGCCTAATTGGCCATGTTCATTAGCTGCAATCTTCCTTAAAATCCTTCTCATTATTTTCCCTGATCTTGTTTTTGGAAGTCCGGGGGTAAAATGAATTAGATCAGGAGTAGCAAGAGGCCCTATTTGCTTTCTAACCCAAAGCTTTAGATCTCTTTCAAGATCACCAGTTTCTCTTTCACCCATATTCAATGTCACATAACAATAAAGTCCATTACCTTTTATGTCGTGGGGATATCCAACAACAGCTGCTTCAGCAACTTTTGGATGAGCAACGAATGCACTTTCTATTTCAGCAGTACCAAGATTATGACCCGAGACAATAATTACATCATCTACTCTTCCTGTAATCCAATAATATCCATCTTTATCCCTTCTACATCCATCACCAGTAAAGTATTTTCCATTAAATTGAGAAAAATATGTATCAATAAATCTTTGATGATCTCCATAAACAGTTCTCATTTGTCCAGGCCACGATTGAGCAATACATAGTCTGCCTTCCCCTGGGCCTTTGATTTCAACACCTTTTTTATCAACAAGTACTGGTTTTATACCATAAAATGGTTTGGTAGCTGAGCCAGGCTTTAAATCAATTGCACCAGTTTGAGGAGCAATCATGATTCCACCTGTTTCTGTTTGCCACCATGTATCAACAATTGGGCATTTAGAATTTCCTACAGTTTTATAATACCACATCCAAGCCTCTGGGTTAATTGGTTCACCAACCGTACCTAGTAATTTCAATGATTTCCTTGAAGTTTTTTTAACAGGCTTGTCTCCTTCACGCATCAATGCTCTAATTGCTGTTGGCGCTGTATAAAAAGTATTTACTTTATATTTATCAATAATTTGCCACCATCTCGAGCTCGTTGGGTAGTTTGGAATTCCCTCAAACATTATAGTTGTTGCTCCATTTGCTAGAGGTCCGTAAATTATATAGCTGTGACCTGTCACCCAGCCAATATCAGCGGTACACCAGTAGATATCTTTTGGTTTATAATTAAAAATATATTGATGAGTCATTGAAGCGTAAACCATATAACCACCTGTGGTATGTAAAACTCCTTTTGGCTTACCAGTTGAGCCTGAAGTGTATAAGATAAACAAAGGGTCTTCTGCGTTCATTTCCTCTGGTTCACAATGTTTTGATACATCTTTAATTAAATCATGATACCAAACATCTCTTGATTTATCCCAGTTGATATAATTCCCTGTTCTTTTAACAACAATACATTTTTTAACATTTGGACAATTTTCTAATGCCTCATCAGTTGTATATTTTAGAGGAATAGTTTTGCCTCCCCTAACACCTTCATCTGCTGTAATTATATATTCAGATTCACAATCATTTACCCTTCCAGAAATAGAGTCTGCTGAAAAACCTCCAAAAATAATTGAGTGAACCGCACCAATTCTAACACAAGCTAGCATTAAAATAGCAAGCTCAGGAATCATTGTTAAATAAATAGTAACTCTGTCTCCTTTTTTAATTCCTAATTTTTTTAAACCATTAGCTGCTTTTGAAACTTTTTCATGAAGTTGTTTAAAAGATATTTTTTGACTATCTTTAGGATCGTCTCCAACCCAAATTATAGCAGTTTTATCTTTTTTATCTTTTAAGTGCCTATCAATACAATTAGCTGAAGCATTTAAAGTTCCATCTTGGAACCATTTGATATTAACTTCTTTAGTGCTGTATTTAACATCTTTAATTTTCTTGTATGGTTTTATCCAAGTAATTCTTTTTCCTTCTTTTCTCCAAAACTCATCATTATTTTTAATAGATTTCGAGTATTTATCTTGATATTTGCTTTTGGAAGCCAGACTATTTTTAACCCATTGAGGTTTTGTTTTTATAACAAGCTCTTTTGAATTTTCTTTAACAACTTTACTAATAATTTTTTTCTTAACTTTAGTTTTTTTCGTTACTTTTTTAGTAACTTTTTTTTTAACTTTAGTTTTTTTCTTTTTTTTTAATAGCATGAAATTTTTTATAATTAAATTTTACTCATCTTATTTAATATTTTCCAGCTTTTAGAGTCTATGGGCATCACAGATAGTCTACTTTGTTTAATAAGAGCTAAATGGCTTAATTCCTTTGATTTTTTGATACTTTCAAGGGTTATAGGTTTGGATAATTTTTCATTAAATTTTACGGTAACTGCTACAAACCGCCCTGATTTATCGGTTTTGTCCAAGTATGCTTCTTTGATTACCTCTACAATCCCAACAATCTCTTTTCCAATATTTGAGTGATAAAAAAAACAATGATCACCTTTCTTCATGCTTTTTAAATTTTTAGCAGCTTGATAATTTCTTACACCATCCCAAGGTGCTCCTTTGGTACCTGCTTTTTTCTGTTGATCAATAGACCAAACATCAGGCTCTGATTTCATTAACCAATATTGCATTAAAATTGTACTCCTGCTCCTTTAAGAAAGACTGCTTTTTCATCTAATGACCACCTTGGTTTTGCTGGATGATCTAAATTATCAAATTGTTTTAATTTAAATTTTTCTAAACCAACCATTGCAATCATAGCAGCATTATCCCCACAAAATTCAATTGGTGGAAACAAGCTTTGATAATTTTCTTCATTACATAGATTTATCAACATAGATCTAATTCTTTTATTAGCTGCTACCCCACCTGCAACAACAAATACTTTTTCTTTTAAATCATTTTGTTTTTCAAATTCAGAAAATGCAATTTTAGTTTTTTTATATAAAATTTGTTCGACTGTTTTTTGAAAAGAAGCAGCAAGATCAAATTTTTCCTGATCAGTTTTAATATCTTTTGTTATTCTTAAAATTGCTGTTTTAAGACCTGCAAAAGATAAGTTACATCCTCCTTTATTGAAAATTGGTTTTGGTAAATCATATTTATTTGGGTTACCTTTTTCTGCTAAAATTTCTATTTGAGGCCCACCAGGAAATTCTATTCCCAAAAGTTTTGCAGTTTTATCAAATGCTTCACCCAAGGCGTCATCAATTGTTGTTCCCAATCTTTGATATTTTCCTAAACCTTGAACATTTAAATATTGTGAATGCCCACCTGAAATTAATAAAAGCAAATATGGGTAATTTAGTTCTGAGTTTAGTTTTGGGCTTAAAGCATGACCTTCTAAGTGATTAACAGCAATAAACGGTTTTTCTAACGCAGAAGCAAAAGCTTTTCCAAAACTTAAACCAACAGATAAACATACTATTAGACCTGGACCAGCCGTTGATGCAACTGCATTTATCTCTTCTATTTTTTTTCCGCTATCATCAATTGCTTTTTTAACTATCCAATCAATTTTTTCCATATGAGATCTTGCAGCTAGTTCAGGAACAACACCCCCAAACTCCTTATGAACATCAACTTGGCTTGAAACAACATTGGATAAAACTATTGGTATTCCTTGTTCATTTTCTGTAATTATTGAAGCCGCTGTTTCATCACAGCTAGATTCAATTCCAAGAATTAAGGGTTTTTTACTCATTCTAATAGTTTTTATTAATTGTACAATCTCAATACAAGTAAGAAATATATTTATTTATGAATAAGAAAATTGTTATTGGATCAAGGGGGAGCAAGCTGGCATTGATATATGCCCAAACTGCTAAAAATAAAATTGTTCAAAATACAGATTTAAACAATGAAGACATAATAATTAAAGAAATAAAGACAAAGGGAGACCAGGTTCAAGATAAAAGATTATCAGAAGTAGGCGGAAAAGGTTTGTTCTCAACCAACATAGAAAATGAACTTCAAGATAAAAAAATCGATATAGCTGTTCATGCATTAAAAGATATGCCCGCCAACGAAACTAATGGTTTGAGAACAAATACTTTTTTAGAAAGAAACGATCCAAGAGAAATATTAATAACTAAAGAAAAAAAGAAACTTAAAGACTTACAAGTTGAAGCAATAATTGGCACCTCATCCTATAGAAGAGAATTTCAAATTAAAAAAATTAGATCTGATCTTAAATGTAAACTTATAAGAGGAAATGTTGATACAAGAATTAAAAAACTCAATGATGGTTTGTATGATGCAATAATATTGTCTTATGCGGGAATCAAATCTTTATCAATAGAAGATAAAATTTCAGAAATATTTTCAGTTCAAGAGATAATTCCAAGTGCAGGACAAGGAATAATTTCTCTTCAATGTCGAAATGATGATAAAGATATTATTTCAATTTTAGACTCCATTAATGATCAAAAAACACACTTAAGAGCACAAGCTGAAAGAAATGTTCTCAAAGTTTTAGAGGGTGATTGCGAAACAGCTGTGGGCGCTCATTCTATTATTAAAGGTGATGAAATTATTTTAGAAGCTGAGCTTTTCTCTTTAGATGGTATACAGAGATTTTATGAAAAGAAATCTTCAAAAATTGAAAATGCTAAATCACTTGGTGAAGAGGTTGGAAAGATATTAAAAGTTAAATCAAATAATTCTTATAAAAAATAATATGCATATTTTATTAACTAGACCTTTGGAAGATTGTTCAGAAATGATTATAAAATTTAAATCTTTGGGACATGAAGTTTCTCATCTGCCACTTTTAAGGGTAGATAAATTAGATCATGAAGAGATTAATTTTTCAGATTTTAAAGGGATTATCTTTACGAGTGCAAATGCGGTAAAATTTTTAGATCATATAAATATTGATAAAAATCTTTTATGTTTTTGTGTTGGAAGTGTTACTGAAAAAAAGGCTAGAAATGTTGGTTTTCAAAATGTAATTGCTGCCGAAGGAAATGTTGGAAATTTAAAAGAGTTGGTTTTACAAAATTTTAATCAGAAAGATGGAGCCTTAATTTATATAAGTGGTGAAACAGTTTCGATTGATCTTGATCTACAATTATTGAAAGAGGGATATAATATTAAAAGAGTTATTAATTATCGAACTATTCATAATCAAAACTTTAATGATGAATTTGTTAATCAATTAAAGCTTAAAATGCCTGATATGGTTTATGTTTACTCCCAAAATAGTGCTTTAAGTTTGCTAAATTTTATTAAGATGCATCAATCAGAAAGTTTTTGGATGAATACAAATTTAATGTGTATTGGTGAAAAAACCTCGTCAATATTGAATGAAATTAAGTGGAAGAAGATATTTCTTTTTAACCCTGGAGAAGAAGAGTTTTTGTTATATAAAATTTAGATATGGAAATAATAAATAATTTTTCTGATATATTTTTGTCAGTTTGGAAAAAAGGAATTTTAGGGGTCGATATTTTTCAAATATTAATTGGAATTGGGATATTTTTTATTTTCTTAATTTTTAGAGGATTGATCAGTAAGCTTATCATTAAAAAATTAGAGATAATTTCTAAAAGAACTACCAACAAATTAGACGATACATTTGTTCATGCTCTTGAAGGCCCTGCCAGATTTCTTCCAATTGTTCTTGGTTTTTTTATTGCAAGTTACTATATGACTTTTTCAAGTGATGGTCGTGAAATTGTTGACACTATAAACAGAACATTAATTACAATATTAATTTTTTGGGTCATTCATCAAATCATCGAACCAATTTCTTATATTTTAAGTGGATTAGATAAGTTATTAACAAGAGAACTAATTGGATGGATTATTAAATCTCTAAAAATTTTAATTTTTATATTAGGATTAGCAGCAGTTTTAGAATTATGGGGGATAAAAATTGGTCCAATTATTGCTGGACTTGGATTGTTTGGTGTAGCTGTTGCATTAGGTGCTCAAGATTTATTTAAGAATTTAATTTCAGGAATTTTAGTATTAGTTGAGAAAAGATTTAAGATAGGTGATTGGATTACTGTTGAGGGCATCATAGAAGGGATTGTTGAAAAGATTGGATTTAGATCAACAACAATTAGAAAATTTGACAAGTCACTTGCAATTATTCCTAACTTTCAATTTGCAGAAAATGCCGTTGTAAATGTAAGTGAAACCTCTAATTGGTTGATAAGTTGGATAATTACTCTTCAGTATGACACAACAGTTGATCAATTAAAGACAGTTAGAAATGAAATTGAAGCATACATTAATAAAAGTGATGACTTTGATATAAATGTTGGTGTTGCAGTTAGAATTGATAAATTTTCTGATAGCTCTATTGATATGTATGTTCGATGTTTTACAAAAACTAACAGTTGGAATGAAATGCTTTCTGTTAAGGAAAGACTCGCAATTGAAATTAAGCAAATCGTAGAAAAAAATAAAGCAGCATTTGCTTTTCCAAGTCAGTCGATTTATATCGAGAAAAAATGATAGCAATTTTCTATTTAGTTTTACAAATTTTAAAACTGTATTCTTATGTCGTTATAGCAAATGTTTTAATAAGTTGGCTGATTGCTTTTAATGTTCTGAATACTCAAAATAGATTTGTTTATTCAATTTTAGAAATGACATATCGATTAACAGACCCAATTTTATATAGAATTAGACGTTTTATGCCAAACTTGGGCTCATTAGACATATCACCGATAATTCTTCTACTATTGATTTGGTTTATTGAAATGTGTATGAAGCTGTACATCGCACCAATGATTTTTTAAGGAAGTAAAATGATTTTAATAGACGGAAAAAAGCTGCAGCAGAACTTAGAGAAGAGCTTAAACAAGAAGTTGCTGAGTTAAAAACTAAATACAATAAGGTTCCAGGTTTAACAGTAATTTTAATTGGGGATATGGCACCTAGTCAAATTTATGTTCGTAATAAAGAAAAATCAGCAAATGAAGTTGGCTTAAAATCTGAGGTTATTAGATATCCAGATACAGTTGAAGAAAAAACAATTTTAGAAAAAATTGAAGAATTAAATAAAGATGAAACTATTTCTGGAATTTTAGTTCAACTTCCGCTTCCAAAACATATTGATAAACAAAAAGTTATAGAAACAATTAATCCTTCAAAAGATGTAGATGGTTTTCATCCAATGAATGTAGGAAATTTATCTTCAGGTTATGAAAGTTCGGTACCTTGTACTCCACTTGGTTGTTATTTAATGATTAAAAAAATTGAACCAAACTTAAGTGGTAAAAAAGCAGTTGTGGTTGGAAGATCAAATCTAAACGGCAAACCAATGACTCAACTTCTTTTAAAAGAAAATTGTACTGTTACAATTACACATTCACGAACAAAAGATTTAAAAGCTGAATGTTTAGAAGCAGACATTATAGTTGCGGCCGTAGGTATACCAGAACTTGTAAAAGGGGATTGGGTTAAAAAAGATGCGATTGTAATTGATGTTGGAATTAACAAAACAGAAAATGGTTTAGTTGGTGATGTCGCATTTGATGAGGTTTCAAAAGTTGCTAAGGCACTTACACCTGTTCCAGGTGGAGTAGGACCTATGACAATTGCTTGTTTATTAAAAAACACAATAGATTGTTTTAAAAGATCACAAAAATAAATGCTTTTTCGATAACAAGTTTTATTGTCTCAAATCGATAAAACTTAATTAATTTCTTTTTTTATTTGATAAAGTTTTCTAATGAAAAAACCTCCCTATGAATATCGAATTGGATTAATAATGATATTACTAACTGCTGTTCCAATAGGTGCAACTCAGTTAGGTTGGTATTTATATGGAAAACAAGTTGGTTTTGATTTTGGTATGATAGCTGGAACTTTCTCTGTAATTTTAGCAGGGTACCTTATGTATCAAAAAGGTTGGCGTGATGAGGATGAGGATTAATTTATGGAAAAGATAATATTTTTTGGATTGGCACTACCCATACTTGGTTTTGTGATTTATTTAGGTGGAACTGCAATTATGAAAGGTTTTAAAGCTAAAGTAGAAAATAGACCAGAAAAATCAGAAGAAAATGAAACAACAGACACGCAGTTTAATGGTGATAATTTAAGCAATGAAATTACAAAACTAAATGAATTGCTTCAAAGTGGTGTTTTAACTCAAGAAGAATTTGAAAAAGCGAAGAAAAAATTATTAGATAATTAATTTTTTTCCATAAGCCACAAACTACTTCCAGCTAAAAAATAAATTTTTCCACTTTTGGGATGTATCTGAATATCTCTTATTCTTCCTATTTTATTTTTAAAAATAATTTCTTCTTTTACGTTCGACAAATTATTAAAAACTAGTTTTCTTAAAGATTTATCCTTAAGAGATGTTATTAAAGCATGACCATTCCACTCTTTAAACTCATTCCCTTTGTAAATAGTAATTGCGCTAGCAGCAATGGAGGGCACCCAGTATTGAATTGCTTTAGTAAAACCAGGCTTCCATTTTGGTCCAATTTTAGTACCTGAATAATTCTTCCCACCCCATCCTAAGATTTTCCAACCATAGTTTTCACCTTTTTTTGCTTCACCAAACCAGTCACCACCTCTTGCGCCATGGTTGCTTAAATAAATTTTTTCATCATAAGGTGATAATGACAGACCCTGTGGATTTCTAACACCTATTTGATAAATTTCTGATAACCAATCAGACTTTCCCTCAAATTTTGGATTATCTTTTGGGATACTACCATTTGTATGAATTCTTATAATGCTACCAGGATGTTTTGTAGGGTCCTGAGCAATCATCCCCATTCCTCTTTCACCAACGGATGCATAAAGATATTTACCTTTAATCGCCAACCTAGAACCAAAATGATAGCCCGAGTCTATAGGGGGATTTGCTTGAAATATGTTTTTAAATTCTAATTCTTTTTTACTTAATGTTGCTTTAGCAATGGAAGTACTTGTTTTTCCATTGCCTCTATCTTCAGAATATGAAACCCAAAGATAATTGTCTTGGCAAATAATATCCAACAATCCACCTTGTCCAACATTTAAAAAATTTAGGTTATGTTCAACTTCAAAAGTATTTTTTGAGTTAATATTAACTATTTTTATTTTTCCATCTTTTTCGGTTACAATTATTTCATCATTGTTAATAAATGAGGATCCCCATGGCTCCATTAATTTAGTAATTTTAGTTAAAGAATATTCATCAGAATAACTTATTGAAGAAAAAAAAAGAAAAAAAATTAATAAAAAATATTTTTTCACTCTAAGATAGTTTTGATCTACCACCATCAACCGCAATAATTTGACCTGTTACCCAAGAACTATTTTCGGTAATTAAAAACTTTGCAAGTGAAGCAGAGTCTTTTCCTTCACCCAATCTTTTTAATGGATGAGCTTTTGCAATACCTTCTGCTATTGTAGTATTTTTTAGCATTGGTTCTGCAATTTTTGATTTTGTTAAACTTGGAGCTATACAGTTTACTCTGATGTTTGGTGCAAATTCAGCTGCAAGTGATACTGTTAGACCTTCAACAGCAGCTTTGGCTGATGCAATAATTGCATGGTTTGTAAATCCTCTTTGAGCAGCAACCGTTGAAAATAAAACAATAGAACCCTTATTTTTTTTTAAACTCTCTTGATATCCCTTTATAGCTTCGACAGCTGAATAAAGGTTTAATTTCATACATTTGTTAAAATCTTGTTCAGTAACCATTCTCAATGGTTTTAGATCTATTGAACCCACACAGTATGCAATCCCTTTTATCTCAGCAATATCAGCTTTAACTTTTTCAATAAAATTATCTTCAAGTACATCGGCAACTGTAAATGTACATCCTAATTTTTCTGCAATAGAAACAACTTCTGTCTCATTTCTTGCCACTAGGTGGATATCGTTTCCTGAATTTTTTAACTGTCCAGCTAAACTAGATCCAATAGATCCTGTCGCACCAAAAATAAGATATTTTTCTGACATAAAATTTTTTATTAGTTATATTTGTTTATGAAATTATTTTTTATACTTGGTAACCAATTATTTCCATTAAAATACCTAGACCGCTTCAAAAAAGACCACCTATTCTTTATGGCAGAAGACAACGGTTTATGTACCTATGAAAATCATCATAAGCAAAAAATACTGCTATTCTTATCTTCTATGCGATCATATGCAGACAGTCTTAAGAAAAATAAAATCAAATTAGATTACTTAAAAATTGAAGATAAAGACTTTAAAGATGATTATTTAAAAAAATTAAAAAAAATTATTAGTCAAAAAAAAATATCAGAGATTACAAGCTTTGAGATTGAAGATAAATTTTTTGAAAAGAAAATTTCACAATTCCTAAAAAAAGAAAAGATTAAGTGGAATATGATCCAAACACCTATGTTCTTAAATTCGAGAGAAGAATTTAAAAATTATTTAGGAAAATCTAAAAAACCTTTCATGGCAACCTTTTATAAAGAAGTTAGAAAGAAATCTGGAATATTAATGGGTGCCGATGGAAACCCAGTTGGAGGCAAGTGGAGTTTTGATGAAGATAATAGAAATAAACTTCCTAAAGATATTTTAATTCCTAAATTTCCAAAAATTAATGAGACTAGTCATACAAAAAAATTAAAACCCATCATAGAAAAATTATTTAAAGATCATCCTGGAAGTACTGATAATTTTTGGTTAGCAACTGACTATGATGATGTTATTAAACTTTTGAATTTTTTTATAAAAGAAAAATCAAATTTATTTGGTGATTATGAAGATGCTGTTAATCAAAAAGATAATATTTTATTTCATAGCGCATTAAGTCCTTATATTAATTTAGGATTAATAACTCCTGAATTTATTATTCAAAAAATTTTAGATTTTCATAAAAAAAACAAAATAAGAATGAACTCACTTGAAGGTTATATTCGTCAGGTAATTGGTTGGAGAGAGTTTATGCGAGGTATTTACCAAGGTTATTCAGAAGAAATGGAAACTAGAAATTTTTTTAAACAAAATAGAAAAATGAAAAATTCTTGGTATGAAGGAACTACAGGTTTACCACCGTTAGATCATGCAATTCAGAATGCAGTTAATCATGGATGGTCTCATCACATTGAAAGATTAATGATTTTATCTAACATAATGAATCTTTGTGAGATTAAGCCTACGATTGTTTACAAATGGTTTATGGAAATGTTTGTAGACTCATCTGACTGGGTAATGGTTCCAAATGTTTATGGGATGGGATTATTTAGTGATGGAGGTATTTTTGCAACCAAACCTTATATCTGTGGGTCTGCTTATTTTATGAAAATGATGGATTTTAAAAAAGGAGATTGGTGCAATACAATGGATGGATTATATTGGAGATTTATTGATCGAAATAGAAAATTTTTTTTAACAAATCCAAGATTATCAATGATGGTTCGTATTTTTGATAAAATGAAAGATGATCGAAAAAAGATGATTTTATCTGAAGCAGATAAATTTATAAAGTTAAATACCGCATAATGTATATTTCTATTACAGGCATCAAAGTAAGAGGTTTTTTTGGAATGTTAAAATTTATGAGGTATTCGATGCCAAGTTTTACTGCAGCAAGAAAAGCAAATGGAAACTTGTTTTGTGATGCAAAAAAGATCAATGGATATCATCATACCCTAACAGCTTGGGAGAATAAGAGTAAGGTGATAGATTATTTAAATGGTAAGCATCACGCATTAGCAATGAAGAATTTTAGATTTATTGGAACTGGTTCTGTTTACGGATATGAGAATAATGTTGTACCAAGTTGGGAAGAAGCAATAAAAAAATGGAAAGAAAATTTTAGAGAAATTTAGTTTTATTAAATAAAGTGTACTATTAAATGTTAAAAAGTTTGTTCATTATATTTTTTTTTCAACTTTTTGGAGAGACAATACAAAAATTTTTTGAAATAAATATTCCAGGACCTGTTATTGGACTTATTTTATTATTATTAGTATTTATATTTTTTTTAAAATCATCAACACCCTATAAAAAAATTAAAAAAGAAGTATCAGAAACTTCTCATCAAATAATTAACTACCTGTCATTATTATTTGTACCAATAGGAGTAGGTGTTGTGATGCACATTAATTATCTTGGAGATAATTTATTTAAAATTTTAGCAATTATTGTCATAGGTACTTTAGCAAGTTTAGTATTTACCGCTTTCGTTATGGAAAAGATTATTAAATTAGAGAAAAAAAATGTCAAAAGAAGATAAACTTTATAAAATTTGGGTATACTTACAAGCAGAGCCATTGTTTTGGATTACTCTAACTCTTGGTGCTTTTTTGTTGGGAGACTATTTATATAAAAAATCAAAACTTAATCCTTTAGTAAATCCAGTAGCAATTAGTATTTTAATTATTTCATCTGTTTTATTAATGATGGATGTTACTTATGATCGATACTTTAATGGAGCTAAGTTCATTCATTTTATGTTAGGTCCTGCAACAGTAGCTTTAGCAATACCTATTTACGAAAAAAGAAACTTAATTTATCGAGAAATTAAACCAATTTTATTTTCAATTTTTTTAGGAATTCCTTTTGCGATATTGATCACTTATTACTTAGCTTCTTTTTTTAATTTAGATCAGGAAATTATTCTAACCATGGTTCCAAGAAATGTTACTGCACCTATAGCTATGGGTATAGCTGAGTTAATAGGTGGAATTCCCTCTTTAACAGCTATTATAACAATTATTACAGGAATTGTGGGTGCTTCCCTTGGAACTTTTGCATTAAATATTTTCAATATAAAAGATATGAGTGCACGTGGATTTGGTTTTGGCTTAGCAAGTCATGGTATTGGAACTGCAAGAGCAATGAGCAAAAATAAAACAGCAGGGGTTTTTGCTGCACTCGCCATGGGTTTAAGTGGAATTGCAACTTCAATTTTTGTCTTAATTATTATTAAATTTATTATTTAATAATGAAAAAAGAAAATTTACCTTCAAAAATTTGTCCAGTATGTAAAAGGCCTTTTGTTTGGAGAAAAAAATGGAAGCTAAATTGGGATAGAGTAAAATATTGCTCCAAGAAGTGCTCTAAGCTAAGCTAGCTTTTAGTGAATATTATTATTTTACAGCACATTAAAATTGAAGATCCTGGATACATTAAAGATTTGATGTTAGCAGATGGAGCAAAACTAACTACTATCGAGCTTGATGAGGGTGAAAAAATTCCAAATGATCTTAGTAAATTTGATGGAATGTTTTGTATGGGTGGTCCAATGGACACCTATATGGAAAAAGAATATCCTTGGTTAATTGAAGAAAAAAAAGCAATTAAAGAATTTGTTATCAATTTAAAAAAACCTTACTTAGGTTTTTGTCTTGGTTGTCAGTTACTAGGTGAAGTAGTAGGCGGTAAAGTAGTTAAATCAAGTACACCAGAAATTGGAATTATGGATATCAATTTTAAAAAAGAAAAAGAAAAGGATAATTTTTTTTCAAAATTTCCAGAACAAATCAAAAGTTTACAATGGCATTCATATGAGGTGCAGGGAATAGAAAATAATAAAGATGTAACTTTGTTAGCATCATCTCCCGTAACTAAATATCAAATTTTTAAATACCAAAACCACGCTTATGGAATCCAATTTCATATTGAAATTAAAAATACTACAGTTAATGAATGGGGATGTGTTCCAGAATATAAAAAAGCTCTTGAAGATCAATTGGGAGATGGTGCTTTAGAAAAATTTGATAATGCTGCAAAAAATAATATGTCTGACATGAATAACTATTCCAAAATTCTTTATGAGAATTTTAAAACCATATTGTGATTTGTTTAATTAATTAAAATGAAAAATAAATTTTTTGAATGGGCAGGCGTGATTACTGCTATTTTATATTCGTTGTTTGTTGCATTGAATATTGGAATAGAATTTTTTGGCTTCTGCTTACTACTTATATCAGCAATATTAATTGGAATTTGGGCTTATAGAGGAGGTCATAAAGGAATACTTTTGTTGCAATTTTTTTATGCAACAGCTGGTATTATTGGAATGATACGTTGGTTTTAATTTAAATTGTAAAATCTTTTTAAAGAGATAGATAAACCTGATGTCAGAGATATTTATTCAAACTTTCTTCCTATATTTTATAGTAATTGACCCATTAGGAAATACTCCATTATTTTTGAGTATTACTCAACACATGGAGACAAAGCAAAAAATTAAAGTTGCATTTAGCGCAACTATAATTGCTACTATCATATTGTTATTTTTCGCGTTACTTGGAAGCTCACTGTTAAGCTATTTACATATTTCCTATCCAGCTTTTACAATAGGAGGAGGAATTATCTTATTAATAATTGCAATAGAGATGTTATTTGACAAGCGTCAGCAAAGAAAAGGAGAAGATATAGATCTTAATTCTGATAACGTGAGTGTATTTCCTTTAGCAACACCTATTATTGCAGGACCAGCAGCTATAACTTCGGTAATTGTTTCTGTTTCAGATATTGGAACTAATTTTACAAATCAAACAGTAGGAATGTTTTCATTGGTAATTGTACTATCTATAACTTTTATAATCTTTTTTATAGCTTCAAAGTTTTCTAAAATAATAAATAAGAAAATAATTGGGGTTATCTCAAGAGTGGTAGCTATTATTCTTGTAGGATTAAGTGTTCAGTATATTTTAGACGGTATTAAAACCTTTTTAGCTTAATTAAATTTAGCAATAATTTTTGGAATATAATTTTTAAAGTTAAAAAACCCTTTATTGCAATATTGCCATGAAAACTGGTCTAACTTTCTATATAATAATTTGATATTGTTTAAATTATTGTTCTGAATAAAATCAAAATTTTCACCAACAGTTGGATAAAGAGCGTAAATATTTTCAGTAATATTTTTTAAATCATTAATGTTAATAATCTCACAATTAATTGATTTTTCCTCTAACCTTATTTTTTGATCTCTTAAAAGATCAGCTTTAAATTTTAATACTTTCTCACTTAATTTAATGGTTCTGTTTGTATTATTTAAGACTAACAAAATTTTTTTAAATTTATGTTCTTTAAAATCAGACAATTCAAAAGTCATATTATTTTCAAATATTAATAAATTTTGATCCTCTAAAATTTCAGAATTTAAAAAATCTTTTTTATTTACTGAATAATTTTTATCACTGAATATTGGTGTGGCATTTTCATTAAGTTTTATATTTTTAAATCTATTATTAGTAAATTTATTTATATTCCATTCACTTGCTAAATAATGTTTGCCTTGAGTTTGAACCCCAGCTACCCACCTCCAACCAAGTGTATTCGATGCAGCATCACCATCATAAAGATGTTGCATAAAAAATTCTGCACCTAGCTGCCACGGTAATTCTAGTGTAAATATCCATATACTGGCAAACCACATTCTAGTATGGTTATGGAGGTAGTTGTTTTCTTTAAGTTCAACTACCCATTGATTGAAGCAGCCTATGTTTGTTTTTCCCTCAATAGCATCTAAATAATTTTGATTGTTTTTAAATTGATTTCTAACATTATCTAATTCTATTAAATAATCTGACCAAACATTTGGTCTTAGTTCAAGCCAACCTTTCCAATAAGTTCGCCATAAAACCTCTTGAATAAATTTTTCATTCTTTGAAAATGAAAATTTTTTAAGAGATTTATCAATTACTTCTAATTCATTTATTACTCCATGTGTTATGTATGGAGATAGACAGGAAATGTTTGATCTATTGCTAGGTCCAAAATCAAAATTTCTCAGCTTTGAATAATCAATTAAATTATTTTCTACAAAATTATTTAATTTATCAACGGCCTTAGCCCTTGAGGCTTCAAACATCATATTAAATTATTTAGATTTTTTTCTTTTTAGACCTAATTTATCACTGTGTCTTAATCTTAGAATTACAATTGCAGCTGCAATAAGAACTATTGCAACAGCCTCATAAACTAATGCTGTTGGGTCCATTTCTTTTCCTTGTAATATTATAAATCTTGCTAGAGCTGTGATGGCAATTAATAGAGGTAGAGTTATGCTGATTGACTGTTGATCCCAAAATACTCTTACCATTGCAAGTACTTCTAAATAAAGAAACATTAAAAGCAAATCTGCTAATGTCACTGATTGGTTAAGAAACATATTCTTAATTTCCATACCAACAGCAATTACTGTGCTTATTAAAATAATACACATTAAAGCAAGCTGTAAGTTTTTTGCTATTTTTTCCATTACTTATCTTTACTAAATGGAAGCCATTTTTCAAACACTGATTTAGTTGGTCCATCATACGGAATAGAATAAGAACTTGGATTAGGGCTAGTTAATACCTCAATTCCTTTAGAGAAGACAAAAATAAACACTACGACAAAAACAATTACCATTATTTTAAAAGGGTCAAAGTTTTTTGTTTGAAAGACACTGCTGGATTTTTCTTCTGCTTTATGAAAATGCTTAAAGGTCATGTAGACTGCAAATATTAAACCAATATGTGCAATATAAAGCCCTGCCCAACCAAATGCAAAGGTTGTGTAAGAAAAAATATATAAGCTAAAAACTGTTGTCCAAATAAAACTTAAAACTAACAAAATTTGTAATCTTACAGATCTTGGCAAAGATCTTAGATCATTTTTACTGTCATCAAATAAAATATTTGCTGCATCTACCATCCAGTTTTTTAACGATTCCATTAGATCAAGTTATAATTTTTTAAAATTATAACAATTGTTAAATTGTCCTAAATATTAGATTAAATTTGCTTTAATAACGTTTTCTAATTGAATTAAGCTTTGAGCGCCTGAAATAAAATCTTTTCCTATCTCAAAAAAAGGAACACCATTGATATTTTTCTCTTTAGCTGTAGATAGTTTTGAATTTATAAGTTCAATATTTTTCTCATTAATAAAATCTTTGAAAATATTTTCTGCAATTTTATTTGCCTTAGCAATATCAACCAAGATATTGATATCTCCAATATCAAGTCCATCAATAAAATATGATTGATATATTTCTTCTTTAATTTCATTCTGTAAATTAAATTGTTCACTTAAAATAATTAACAAATGAGAAAGAACAGTATTCGGAATTTTTTTAATTTTATCTAAATTTAAATTAATATCAGACGCGTTTCCTTTTAATCTCATATTTTCATACATGGGGGCAGCATAATCTTTTCCACCAAATTTTATTTCTAAATATTTATCTCTAGAAATTCCCTCTGTTGGCATATCTGGGTTTAATTGAAATGGAATATGTTTAATATCAAACTTTACCTCTGGAAATTTTCTTAAGGCAGCATTTAAATTTCTGTGCCCAATAAAACACCACCCACAAATAGTGTCTGCAAAAACATTTATTTTCATTAATTTAAGAACGAAGTTTTTTTTTATGAAAATTAATAAATCTTTCAACATTAGATTTATTAAATGTTTTGTTTTCTTCAAAAGAAACTTTTTTCATTGAATAGGCAGAGCTTTTAGTTTGTCTCGACTCTATAGTTATGTTTCCTTTATAAAGTTTTAGTTTAACTGAACCATTTACTTTATTCTTTTTAAGATCTACAATTTTTTGGAGTCTAAATCTTTCTTTCGAATACCAATATCCGTTATAAATTAATTCGGCATATCTTGGCATTACCTCATCTTTTTTGTGCATCGTTTCCTTATCTAGAGTAACAGACTCAATCGCTCTATGTGCATGCATTAACAATGTACCACCTGGAGTTTCGTATACTCCTCTAGATTTTATCCCAATAAATCTATTCTCAACCAAATCAACTCTTCCAATTCCATTATTCCCTCCAAGCTGATTAAGTTTTTCTAATAATTTTGCTGGAGAAAATTTTTTCCCATTTATACCGAATGGGTCACCATTTTTAAAATTGATAGTTACAAAGCTTGGTTTACTAGGAGCTTTTTCAGGTGAAACGGATCTTTGAAATATGAATTCAGGTGCTGAATTTTTTGGATTTTCTAACACTTTACCTTCTGTTGAAGTATGAAATAAATTATCATCAATTGAAAAAGGAGGAGCTCCCTTTTTATCCTTTGGAATAGATATCCTGTGTTTCTTTGCGTAATTAATAAGATCTGTTCTTGATTTTAATTTCCAAATTCTCCATGGGGCAATAATTTTTATACTGGGTCCAAAGTAATGATATCCTAATTCAAATCGAACCTGATCATTCCCTTTTCCAGTTGCTCCATGTGAAACTGCATAAGCTTTAAATTTTTTAGCAACTCTAATTTGATCTTTTGCAATAAGTGGTCTTGCTATTGATGTACCTAATAAATAAACACCCTCATAGATTGCGTGTCCTCTGATCATTGGATACACATAATCTTTAATAAATGTGTCTTTTAAATCTTCAATTATAATATTTTTAACTCCAAATTTTTTTGCATTTGTTATAATTTTTTTTCTATCAATTTCTTGTCCAACATCTGCAGTATAACATATTACTTCTGCATCATAATTTTCTTGAAGCCATTTTAAAATAATAGACGTATCTAAGCCTCCAGAATAAGCTAAAACTATTTTTTTCATTAAGTTTTTAGCAGCTTTCCATCTTTTATAATTGATATCTGTGCATTCGCAGAAATAATAATTCTATCTTTATCTCCTTCATAAGGATACGAACCATGCATTATATGATTTGGCCATATATACATTTTTCCCTCTTCAGGCTCAAAATTTTTATGTAAAAACTTATTGTAATATGATCCAAAATCTGAAGTTCCTCGACTTTGTGTGGGTTTTTGAAAATAGGTTCCACCGTTTATTTTAGAACTATCTTTTCCAATTTGAAGATAATATACACAGCACCAACTACATTGACCATGTGAATGAGGTGTAACAAATCCTCCTTTTTCATAATGTATAAACCAGGAGTCAGTAAATGTTACACCTATTTCAGACTTTTCAACTAAATTTAAATATTCCTTGTTAGCCTCTTTTGCAGTTTCAAAAAAACTTTTTACCATAAAGTTTTTGAAAAGATTATTTAAAGCTTCATTTTTTTGGAGATGCAAATCATAATTACTTTCATATAATTTAAAATTTTCACCACTTTTTCTACCTGCAGGATTATTCTTTTTATATTCTTCAATATAATTGATTAATTCATCTTTTATTTCGAAATGATTGGGATTATAAAAACTTCCAAATAAAGTAGGCCATAAGTAGGTAAAATGATCTTTATTTATCATTAACTACAATTTTTTTTAGCTGAATTGTATGATTTTGTGAATCCTAAAAGTGAGTAATGATCAATAGTTTGAGATCCTTTTTGATTATATCCGGTTATCATTATTCGTGAACCTTTTTTCATTCTCTTAATCATTCTAAACTCAATTTTATTGTCTGCAATCCATGCAAAACCTTGCTCTTTAATATCAAATTTAAATTTATTTTTTCCTGATTGTGCTGTTACTGTATTGCTATTAAATTCATAACCTGCTGTCACACTTATTTCGTCTATAATTTTATCAGCAGGTCTAAAAGAAATAAATAATTTAGCATCTCTTTTGTTATTCGATTTTGGACTTTGTAAAATAGGTGAAGATTGTGCAAAGCAAACTTTACCACCAGCTTCTGTTATAACCATTGATTCCCAATCTTTATATTTACCAATTTTTTTTATCTCTTCTGCAGATACCTGACTATTAAAGCTAATTAATATTATTGGTAAAATTAGTAAAATTTTTTTAATTATGGACATGGGTTAGGATAAATTGTTTGAACATTATTTATTTCTTTAATGACATCATCAAATAAATTTATATTTACACTTTCTACATTTGTTTTCAACTGCTCCATTGTAGTTGCACCAATAATAACTGAGGTAACAAATGGCTGGATTTCTAAAAACTTTAAGGACATTTGAGCTAAATTAAGATCATATTTATCAGCAATTTTATAATACGCATCAACTGCTTTTTCTGTATTAGGCTTTGCATATCTGGTCCAAAAACCAGGATTTCTTTCAATCCTAGAATTTTTAGGTAATTGATTGTTTCTATATTTTCCGGATAAATATCCGCTAGCTAATGGTGAATATGCCAAGAGACCAATCTCGTCTCTAATAGATATTTCAGCTAATCCAACTTCGTAGGTCCTATTTAATAAACTATAAGGATTTTGAATAGACATCATTCTTGGTAAATCTTTTTCCTTAGATAACTCTAAATATTTAGATACTCCCCAAGGTGTTTCATTTGACAGGCCAACTTCTCTAATTTTTCCTGCATCTACAAATCGTTTTAAGTTTCCAAGAACATCCTCAAATTTATTCCAATTTCCATTCTCTTTATGCTCGTAGCCAAGTCTTCCAAACATATTTGTATTTCTCTCTGGCCAGTGTAATTGATAGAGATCAATATAATCAGTCTGTAATCTTTTTAAGCTATCATTAATGGCTCCAGTCATTTTGTCTAAACCATAATTATTTCCACCACCTCTTAAATAAGCTCTCATGGGACCAGCAACTTTTGATGCTAAAATAACCTTGTCTCTCTTTTTTGATTTTTTGAACCAATTACCAATTATGATTTCAGTATGACCATAAGTTTCTTCTCTTGGTGGAACAGCATAAAGTTCAGCAGTATCCCAAAAATTTATACCTTGGTCCAAAGCATAATCCATTTGCTCAAAACCTTCTTCTTGAGTGTTTTGTTCACCCCAAGTCATGGTACCGAGACAAATTGTGCTCACATCGAGATCAGTATTACCTAGTTTTTTATAATTCATTATGCTTTTTGTTTAATTTGGATATTTTAAATCTTTTAAGGTATCTTGAATAATTAGTAAAAGACTATTATATATTACCCATTATGGAATTTGATAAAAACGGAATATTAAACAGAGCTAAAGCAGCTCAACAAACAGCAGTTGTAATGGATGAAGGCTTAAGAGCCTACATGCTGAAAGTTTATAATTACATGGCAACTGGAATTTTATTAACAGGAATAGTTGCACTTCTTACATTTAAAATGTCAGTAGTTACAAATGATGCAGGATCTATTGTGGGTCTAACATCAGTTGGGAACGCAATATATATGTCTGGATTAAAATGGCTTGTGATGTTGGCGCCTTTAGGAATAGTGTTTTATATGAGTTTTGGAATAAACAAGATGAGCGCTTCTAAAGCACAAACTACTTTTTGGGTTTTTGCAGGATTGATGGGTTTATCGTTGTCTTCAATTTTATTAGTTTACACAGGCATGAGTGTAACAAGAGTTTTCTTTATATGCTCAGCAACTTTTGGTGCAATGAGCATTTATGGCTACACAACTAAAAGAGATTTAACAAAGCTTGGATCTTTTTTAATGATGGGTTTAATTGGAGTTATTATTGCATCAATAGTTAATATTTTCATGCAATCTTCAATGATGTATTTTGTAATATCAATCTTAGGTGTTTTAATTTTTGTAGGCTTAACAGCTTATGATACTCAGAAGATTAAAAACATGTATGCTGTAAGTGATACAGGTGAAGTTATGGGCAAAAAAGCTGTGATGGGTGCTCTTACGCTTTACTTAGACTTTATAAATTTATTTATAATGTTGTTAAGATTGTTTGGACAAAGAAGATAATCTTATTTTTGTAGCCTTTTCCAATTAGTACTTTTTAATAACATTTTAAGGTCAAAAGAGTTTTTTAAGATTTTTCCACTGGTATCAGTTATTAAGTATCTAAGATTTTTATTCTTTGGCTTAAAGTTTTTACAAATTTTGTATAAAGCATTTTCTGTAGCATTTCTAAAGACGCTAAAGCTCACTTGTTTGCTTGATATACTTAAACCATAATCTTTCCATGATCCTTCTGATACCATTTTTGCATATAAATCTAAGATGATTTTTAGTTCATCCCTTTCAAAAAATTGCCTTTCTTCTTTTTGTTTATGAGGATTATTGACTACTAGTTTTAAATTACTAGGCATCAATTTTGTGTTTGTTAATTAGTGGTATCTGAAAACCTGTAAAAATTATGGTTATTGGCAGCATTCCCCAGACTTTGAAGTTAACCCAAAACTCTTCTGTTTGTGTTCTCCAAATACATTCATTTAATATTGCCAGACTAAAGAAAAAAAACATCCATCTTTTATTTAATAATTCCCAACCAATATCAGTTAATGGAATTGACTTTCCCATAATTTTTTTGAGAACAGGTTCTTTGGTAAAATATTTTCCAAAAAATAAAGCTAAGGCAAATAAAATATTTATAATTGTTGGTTTGACATAAATAAATATTGGATCATTGAAATAAATAGTTAACCCACCAAAAAATGTAATTAAGATACCGCTTATGAGTGGCATCATTGGAATTTTTTTTTCAAAAAACCATACAACAGCTAATGCAATTAAAGTTGCAACTATAAGTGGAGGAATAGCAACTGATAAATTTTTATCATTATTATAATAATAAAAAAAAAATATAGCTAATGGCCCAAAGTCTGTAACAAATTTTAAAAAAGATTTATTCACTAGAAAGATATTAACATATTTGCCACATCACAAAACATTAATATTTTAAGCATTGATTTTTATTTTTAAATACCCATACTAATAAATATGCCAATTCAAAAAGCAAAATTCTCAATTGGAGATATCGTAAAACATAAACACTTCGAATTTAGAGGTGTAATATATGATGTAGATTTTGAATTTAATAATTCTGAGGAATGGTATCAATCTATCCCAAAAAATGTGAGACCAAGAAAAGATCAGCCTTTTTATCATCTGTTAGCTGAAAATGACGAAATAACTTATGAAGCTTATGTTTCGGAACAAAATCTTCTTATGGATGACTCTGATGAGCCAATAAAACATCCTTTAATTGAAGAGATTTTTTCAGGAAAAAAAGGCTCTAGTTATTTTAAAATGTCTAACTAAACCTATCATTTTTCAAACACATTTAGCTCAAATCTAAGCCATATAAATTAGGTAAATTATTCTTATATTCTGATCAAGAGTGTTAAACGTTAATTTCAAATTATTATCTCCCTCTGCATTCTTGATCGGAAATCCTTTTCATAATAAACATCATTAATTAAATATGTTTAAACTATTTCATCCAAACAGGATTTTTCGGATAACTTCTAAAGCTCCTAAATATGTTCTGATTTTATTTGTGATGGTGCTTTCAGTTGGATTAACTGAAGCATTAATATTGTCACCTGAAGATTATAAGCAAAGTGATGTTGTTAGAATTATGTATGTGCATGTTCCGGCAGCATGGATTTCTCTGGGTATTTTTTCAAGCATAACTTTTTTATCCATTAGTGGATTCATTTTTAAAAATAAGAATTTTTTTTTAATTGCAAAAAGTCTAGCACCTTCAGGATTTGTTTTTAATATTATTGCTTTAGTGACTGGTGCTATCTGGGGAAAGCCAACATGGGGAACCTGGTGGGCTTGGGATGCCAGGATAACCTCAATGTTAATATTAGCACTTTTTTACGCAATGTATTTAATTTCATGGAGAATTTATGAAAGTGAAGAGAAGGTTTTTAAGTTCACAACTTTAATTACCATACTAGGTATAGTTAATGTCCCTATTATTAAATACTCCGTAGATTGGTGGAACACACTTCATCAACCAGCATCAATCAATATTTTATCAAAAAGCTCAATTCATTCATCAATGCTTTTTCCTTTACTAATAATGACTGCGGCATTTGCTCTTTTTTCATTGCTAATTTTTTTAATGAAATATAATACAGAACTGATAAAAATTAAAAATAAAGGCTTAGATAGACTATGATAAATGAACTACTTTTTATGAACGGATACGGAGCTTACGTATTGTCTGCTTTTGGTTTTACGCTTTTAAGTTTTTCAGCTCTATATTTGATTACAAAAGTTCAATTTATTAAAGAACAAAATAAATTTGTAGCTAAATTTGGATCTTTAAACTCCGAGAAAGCTAAATCTGCAAAATCACAAAGAATAAATAAAGAAATTTTAGCTAACGCCACAAATAATTAACTTTTGAACCATGTATGGTCGTAAAGTTAAATTAAGATTTTTGTTTGTAGCACTTATTCTAATTACATTAATATTAACAGCGTTTCTTGTTTTAAAATCTCTTGAAGAAAACGTAGTATACTTTCAATCACCATCAGAAATTAAAGCTCTATCCGAATTAGATAAAAAAAAAATTAGAGTAGGTGGAATGGTAAAAAAAGATTCTATTTTAGTAAAAGCTACTGAGATGAGGTTTATAATTACAGATTTTAAAAATGAAATAAATGTTACCTACACAGGAGCAATCCCAAATCTTTTTGAAGAAGGTAAGGGGGTAGTAGCAGAAGGGTTTTTAAAAGATCGAAATTTTTTTTCTGCAACAAAAATTTTAGCAAAACATGATGAAAATTATATGCCTCCAGAGGTAAAACAGGCACTTGGAGAAAAATAAGATGCTATTTAGCATTATTGGAAACTATTCATTACTTTTAGGACTTTTTTTTGGATTAGTTCTTTTTTATCTTTCTGCAAAAAATTTCAGAAATTCTAAAGTATTAGATACTAAAATTTTATCATTTACATTTTTGCAATTTTTTTTAGTTGTAATTAGCTTTTTATGTTTAGTTTTTTCATTTGTTGTATCTGATTTTAGCAATGAAACTGTTTTTAATAACTCGCACACAACTAAACCAATTTTTTATAAAATTGCTGGAACCTGGGGAAATCATGAAGGAAGCTTGTTGTTATGGCTACTTGTTTTGACATTGTTTATCCTTATTTTTTTGGTAAGGACTAGAAATCAGTCAGTAAAATATAGGGTTTTAACTTTAGTATTTCAGCAGATTATTATTATAGGTTTTTTTATTTTTTTGATCAAAACATCAAATCCATTTAATCATATTTATCCGATACCAACAGAAGGTTTGGGTCTTAATCCAATACTACAAGATCCCGCTTTAGCAATTCATCCGCCTATTTTATATTTAGGTTATGTAGGCTCTTCTATTATTTTTTCATCAGTTTTAGCCGCAACAACCTTAAATATTATCTCAAAAAAATGGGCGTCTCACATAAAAAAATGGGTTCTAAGCTCATGGATTTTTTTAACTCTAGGAATTTTATTGGGATCTGTTTGGGCTTATTATGAGTTAGGTTGGGGTGGCTTTTGGTTTTGGGACCCAGTTGAAAATGTTTCTTTAATGCCGTGGTTAGCTTTAACAACGCTTTTACATTGTATTCTTGTTTTAGAAAAAAAATTAATTTTAACCTCCTGGGTAATAATTTTATCAATATCAACATTTGCTCTTAGTATGAGTGGTACATTCCTAGTTAGATCAGGAATTCTTAACTCTGTGCATACTTTTGCAAATGATCCTGAAAGAGGACTATTTATTTTAATTTTTTTATTTTCTTTAATTTTTCTTTCATTATTTATTTTTTTCTTTTTTCATAAAACAAGTAAAGACAATTCAAGCAGTTTTTTTTTGTTAAGCAAGGAAATGGCTATAATAATTAATAATTGGTTTATGATGTATTTTTTATCAGTTGTTTTAATTGGTACTATTTATCCAATTTTTCTTGATGTTTTGTCATCCCAAAAAATATCTGTAGGACCGCCTTTTTATCACAAACTAATTATACCGTTTTTAATCCCTTTCTTGTTGATTATGGCGATTGGACCAAAGTTAAAATGGATTAAATCAAATTTAGAAGACAAAATTTATTTATGTACGTTATTAATAATTTCAATTTTGTTATCTGTCTTAATTGTTAAAAATTTTAGCTCTAATTTATTGATAAATACAATTTTAATTTCGAGTGCTTTTTATTTATTTTTTATTACTCTAAAAGATTTCTTTAACAAGGGTTCTAAAAATTTAGCGCAAAATATAGCTCACTTTGGTTTTAGTTTATTAATTTTAAGTATTTTATTTAATAATTTTTTTTCCACAGAAACTATTACAAACTTAAAAGTAGGGGAAACTTTTGAGAACACAAAAACGAAAATAGTTTTTGAAAACATCAGTCAAAAAGAAGAAAAAAATTATAAATCGATAATAGCTAAATTTATTGTTCAAGACTCAAAAGGTGAAATAGAGAATTTGTCACCAGAACTAAGAATATATAATCAGCCAAATATTGTTACTAGTGAAGCTGATATAAATACCACTTTATTATCAGACAAATTTATTGTTATTAATGTTGTGCAAAACCAAGAGTTTTTTAATGTTAGGTATCAAGTTAAACCATTTATGTTGTGGATTTGGATATCAGTAATTTTAATTAGCATTGGTGGAATATTAAGCTTTGTAAAAAAAGAATATGAAAAATAAATTATTACCAATTTTTATAACTTCAGTATTTATAATTATTTTTATATTTTTTTATAAAGGTCTACAGAATTCAAATATCTATACTCCCAAGACAAAAATTAATAATAAAATTCCAATATTTAATGGAAAATTATTTTATGAAAAAAAAATAATTCATTCTTCAGAACTCTTTAAATTAGAAAAATATTATTTGTTGAATATATGGTCTTCATGGTGTGTTCCGTGTAGACAGGAGCATCCTTTGCTTATGAATTTAGCTCAAAGTAAAAGTATAGAATTAATTGGTATGAATTACAAAGATACAAAAATTAATGCTAAATTTTTTTTAGCTGAACTTGGTAACCCTTATAAAAAAATAATTTTTGATGATAAAGGTATTAAGGCAATTGAATGGGGAGCATACGGAGTGCCAGAGTCTTTTTTAATTAAAGATGGGATAATTATAAAAAGATATATTGGACCTCTTAACAAAAAATTATTTAATGAAATTAATTTTTTAATAAAATGAAAATATTAAAATTATCCTTTATTTTTTTATTTATTTTTTCCTTCAGCAACTTAAAGGCAAGCAACAAAGATATAAATAGTAAAATTACTAAAAATCTTCGATGTCTAATTTGTCAAGGGCAATCTGTTTACGACTCAGACTCTGAATTTGCAATTAGTATCAAAACTCTAATTGATAAAAAATTAGAAGAAGGTTTTTCTGAAAATCAAATTTATGATTTCTTTAAAGAAAAATATGGAGGTTGGATTTTGTATGATCCGGAGCTTAATAAAAACACCTATATATTGTGGTTATTACCAATATTGATATTTTTAATTGGAGGTGCAATTATTGCAAAAACTTTTATAATTAAAAAAAATAATTAGCCATTATGATTTTAAAAAAATTTTTAATAAGTGTTTTATTTGTTCTTTTAACTTTTGCAGTTAACGCTGAAGAAGCAAAAGATAATAATCTGGATGCTAAATTTAGTGTTTATTCAGGTATGTTTGATTTTAGTGATGATGGAAAAAAATCTGCATTAATAGGTTTTCAACATCAAAATGAAAACCTTAATCGAGACACTTTTTTAGGTAATATTTCACCAATTACAGGTGCAATGATTACAGCTGATAATGCTGGTTACATCTATACGGGTGTTCAAGCTCAATACAAAATTGGAGCATTAAATATTACTCCAAGTTTTACACCAGGATTATATCATGAAGGTGATGGCAAAGATCTTGGGCACATGCTTGAATTTAAAAGTGAAGTTCAATTGTCTGTTGATTTTTCACAAAGTTCAAAATTGGGTTTTTCTTATAACCACATATCTAATGCCAGTTTAGGAGATAAAAATCCTGGGGCAAATAGTTATATGTTTAATTTTTTCAAAAACTTTTAATAACTACATGAATTTAAAAGATTGTTATAATTTTAATGATTTTAGAAAATTAGCAAAAAAAAAATTACCATCACCTATCTTTCACTATATTGACGGTGGTGCAGATGATGAAGCTACATTAAAAAGAAACACCGATGCTTTTAATGATTGCGATTTAATCCCCAATGTTTTGGCAAGTGTAGGCAAACCTGATTTATCAACTACAGTTTTTGGTAAAAAAATTGATATGCCAATATTTTTGTCTCCAACTGCTATGCAAAGACTTTATCATCATGATGGTGACAAAGCTTCAGCTCGAGCTGCAGAAAAGTTTGGAACCTTTTATAGTATGTCTACCATGGCAAACAATACTATTGAGGAAATTGCTGAAATTTCAAAAGGCCCAAAATTATTTCAACTTTATGTTCATAAAGACCAATCAATTACAGACGATTTAATTGAGAGATGTAGAACATCTGGTTATGACGGTATGTGTTTAACAGTAGATACATTAGTTGCTGGAAATAGAGAAAGAGATCACAGAACTGGTTTTACTACTCCTCCAAAACTCACACTTCAAAGCTTAATGAGTTTTGCAATGCATCCAGAATGGGTATTTAATTATTTTACGCATGGAAAATTTGAATTGTCGAATGTGAAAAATAAGACAGATAAAGGAACTAATATTTCAAAATCAGTTATTCAATATATTAACGAGCAGTATGATCCGGCAATGAATTGGAAAGACGCTGAATATTGTGCAAAAAAGTGGAACAAACCATTTGCATTAAAAGGTGTGATGTCTGTTGAAGATGCAAAAAGAGCAATTGATATTGGTTGCACTGCTATAATGATCTCAAATCATGGGGGTAGACAGCTAGATGGTTCAAGATCACCTTTTGACCAAGTAAAAGAAATTTCAGATGCAGTTGGTGATAAGCTTGAAATTATTTTAGATGGTGGAATTAGAAGAGGTACTCACGTTTTAAAAGCTTTAGCTGCAGGTGCTACAGCGTGTAGTTTCGGTAAAATGTTCTTATTTTCTCTAGGTGCTGGGGGTCAGGCAGGTGTAGAACGTCTATTGCAGAATATGCATGATGAAATAAATCGAAATATGGTATTAATGGGTTGCAAAAATATTAAAGAATTAAATAGAACAAAAATAATTTATCGAAAATAAATAATTAAGGAGAATTAAAAAATGAAATTAGCAGCAAGTTTAAATCGTTTGGGAACCGAGTCAGCTTTCAGTGTTTTAGCAGAAGCTAAAAAATTAGAAGCAGCAGGAAATCCAATGATACATCTAGGACTTGGTCAACCTGATTTCAAAACGCCAAAACATATAGTTGAAGCCGCTAAAAAAGCTCTAGATGATGGTCATCATGGGTATGTTCTTTCAAATGGAATTCTTGAGTGCAGACAATCAGTCACTAGAAAAATTAAAAAACTTTATAATCAAGATATAGATCCTGAGAGAATTATTATAATGCCAGGTGGAAAACCTACAATGCATTACGCCATTCAATGTTTTGGTGAACCTGGGGCAGAAATCATTCACCCAACACCTGCATTTCCAATTTATGAGTCAATGATTAATTATACTGGATCAACGGCAGTCCCTTATGATTTGACAGAAGACAAAGATTTAAAATTTAGCGCTGATAAAATTTTGTCTTTGATAACCGATAAAACTAGATTGTTAATTTTAATTAATCCGAATAATCCCACAGGAAGCTTTGTAGAAAAATCAGAAATAGACAAATTAGCAGAGGGACTAAAAAAATACCCTCATGTAACAATTCTAAGTGATGAAATTTATAGTAGACAAATTTTTGATAGAAAAGAAATGCCTTCATTTTTTAACTATCCAGAATTAAGAGATAGATTAATAGTTCTTGAAGGTTGGAGTAAAGCCTATTCAATGACCGGTTGGAGATTGGGTTGGAGTTTTTGGCCAGAAGAATTAGTTGAGCATATTAATAAATTGTTAATTAATAGTGTGTCATGTGTTAATGCAGCAGCGCAGTTTGCAGGTATTGCGGCTTTAGATGGGCCTGATGACTCTATAAATGAGATGATGGAAAAATTTACTCAAAGAAGAAAATTAATTCATGAAGGGCTAAATAGTTTGCCAGGTATTGAATGTAGTTTGCCAGGTGGAGCATTTTACGCTTTTCCTAAAGTTATAGGAACTGGAATGAATGGCTCAGAATTTTGTAAAAGAGCAATGCATGAAGCTGGAGTTGCAATAGTACCAGGAACTGCTTTTGGTAAAACTTCTAAAGATTATGTAAGATTTAGTTTTGCAGCCTCTCAAGATAACATTTCTAACGCATTGGAAAATATCAAAAAAATGCTAGGCTAGTAGTAATGTCTGATCTAGTGCTGCCAAAAATTGATAAAAATACAATCAAACGTAAAGATGAAATTGTAAAAAATTTATCTAAAATTTCTGGTTCAGAAAATGTGTTAAGTCATCCTGATGAAATTAAACCTTATGAAAC
Organism: Candidatus Pelagibacter bacterium nBUS_28; assembly: GCF_051200915.1. GTDB lineage: Bacteria > Pseudomonadota > Alphaproteobacteria > Pelagibacterales > Pelagibacteraceae > Pelagibacter. Next base: position 1,289,879 of record NZ_CP172844.1, on the reverse strand, counting down.
AGATGCACTTGCTGCTTATACCCAAACTCCATTATTGGTAATTTTACCAAAAGACACAAAAGAAGTTAGTGAGATATTAAAGTATTGTCATAAAGAAAATATTAAAGTGATCCCTAGAGGTGCTGGAACTGGTTTGTCAGGTGGTGCCTTACCATTGCAAGACGCAGTCATACTAGGTTTAGGAAAATTTAATAAAATTTTAGATATTGATTATGAAAACAAGTGCGTAGTAACGCAACCTGGTGTTACAAATTTAGGGATAACTCATGCGGTACAGCATAAAGGGTTCTATTATGCCCCTGATCCTTCAAGCCAATTAGCTTGTTCTATAGGAGGTAATGTTGCAGAGAACTCTGGTGGAGTGCATTCTCTTAAATACGGAACAACTACAAATAATATTCTTGGAGTTGAAATGGTTTTAATGGATGGAACTATTTGTAGATTTGGAGGAAAGACATTAGATCAGGAGGGATATGATTTAATGGGTTTAATTTGTGGATCTGAAGGATTGCTTGGTGTTGTTACAGAAGTAATTGTTAAAATTTTAAAAAAACCACAAGTAGTAAAAGCCGCATTGATTGGTTTTCCATCTATTAAAGAAGGAGGAAATGCAGCATCAGAAATTATATCTAATGGGATTGTTCCAGCAGGTATGGAAATTATGGATAAAGCATTAATTGAAGCAACAGACAATTTTAGCAAAGCAGGGTACCCACGTGATGCTGAATTATTATTGATAGTTGAGCTTGATGGTACAGAGTCAGAAGTTAATGAATTGTTGAAAAAAGTAAGTGAAATTTCAAAAAAAAATAATTGCTCTAGTCTTAAATTAAGTAAAAATGAAGAAGAGAGATTAAAATTCTGGGCGGGAAGAAAAGGAGCTTTTCCAGCTTGTGGAGCAATGGCTCCTGATTATTATTGCATGGATGGGGTTATTCCAAGAGGAAAGCTTGCTGAAGCTTTATTAGAGATTAGAAAGTTATCTGACAAATATAAATTATTAGTAGCTAATTGTTTTCATGCAGGTGATGGAAACCTACATCCATTAATAATGTTTGATGGAAGTGATAAAGAACAATTAAGAAAAACAGAGGAATTCGGAGCAGAAATTCTTAAACTTTGTGTAAAATTAGGTGGTGTTATAACTGGAGAGCATGGGGTAGGAATTGAGAAAAGAGAATTAATGTGTGAAATGTTTAATGATAGAGATATTCAACAACAATTAGATATTAAAAAATCATTAGATGAAAAAAATTTATTAAATCCAGGAAAGGTTTATCCTATTTTAAGAAAATGTGCAGAGGAAGGAAGGGTTCATGTCCACAAAAGTGAAAATAAATTCCCAGATCTTCCAAGATTCTAATAATACTTATTACCCAAAAGACGAGGCAGAAGCATCAAACTTAATCAAAGAATTTTATAAAAAAAATTTACCAACTGAAATAGTTGGCACTAACACTAAAAGTTTTATTGGAAATACAACTCAAGCATCCAATAAAATTTCACTTTCTAAATTATCAGGTATTATTGATTATTTTCCAGAAGAACTTTATATAAAAGTTAAAGCCGGTACACCTTTAGAGGATGTAGAAAAAGCTTTAGAAAAAAATAATCAAGAATTAGCATTTGAGCCAATTGATTTTGGTTTTATAGAAAACGGTAAATCTAACAAGGGTACTGTTGCAGGTTGTTTGTCATGTAATTATGCTGGCTCTAGAAGATTTAAAGTTGGAAGCGTAAGAGATCATGTTTTAGGATTTCAAGGTATTAACGGCAAAGGTGACATCATTAAATCTGGAGGAACAGTTGTAAAAAACGTAACAGGTTATGATTTGTCAAAATTAGTAACAGGATCCTTTGGAACTTTGAGTGTTTTAACCGAAATTACTCTTAAAGTTCTACCAAAGAAAAGTTTTTCAAACACAGTAGTGATTGATGTAAAAGATGACAAAATAATTTATGATTTATTTGATAAAATAGCAGGTTCAAGTAGTGAAGTATCAGGAGCTGCTTTTGTTCCAGAAGAACCAAAAGATGAAAATTATTTAAAAAATAGAGATAAAATTTTTAAATTTAATGATTTAGATTTTAAAAGTTCATTTTTAGCATTTAGAGTAGAAGGAGATAAAGTTTCAATTAATGAGAAAATTAAATCTTTGACAAAAGAGTTGCAATTAAACACTTTTAAAACTTTCCTGCTGGACACTTATCAATCAGAGCCATTTTGGAAAAAAATAAATAATTTGGAGCTTTTTGAAAATACAAAAAATAATTTGATGAGAATAGTTATTGAACCATCCAATGGATCAAAAATGATGAAGTATTTAGGTAATAAATTTAAGTATTATATCGATTGGTGTGGTTCATTATTTTGGGTTGAAGTACCAGAAAAAAAAAATATGAAAATTAAAGAAATTAAGAAAACTACCAAAGAGTTTGGTGGATACTTAACAATTATAAAAACATCATCGGAATATGATTATGAAGAGTCGATTTTTACCATTGACGATGTTCGACTAATAATTTCTAAAAAGATTAAAGAAAGTTTTGATCCAAAAAGAATTTTAAATCCTGGAAAAATGTATAGAGGAGTTTAATGCAAACAAATTTTTCACTAAAACAATTAGAGGATAAAGATAATTTAGCTACAGAAAAAATCTTCAAACAATGTGTTCATTGTGGAATGTGCAATGCTACATGTCCTACCCATCAGTTATTAGGAGACGAGCTTGATGGACCAAGAGGAAGGATTTATTTAATAAAAGACATGTTGGAAAATAATAAAAAACCAACAGAAAAAGTTGTTAAACATATTGATAGATGTCTTTCTTGTTATAGCTGTATGACCACATGCCCTGCGGGTGTAAATTATATGCATATCATTGATCACGGGAAAAAATATATTGAAAAAAATTATGAAAGATCTTTTTTTGACAAATTAATTAGACATTTTTTATCAATAACACTTCCTAATACAAAAATTTTTAGATTATCAAGTTTTTTAGTAAAACTAAGTAAGCCTTTCAAATTTTTAATGCCATCAAAAATTAAAGACATGATGGAGTTAATGCCAACTCATTTTCCAAAAAAACAAATTGAAAATAAAGAAATCTATAAAGTTAAAGGTAAAAAAAGAATTGCTAGAGTTGCGTTATTAACTGGTTGTGTTCAAAAAGAAATTTCTCCACAAATTAATGAAGCAACAATTAGACTATTAAATAGACATGGAGTTGAAGTAGTGGTTCCAAAAAAAATTCGTTGCTGTGGATCTTTAAATCATCACCTGGGAAAAGAAGATGATGCTCACCAGGACTTTAAAAATAATATTAACATTTGGTATGATGAACATCTAAAAGGTAATCTAGATGCAATTTTATCTAACACCTCCGGATGCGGAACTACAATGAAAGATTATGGGTTTATTTTTAGAGATAATAAAGAGCTAAGCAAAAAAGCAAAAGTTATCTCTAGTTTAACTAGAGATATCTCAGAATATATTTTTGAAAGTTTAAAATTAGATATCAAGGCAAAAAATAAGAAATATAAAGTTGCATACCATTCAGCTTGCTCTATGCAACATGGTCAAAAAGTTCACTCTCAACCGATATCGCTTTTAGAAAAAACTAATAATCAAATTCTTGAAATTCCAGAAGGACATATTTGTTGTGGTTCAGCTGGAACTTACAATATTTTACAGCCAGAAATTGCCAAACAATTACTCTCTAAAAAAGTCAATAATATTGAGAGTTTAAACCCTGATTTTATTTCAACAGGAAATATTGGTTGTATTACCCAAATTTCTCATGGTACAAAAGTTCCAATTGTACATACAATTGAGGTTTTAGATTGGTATACAGGAGGTCCAAAACCACAAGCACTACTAAGGAATTAACTATGAAGAAGATATTGGTCACAAGAAAACTACTTAAAGATTGTGAAGATAAAGCTCAAAACACTTTTGATGCAAAATTAAATTCCAATGATGAACTTTATTCTCAAACAAAATTAATTGAATTAAGTGAGGGTTGTGATGCTGTATTGACATCTTTGACTGATAAGATGGATGAAGAAACAATCAATAAACTACCCAATACTGTTAAAGTTATATCCAATTTTGCTGTTGGATTTGGAAATATAGATTTAGAAGCAGCCAAAAAAAGAGGAATAGCTGTAACCAACACACCCGAAGTTTTGTCAGACGCAACTGCTGAAATAGGGATTCTTCTCATTTTAGGAGCATGTAGAAGAGCAGCGGAGGGAATTGAAGCTGCCAAAGAAAGTAATTGGAAATGGTCTGCAGATTATTTAATTGGGAAGCAGTTAACAGGTGCTAGACTTGGTATTTTGGGAATGGGAAGAATTGGTCAAAAAATTGGAAAAATTGCAAAGTCACTTGGAATGATAATTCATTATCACAATCGTTCTAAATTAAGTGTAGAAAAAGAACAGGGTGCTATTTATCATGATAGTTTAAAAAGTCTTTTTTTAGTATCAGATGTTTTGTCGATTTGTTGTCCTGCTACAAAAGAAACTGTAAATTTGATTAACAAGGAAACAGTAGAATATTTTCCTAAAGGTGCAGTAATCACAAACGTTGCACGAGGTGATATTGTAGATGATGAAGCTTTAATTGATGCTTTAAATAGAAGAAAAATTTATGCGGCTGGTTTAGATGTCTATAAAGGAGAACCAAATTTAAATCCTGGTTACTTAAAGATTAAAACAGCTTTTATTTTACCTCATCTTGGAAGTGCAACTAAAGACACTAGAACTGCAATGGCCAACTTAGCGATAGATAATATTGATGAGTTTTTCAATACAGGCAATTGTAGAAATAAAGTAAATTAAATCTTTATTCATGAATAAACCTGTTTTAGCTAAATCAAAAGCTATTACAATTTTTATAGTTTTTGCTTTAGGCTATTTTATTTCAACTCTATTAAGAGCAATTACAGCCACTATCTCACCAGAGTTAGTTTTAGAATTTAACTTAACAGCAGGTGAACTAGGACTTCTTGGTGGAGGATATTTTTTAGGATTTGCAAGTGTTCAAATTCCTTTAGGGTATTTATTAGACTCTAAAGGTCCTCGAAAAATAGTTTCATATTTTTTATCTTTATCTATCGTTGGACTTATTTTATTTGCAACTGCTCAAAACTTAACAATGCTTTTAATTTCAAGGGTTTTGATTGGAGTTGGAGTTGGTGCATGTTTGATGGGACCTTTAACAGCCTATCGAATTTGGTTTCAAGATGAAACTCAGCAAAGGGCAAATTCATGGATGTTAATGGTTGGTGCTGTAGGAATGCTATCATCTAGTTTACCTGTTCAATATTTATTACCTTTAGTTGGATGGAGATTTATATTTTTGTCTTTAGCGCTTCTCACTTTTGTTAGTATATTATTAATAATAATTTTTATTCCGAAGTGGCAGTCAAAAAGTCTTGATAACAAAAAGTTAAATGAAAGTAATCTAAGAACTATTTGGAAAAATTCCTTATTTAAAAGTTTAGTTCCAATGGGGTTCTTCAGCTATGGAGGTTTATTTGCCATCCAAACTTTGTGGGCTGGGCCATGGATGATTAGAGTATCAGGGTATACTCCTGAGGAAAGTGCCCAAGGGCTTTTTATAATTTATCTATGTATGTTAATTTCTTTTTTAGTTTGGGGTTACTTTGTTCCAAAATTTTCAAAAAATGTAAATGATGCTATCAGGTTACTAAAAATTGGAGCCCCATTAAACCTATTTGTACTCATGTTAATAATTTATTTAGGTCCAAAAGCAGGATCTATTCATTTTGCTATTTTTATAGTAAGTTCTATTTTTTTATCACTAACCCAGCCAGCTGTTGGAATGGCTTTCCCAATTTCTAATGCAGGAAAAGCTCTTACTTCTTTTAATTTATTAATTTTTATTGGAGCTTTTTTCATTCAGTGGATAATCGGTTTAATAATTGATGCAGGAATTAGTTTCAATTTATCTGAAATAAATTCATTTAAATTAGCAATGATTTTTGTGCTCATTACATCTTTATTTTCTTATTTATTTTTTTTAAGGAAGGCGAAAATAAATTAATTTAAACCAAATGTTTGTATATTGTGGTTCTTGACACACCAAGCTTTCTAGAAGCTACTGAGATATTATTAGTTTCTGAAAAAGTAGATCTAATTAATATACATTTCTCTCTTTTTATTTTTGTGTCTTTACAATTAACGCAAGCATAAGTTTTATTTTTGACTATTAATTCATGTGTCTGATTAGGTTTTAAATTTTGGTTTTTAATTACAAAAACTGACGATCCTAAATAATCAGTTATTTTTAAAACTTTATTATTTAATAGATCAGAAGCAATAGAAGAAAATGAACTTGTAAAAATATTATTAAAATTTTGATTTTTTAAATCAACAAGACCATGTAACATTATTTTAGCATTTGTGTTAGATCCAACAATCAAACCATCCCCATTAATTGCAAGTAACCCCACACTTGTTGTTGAAAGGTATTCTGGTCTAGGATGGAAAGACAAAATTAGCTCATTAGAGAATTTATTAATAAAAAGTTTTGTTTCTATACTTCTTGTTGCAAGATTCACTAATGCTAAAGTATGTTGCTCTCTAGACCTTGCGTCTGTAGAAGCATCAATAATTCCTATAATTTTTCCATCGTAGTTAGTAATTGGACTTGCAAAACAAGATAGTTTTTCAAGATTAGTAAAAAAATGCTCTTTACCTGAGACTATAGTTGGTTTTTGTATCTCAACAGCCAATCCTAAACCATTAGTTCCACAAATTTTTTCAGCCCAAATTGATCCAGGTATAACCGATTTTCCTACATCCGTTTGAAGACATGTTTTGTCATAAATTGTATCTAAAACTAATCCCTCGTTATCAGAAAAGGCTACCATAAAGTTTGTACCAGCAACTTGAGAATATAAAAGTTCCAATTCTGGAATAACTATTTTCCTTAAATCTTTTTTTTCTTCTCTAATTTGGTCAAGTTGTTGGCTTGAAATAACACTTTTTTTTGGGCCTTTAAAAGGATCAAGTCCATTTGAAATACATCTTGCCCAGCTTTCAGAAATCTCAGAACCCATTTCATTTGATAGCATTCCTCTTTTTTCTAATATTGATTTATATTCTTTATCTACCAAAGCTAAATTGTTCATTTTTTTAACATTAGGTTTTTTTAGATAAATTAACAACCAACCTAAGGTTGTATTTGTTAATTAATTGGACAACTAAAAGTGAGATTGACTCCTTTACTACTCTAAATTTTAATAACGTTCAGAATAATTATTAAGGGAGAATTTAATGAAAGCACAAGTTTTACATAAGTATGACCCAGAAATGAAAGAAAAAGTATGGGTAACCGAACAAGAAATGCCTGACCCAAAGTTAGAAAAATCTTCAGATGTGATAGTAAAAATAGGTGCTGCAGGAGTTTGCAGAACTGATTTACATATTGTTGAAGGAGCATGGAAACATATTCAAGACCCTAAGGGAGATTTATTACCTATGGTAATGGGTCATGAAAATGCAGGTTGGGTTGAAGAAGTTGGAAAAGATGTTACTGGATTCAAAAAAGGTGACCCAGTAATTTTACACCCAATTATTTCTGGAACAGATGGAACTTGTTTAAATTGTCGACGAGGATTAGATCAACATGCTGATGAAGGATCGTTTCCGGGTCTCAATATTAAAGAAGGTGGTTATGCTGAATTACTTAAAACAAGTGTTAGAAACTTAATTAAGCTTCCAACAGTTTTGGCCCCAAAAGATGTAGCACCTTTTTCAGATGCTGGATTAACTGCTTATAGAGTTGTAAAAAAAGCTACAAGACATTTGTTGCCAGGTCAGAATTGTGTAATCATAGGTGCCGGTGGATTAGGTCATATTGCAATTCAATGTTTGAGAGCAATGTGTGCAGCTAATATTATTATTGTTGAAAAATCCAAAGCAGCATTAGATCATGCTATGCCTTTAGGTGGTGATGAAGGTGTTTTAATTGATGGAAATGAAACTGAAAGAGTTTTAGAACTTACAAAAGGTAAAGGTGCTGAAGCCGTTATAGATTTTGTTGGTGAACATGGCTCCACTAAGATGGGTCTTGATATGACTTCAGGTGGTGGATTTTATTATATCGTTGGTTATGGAGAAGAAATTAAAATTTTAGCTGTTGATGTAATTATTTCAGAAAAAAACATAATAGGAAATTTAGTAGGAACGTGGTCTGAGTTATATGAGCTTATGGAGTTGGCTAATAAAGGTTTAGTTAAACTTTCTATGCAGGAATATAAATTAGGCGATGCTAATAGAGCGCTTCATGAACTTAACGAAGGTAAAGTTAAGGGTAGAGCTGTTTTAGTTCCATAATAACACAAAGGGGAGAGTAACAATGAAAATAACAAAAACTTGCTTGAGTGCAATAATATCAAGTGTCTTGATATTTAGCCCAATGGCATATGCAGATAAGTGGAGCGATCAATTTCCACATATCAAAGCTACAGGAGATATTGCTGGTGATTGTTCTTACGAAAAAATTTCTAAGAAAAATTACAAAGGAAAAACTCTTAAAATAAATACGCACGCAGTTCCAGTAATTGGACAGCCTACAGCTCTTCATGCTGAACAGTTTGCAAAACTAACAGGGGCAAAAGTTGATGTAACACATACACCTGCAGGTGACTTGTATGCAAAAGCTATGGTTCCTTTTAAAGCTGGTCAAGCTCCATACGATATCGTATTTGGTTTTTCTAACTTTATAAATGACTGGAGACAATACTTGGCACCAGTTCCAAAAAAATACATAAACACAGTTGAGATGAAAGACGTAACTAAATCTCATGTTGGTGTTTCTTCTTGGGATGGAACTATGTATCAATATCCTGTTGATGGCGACAGACATTATCTAAAATACAGAAAAGACGTAATAGATAATCCTGAAATGCAAAAAAAATACAAAGCAGATACTGGTAAAGAGTTAAAAGTTCCTACAACTTGGAAAGAATATGGTGAAATGGCCAAATACTTTAACGGTTGGGACTGGGACGGAGATGGAGAAAAAGAATACGGTTCAGCTGAAGTAATGAAAAAAGACGACTTAATGTTTGCAAGCTTTTTCAGTAGATCTGTGGCGTATGCTAAAAATCCAAGAACTCCAGGTGGTTTCTTTTTTGATTTAGAAACTATGAAACCAAATATTAACAATCCAGGATTTGTTGAAGCTTTAACTGATTGGGTAGAGGCTACTAAGTATGTTCCTCCAGGAGGAATTAACTTTGGACTAGGTGATGAAATTGGATCATTTGGTGGTGGTCAAACACTATTTAGTTTTTCATGGGATGATGCTTTCATAGCAGCGATGCAAGATGATAGTCCTATTAAAAATAAAGTAGGTACGGCTCCTCTTCCAGGTGCAGATAAAGTTTGGAATAGAGTATCTAACAAATGGGAAAACAAATATAACCAAGCACCGTACATTGTATGGGGTTGGGCTGTAGGTGTTGCTAAGAAAAGTAAAGTGCAAGAGATGGCGTTTGATTATCTATGTTTCTTTTCTAACGGAGCAAATCACCAAGCTGACCTAGCAATTGGTAACTTTGGGGTTAATCCATTTAAAAACTCTGATTTCGATCCACAACTTTATATTAATACTATGGGTTGGGATGCAGACATCGCTAATAGTTACACTAAGACACTTAAAGATATGGAAAAAAGTAAAAATAGAGTTTTCCCTTTAAGAGTTAGAGGTGTGTTTGAGTTCACTAGTGCAGTTGCTACTGGAACTTCAAAAGCGCTTGCTGGACAATTATCTCCACAAGAGGCTTTAGATGAAGTTGCTAAAGAATGGGAAGCAATTGTTAGCAGAGTAGGCATGAAAAATGTTCAAGAAGACTACGCTGTTGGTGTTAAAATGGAAGACAACAAGTTATAATAATAACTTTAATATGTGGCCGCTTTTCATTAGTGGTCACATATACTATAATCATAATTCAACATCATGAACTTTAAGCACAAGTATATTTTTTTATTTCCTGGGTTATTTGTTCTCATCGGAATTTTAATATTCCCAATAATTTTTGTTGTACGATTGAGTTTATCAGGTTGGAACAGTTACAATGGATTAAATTTTATAGGCCTTGAAAATTATATCAGGCTATTCACAGATGACCCTCGATTTTGGGAATCATTTTTTAGATTAAGTTTTTTATCGGTTACTACTGTTATCCTACAGTATGTAATTGGGTTTGCACTAGCACATATGGTTTGGAAGGATATTAAGTTTCAAAGGTTTTTTAGAGTACTGTTTTTAATACCAATGATGACAACACCTGTGATTATGACTGTTATTTGGAGAACCTTCTTTCACGAGTCTTTAGGTCCAGTTAATGATATTTTATCCAACTTTGGTATGTCACCTAAGTGGCTTACGGATCCTACTTTAGCTAAAATTACGGTCATCATTGTTGAGGTTTGGCAGTGGACACCTTTCATGTTTTTATTGTTATTAGCTGGCCTTTTATCTCTTCCAAAAGAACCATTTTTAGCTGCTGCAATTGATGGTGCTAGTCCTATAAGAAAATTCATTTATGTTACATTTCCGTTAATGGCACCAATTTCAATTGGAGCAATAATTATTAGATTAATTGAAGCCTCAAAAATAATGGACACAGTTTATGTTTTAACCTCTGGTGGTCCAGGCACCTCAACTGAAACATCTAGTTTTTATATATTTATTAAAGGATTGAGAGAATTTCAGATGGGTTATGCGGCTTCAATGTCATTCACTTATTTAATCATCATGATCATAAGTTTAACTGTCATTGCTAAAGTATTAACCAAATTATTACTTAAAGATTAAATATGGGAAAAATATATACATTCTTAAAATACTTTTTTATAACAGTTTGGACTGTGTTTGTTGTGGCTCCTTTTCTTTGGGCTCTAACCACTTCTTTTAAAGATTTTAATTCTGTAAATGGTGGAGCAACATATATTCCTTGGGTTGATTTTGAGCCCAAGTTAGAAGGTTGGAAAGTTCTGATTAAATCACCTGCAAATGGTGGGGTTGATATTATTGAACCTTACTTTAACAGTTTGTTTGTAACTTGTACTGCAAGTTTAATAAGTATTGTACTTGGAACATTATCTGCTTACGCCTTATCTAGGTATACTTTTAAAGCTGGTTTTGTAAAAAATAATGATATCACATTCTTTTTTATATCTCAAAGAATTATGCCACCAATTGTTTTATCGATACCTTTCTTTTTATTTTTGGGATCAATAAATTTGTTAGACAGTTTAATTGGATTAATAGTTGTTTATATTGTTTTGTTAATGCCCATAGCTGTTTGGATTATGGTAGATTTTTTCAATAAAGTTCCAAGAGAGATTGATGAAACAGCTTTAATTGATGGTTGTAACCCTTATCAGGCTTTTTTTAAAGTTGTACTACCAAATTCAATTCCTGGATTAATTGTAGCTGGAATGTTTTGTATTATATTTGGTTGGATTGATTTTTTCTTTGCATTCATTTTAACTTTTACTGAGGTACAGTTGTTACCAGTTAAGATAGTAGCATTGAACTCTTCTATTACACCATGGTGGAGTTTATCTGCCTCAGCATTAGTATCAGTCGCACCTTTAATCGTAGTTGCATTTATTGTTGAAAGATATTTATCAAAAGGAAATTTATCTGGAGCTATTAAATAATGAATTTAGTTGCTGAAAACTTGAGCTACAAACCGGAAGATCAATTTCATTTAAACGAAGTTTCTTTTGATTTTAAGAAAGGTAATATTTATACAATTCTTGGAAGAACTCTATCAGGCAAAACAACATTATTAAAAACTATCGCTGGATTATTAACTCCTGATAGTGGTTCTATGAAATTTGAAGATAGAGATTTTTTAAAAGTTCCAGTGTGGGAAAGAAATATAGCAATGGTTTATCAACAGTTCATTAACTATCCACACTTAAATGTTTATGAGAACGTTGCTTTCCCGCTTAAACAAAGGAAAATAGACAGCAATGAAATAAATGATGTGGTTTTAAAAGCTCTTAAGTCAGTAGGACTAGAAGGATATGATAATAGAAAAATTCAAGAATTATCTGGCGGTCAACAGCAGAGAGTATCTTTAGCAAGGTCGCTTGTTAAGAATGCAAAAATTTTATTGCTAGATGAACCTTTAGTGAACTTAGATTACAAATTAAGAGAGCAATTAAGAGAAGAATTTAAAAATATTTTTTCACAAGGTTTGTCAGAGGAAAGTATTGTAATCTTTTCAACTACAGATCCAAGAGAAGCAATGGAACTAAATGGAGAAGTAATAGCAATTGATGAAGGTAAAGTTTTACAGGTTGGCCCAGCAAAAGAAATTTTTGAAAATCCTAGAACATTAAAGGTTGCAGAAATTTCTAATGACCCTCCTATGAATATTTTAAATGCCAATATTGACTCAAATAAGATAAAATTTGAAGGGATAGAGGTAGATATACCTAAACATCTATCTAATTTAAAAGATATAAATTTTAATTTGGGTATTAGAGCTTCAGATATTGAGTTAAGTGATAGTGGCTTTGAATTTGAAGTGGAGTTAGCAGAAATAAGTGGTTCAGAAACTTTGCTTCATCTTAAGAGGGGAGATGTAAAAATTATAACTTCAATTGAAGAAGTTATGAATTTCAATATTAATGATAAAGTTAAAATAAATTTTAATACAAAAAAAGTTTATGCATTTAACGAAAGTGGAATTTTAGCATCATCACCGTTTGGAGGATCATATGTCTAAAATAGATCTTAATAATATCTCTCATTCATATAATCCTAATGATGTAGAACCTAAATATGCACTAAACCCATTTTCTATGACCTGGGAAAATGGAAAAAGATATGCAATTTTAGGACCTTCTGGGTGTGGGAAAACTACAATGCTAAATATTGTTTCCGGTCTGGTAAGACCTTCAGCTGGAAATATTTTATTTGATAACAAAGATGTTACTGATCTTAAAACTGAAAGCAGAAATATAGCTCAAGTGTTTCAATTTCCAGTAATTTATAACACAATGACTGTTTATGATAACTTAGCATTTCCATTAAAGTGTAGAGATTTTTCAAACAATAAAATTGAAGAAAGAGTTAATTCTGTAGCAGATACCTTAAATTTAAAATCTTTTTTAAATTCTCCTGCCAGAAAACTCACTGCGGATCAAAAACAACTAATTTCTCTTGGCAGAGGTTTAGTTAGGGAAGATGTTGCGGCTGTTTTAATGGATGAGCCACTAACAGTTATTGACCCTGACTTAAAGTTTAGACTTAGAAGAAAACTTAAAGAAATTAATGAAGAGTTTAAAACAACTTTGGTTTATGTGACTCATGATCAAAATGAGGCCATGACTTTTGCAGACAATATAATTGTAATGAGTGAAGGTGAAGTTGTTCAAGCAGGAACCCCAAAAGAATTATTTGAGAGACCTAATACTACTTTCGTTGGATATTTTATTGGTTCTCCAGCTATGAACTTATTTGAGTCTGAATTATCATCAGGCAATAGTCTTAAGATTAATGACACCATAGTCAAAACAAGCACAGATTTATCAAGCTTAAAAAGCAAAAGTCTTAAATTAGGTATAAGATCTGAGTTTATTAAAATCGCCGAAAACCAAAAAGAGAACATATTAAATGTTGAGGTAGAAAAAATAGAAGATCTTGGTAATTACAAGTTGTTAACTGCAAAAATGGGAAGTCTTACCATTAAGTCTAAAATAAGTAGAGAAACTGAAGTTCCATCGCATAACGTAAAGTTATATGTACCAGCTGAAAAGTGCTGTGTTTATGAAAATAATAAATTGATTTAAATCAAACTATTCAACTTTAAATTGTATTTAATTAACTATGGGGCATTTAGGCTATGGACTCTAATCATGCTTTATAATTAACATAGCATAGTTAATTAACTAAACGAGGAGATACTAATGATTAAAGATAAGAAATCATTGAAGGGTTCAAAAACACCTTCAAGACGTAAGTTCTTCAAAGCAGCAGCAGCAACAGGTGCAGCAGCAGCAACAGCTGTGGCAATGCCAAATGTAGCTTTTGGTGCTCCATTAACTTTAAAGATGCAAGCAGCTTGGCCATCAGGCGCTAACATCTTTTTTGAAATGGCAGGAGATTATGCAAAAATGGTTAGCGACATGTCAGGAGGAGAATTAAAAATTGATCTTCAGCCTGTTGGAGCAATTGTAAAAACTTCAGAAATTGGACAAGCAGTAAGTTCAGGCGTAGTTGATATGGGTCACTGGGTGACTGCATATTGGTATGGTAAAAATGCTGCAGCTTCACTTTTTGGAACTGGTCCTTCATACGGAATGTCATCTCAAGAAGTAATGGGATGGATGGAGTATGGTGGAGGGAGAGCATTATACGAAGAAGCAGTAAAAAGTGTAGGATTTAATTATACTGGTTTCTTTCATATGCCAATGCCAGCTCAACCATTTGGTTGGTTTAAAAAGAATGTAACAAAAGTATCTGATGTTAAAGGTATGAAGTATAGAACAGTTGGTCTTGCGACTAACGTTTTAACTGCTATGGGAATGGTCGTAAGACAATTACCAGGTGGTGAAATCCAACCAGCTATGAAAACTGGTTTGATTGATGCTGCAGAGTTTAATAACCCTACATCAGACTCACAGTTTGGAATGCAAGATGTCTCTAAACACTATCACTTAGGAAGTTTCCACCAATCTCAGGAAATGTTTGAAATTCCTATGAATACTAAGAGACTAAACAGCCTTTCACCTGCTCATCAAGCTATTCTGAAGAATGCCGCTTATGCCGCAAACTCAGATAACTACTTCAAAGCGCTAGTTAGATATTCTACTGACTTAGCTAAATTGATGAACGAGCATAAGGTTAACGTTTACCAAACATCTGATGCTATCCTAGCAGAACAGTTAAAAGGTTGGGATAAAATCGTTGGTGAGTTCTCTGCTAAAGATGCTTTCTTCAAGAAAGTAGTAGACTCACAAAAAGCATACGCTAAGAGAACAATGAAGTATCTGTTGATGAATCAACCGAACTACAAATTAGCTTATGAAAATGAGTTTGGTCCAATCGGAAAAGTTAAAATCTAATTAACTTTAAATAAATTATAAAGAAGGGGGTTTAAACCCCCTTTTTTTTTACAGATTTTGTACTGAAATAAAGATAGGTTTATTTATTAATGAGAAATTTTATTAAATTTGCTGATACGCTAAGCACCTCTATGGGTAAAGCCTTTTCTTGGTGTATAGTAATTTTGATGGGTGGTACAGTTTATGAAGTCGTAATGGCTTACGCATTTAACAAGCCAACACTTTGGAATTTTGATTTTAGTATGCAAATGTATGGTGCAATACTTATGATGTCAGGTGCTTACTGTTTGGCTGAAGAAGCCCATGTAAGAGGAGATGTTATTTACAGATTATTTAGTGAAAGAAAACAAGCTTGGATTGACTTAATACTTTATTTTCTTTTCTTTTTTCCTGGTGTGGTAGCTTTAGCATTTTATGGGTTTGAATATGCAGCACTAGCGTGGAAAATAAAAGAAACTAGTTGGAGTAGCCCAGCTCAAATCCAAATTTATATGGTTAAATCAATGATTCCAGCGGCAGGTATTTTATTGATCATACAAGGAATTAGCGAAGTATGTAGATCAATTATTTGTATTCAAGAAGGAAAATGGCCAGCAAGAATGGTTGTTGCAGAAGAAACAGAAAAAGTTTTAATGAGACAAGCTGAAAGTGAGAATAAATAAAAATGTTTTTAAGTCTTACAAATCCTGAAGTAGCAATCTTTATGATGGGAATATTTTTATTCGCAGTGCTTTTAGGTTTTCCAATAGCATTCACGTTAATGGCAATGGGAATTGGTTTTGGCTATTACGCATATTACGATGCAACAATGATGGAGCACATATTCGATAACAGAATATTTCAATTATTTGTTCAAAATACCTATACAGTTATGGATAATAATGTCCTGACAGCAGTACCATTGTTTTTATTTATGGGCTACTTAGTGGAAAGAGCCGGTATAGTTTCAAAATTATTTTTTGCTATAAGATTAGCAGCACATAGGCTTCCAGCATCGATGGCCGTGGCCGCATTAATAACTTGTACATTATTTTCTACCGCTACAGGAATTATAGGAGCCGTGGTAACGCTAATGGGTTTACTTGCTTGGCCTGCAATGGTGAAGGCAGGTTATGATAAAAAATTTGCATCAGGTGTGATTTGTGCAGGAGGATGCTTAGGTATTTTAATCCCCCCAAGTATTATGTTAATTGTATATTCAGTAATAGCACAACTGTCACCATTAAGATTGTTTGCTGCTGCAATTTTTCCAGGACTACTTTTAGCTAGTTTATATATTGGCTACGCAGTTTTCAGAGCATGGATGAATCCGGCAATTGCGCCAAAACCTAAAGCAGAGGATATACCGCCTCGAGCAGAAATTTTAAAAGAAGTACTGGTTTCTTTTGTACCACTTTTTGGACTAATCATGTTAGTGCTTGGAACCATTTTAGCTGGAATAGCAACACCCGCAGAAGCGGCTGCAGCAGGAGCTTTTGGAGCAATATTGTTATCGTGGTTTTATAAAACTTTAAAATGGCAAAACTTTAAAGAGTCTGTATTTTTAACAGCAAAAACTACGGCAATGATTATGTGGTTGTTTATTGGTTCTTGGACTTTTTCTTCAGTTTTTTCTTATCTAGGAGGACATGAGGTATTTGAACATTTCTTCACTTCAATCAATATAACCACTTGGCAATTTTTAATAATTACTCAAATAATAATTTTTCTTTTAGGTTGGCCATTAGAATGGACAGAAATTTTAATTATTTTTGTTCCAATATTTTTACCATTATTAGAAGTATTTAATGTTAACCCATATTTCTTTGCAATGCTGATCGCTCTGAATTTGCAAACATCTTTTTTAACACCTCCAATGGCAATGTCAGCTTACTATTTAAAAGGTGTCCAAAAAAATAATGTTGAATTAATGGATATTTTTAGGGGTATTATGCCATTCCTTGGCATTGTAATTTTTGCAATGTTTTTAATGTACATGTTCCCTGGAATTGCATTATGGTTGCCTGAAACATTGTTTGCGAATTAAATAAGAAATGACAGATATTTTAGAGCTAAAAGTTGAAGACATCGTATCAAAAATAAAAGATGCTCAATTAACTTCGGTTGAGGTTTGCCAAAAATATGTTGAAAGAATAAATAAATTTGAAAAAGATGTAAAAGCGTGGGTTCATTTAGATAAAAAACTATTACTTAAAAAGGCAGCTGAGGCTGATGAATATAGACGATCTGGTAAACCAACAGGACCACTACATGGAATTCCTGTTGCACTTAAAGATATTATTGGAACAATTGATATGCCAACTGAGTGCGGAACACCAATTAGAAAAGGTAAATCTTACTCTCAAAATGCAGAAATAGTTGATTTACTTCTTTCCGCGGGGGCAATTGTCATGGGCAAAACAGCAACATCAGAACTTGCTTATCTTGGTCCTTCAAAGACCACAAATCCACATGATCATTCAAGAACACCAGGTGGCTCTTCTAGTGGATCAGCAGCTTCTGTTGGATCGTTTATGGCACCACTATCAATTGGTTCACAAACTGGAGGATCAGTAATAAGACCCGCATCTTATTGTGGTGTTGTTGGGTACAAACCAACATATGGATTAATTTCAAGAAATGGTGTTTTAAAAACATCAGATAAATTAGATCACATGGGAGTATTTGGAAGATCTGTTGAAGATGTTGCTCTACTTGCTAAAGTTTTAATTAGGAAAGATAATCACGACAAAGCAACAGTTCACTACTCAACAGAAAACATGTTGAGTGAAACAAAAAAAGGGCCTTTGTTTGAACCAAAGTTTATTTTTTATAAAACTGATTATTGGAAATTACTTGATAAAAAATCAAAAGATGCATTTGAATACTTCATAAAATCATTTAAAAAAAATATTGAAGTTTTCGATACACCTTCCTACTTTAAGGATATTCACAAATATCATCAAATAATTCATGAAACTGATTTGGCAAATAATTTTGGTTTGTATTTTAAGAAATATAAAAAAAAATTATCTAAATATATGCAAGATGCTATTTCAAAAGGAAATAAACATTCAGCCAAAGATTATGCTGAGGCAATTGATTTTATGAAAAGAAGCTATGATTCATATGAAGAAGTATTTGAGGATTATCACGGTGTTTTAACACCTTCTAGTCCTGGTGTTGCTCCAAAAGGTTTGAAAAGTACAGGCACAGCAGAATTTAATAAGGTCTGGTCTTATCTTGGTACACCTTGTATTTCTCTTCCATTACTTCAGGGTGATGGTGGTATGCCTCTAGGAGTACAACTAGTGGGTGCTCGTTATGATGATCATAGGTTTTTAGGTGTTGCCAATTGGCTAGAAAAGGAATGTAATAAATAAAATGCAAAAATTTACAACATTTCTGGGGTCTTTGCTTGCAGGTGCTTTTTTAATTGGGTTGGCAACAACGCTAACTCGATCTTCCATGATTGGTTTTTTTGATGTGCTGCCAGTTTATATTTTGATGGCTGTAGCTATCTTCATGATGCTGTACGAAGCTTTCTTTGATAAAAAATAATTACTAATAGAAAAAAGTTGTCTGATAAAAAAAAAAATTTTTTAGCTTTTTCACTTTTATTTATTCAGCCAATTTTCATGGCATCTAATTTGATTGTTGCAAGAGGTGGGGTTGAATATGTACCGCCAATTTCATTAGCATTTTGGAGATGGACAGTGGTAGTTTTATTGCTTCTACCATTTACATTTTCTTTTTTAATAAAAAACTCTAAAATAATTAAAAAAGAATTTAAAAAACTCTTTTTTTTAGGCGCAATGGGATGTGGTGTTTGTGGAGCGTTTCCTTTTTTAGCAGGGGAAACAACTACAGTTACTAATATGGGAATTATTTATACTTCTTCACCCATATTTATTATTTTAATTTCAGCAATTTTTTTTAACGAAAAAGTTAATTTTATTAAAATTATTGGTTTAGTTTCTTGTTTATTAGGAGTTTTTGCAATCATTATCAAAGGTGATTTTAATTTATTATTAAATTTAAATTTTACAATTGGAGATCTATGGATGTTAGCTGCAGCCATTGGCTGGGCTCTTTATTCTGTCTACCTTTTTTATTGGAAATCTAAATTGCCTATTTTTCAAAGATTTACATTAGTAGCATTTTTTGGAGCAGTAAGTTTACTTCCATTTTATATAATTGAAGAAGCAACTGTTCAAAGAACTTTATTTAATTTACAATTTTTTTTATGGGTTATATTTGCTGCAATATCTCCAGGAATAATTGCATTCACTCTTTATACTCAGGCTCAAAAAAGCCTAGGTGCGTCTTTAACTGGTTTTACGCTCTATATTTTTACAATTTATGCTGCAATTTATGGATTTGTATTTTTTGATGAAAAATTGGAAACTTTTCATTATTTAGGCACAGTTTTAGTATTCTTTGGTGTTTATTTAGCTAAGAAAAATTATGAAACTAAAACGTAGGAATTTTTTTTTGGAATTAATTATTGGAATAATTATTGTTTACGCATCAGTGTTAATTCTTCTTTTTATTTTTCAGAGAAGCTTAATGTATCATCCTGATGAGAACAATTACTTTGGTGATAAGCTGGAAGTAGTCATAGAAAAAGTAAAGATTGTAACTTCAGATAATATAGATTTATTAGGATGGTTTCACAAAAAAGATCTTAAAAGATTTAAGACAATTGTCTATTTTCATGGCAATGCTGGAAAACTTGAAAATAGAATTCACAAATTAAATCATTTTAAAGATATGGATATTAATTTTTTAATAATAGCTTGGAGGGGTTTTAGTGGTAATAAAGGAAAGCCTAATGAAAAAGGACTTTATATAGATGCTAGAAGTACCATCCAGTGGATCAAAAAATTAGGCTTAAAAGAAAAAGATATTATACTTTATGGAGAGTCTCTTGGAACTGGCGTTGCAACTGAGATAGCACAAAGCAATAATTATGCTGGATTAGTACTTGAAACACCTTTTACATCAATGGTTGAAGCAGCAAAAAATTTTTATCCATATATTCCAGTGTCTATTTTGTTAAAGGATAAGTATGACAATCAAAAAAAGATCAAGAATATTAATATTCCGGTTTTAGTGATGCATGGTGAAGTTGATCAAATTGTTCCTTTTTGGATGGGCAAAAAAATTTATGAAATGGCCAATCAGCCAAAGTATTTTTATTTTACTAAATTTGACGATCATATGATGGAATATGATGAAAAGCTTTTATTTAAGCTAGAAAAATTTATCAAAAGTTTAAATTAAGCCACATTCTAAACAAACATAGCACAAATTCCTTTATTAGATATTACGTGTGAAGAAAACACTTTTAATACTTATCATTTTCTTTTCTTTTAAAAACTTAGTTGCAGCAGAAGAAAATAAATTACTGATTGATAATTTATTCCATATAGATCAAATGAACTCACATAATGAAAATTTTGCTCTATATTTTAAGGCAAGAGAGAAGGCGATATTAGCAAGAGGAGAAAATAGTAATTATATAAATGATTTTCCCAAAGATCTTTATATGTATGATTATAAAACCAAAAGTTCATCTCCACTAATTTCTTATGAATGGTTTCCCAAAAGAGCAAAATATTTTCTTGAAGAATATGATTTTCCAGTATTTCCAGATGATTTTGCCTACTATCTTTTAAAAGATAACAAAACATTAGTAATGATAAGTGCTGTTAAAAGTCTTAATACTAATTTTAAATTTGATATTAGTAAAAAAAAATTAGAACTTTATCCAAAAAATGGAAAATTTGATTTTATCATTTCATCAATAGCTAAAAATTGTGGACATGATAATTTTAAAGAAAATTATAAGTGTAGCTTCTATAAGCCTTTAATATCAAGCACTTTAATCAACTAATTTGAGTAAAAGCGTCAGCAAATTTTTCTGCATCAAAAATTTGTAGATCATCTTCTTTTTCTCCTAAGCCCAAGGCGATAATTGGAAGTTTATATTTTTTAGCAACTGCTAAAAGTATTCCTCCTTTTGCAGTACCATCTAATTTTGTCATTATAAGACCAGTAATAGGAATGATTTTATTAAATTCTTCAACTTGATTTATTACATTTTGCCCTGAAGTAGCGTCTAAAACTAAAATTACATCGTGAGGAGCTTCAGGATCTATCTTTTTTGTTACGTTTGCAATTTTTTTATATTCTTCCATCAAATTTTTTTTATTTTGTAATCTTCCAGCAGTATCAATTAAAACTTGATTAAAATTATTAGCAATTGCGTCTTCTATAGCTTTATAAGCAACAGATGCTGGATCTGCTCCCTGAGAAGATTTTGTTATCTCAACCTCTACTTTATTTGCCCAATTTTCTAATTGTTCAATAGCTGCAGCTCTAAATGTATCTGATGCAGCTAGCATAACTTTATTTCCATTTGCTTTTAATATTTTACTAATTTTTCCAATGGTTGTTGTTTTTCCAACTCCATTTACACCTGAAACTAGTGTGGCATTAATTTTTTCTTTTTTTTTAAAAAAAGTATTGTTCTCAAGTGGCTTCATCAAAGAAACTATATATTCTTTTAAAATTGTATTTATTTCCTCGGCAATATTTTTCTTTGGATCAATTTTACTATCTGAAATTATTTCCTTAATCTCAGATGCAGCTATAATGCCAACATCAGATTGAATTAAATATTCTTCGATTCTGTCTAAGGTTTTGTCATCTATTTCTTTTTTTACAACTATATCTCTTAGACCAGACGTAAAAGCAGATGCACTTTTTTTAAAACCGGATTTAAATTTATCAAAAATTCCCATCAAATATTAATCTCAATATTTTTTATATCTGAGACAGGTCCTTTCATGTGAATACTATTGTTCTCATCAATAGATATTGATAGTTTGCCTAATGCGAACTCAATATCAGTTTTTTTATCTGTTAATCCATTAATATTTGCCGCTACTGCTGTAGCGCATGCCGCTGTTCCACAAGCTTTTGTAAGTCCAGCCCCTCTCTCCCAAACCTTAACTCTAATTAATTTTTTACTCACAACTTTTGCAAGTGTAACATTACATTTCTCTGGAAAATATTCATGATTTTCTACTTCAGGGCCTATTTTTTTTAAGTCATAGTCTTCAATATTATCTACAAAAAAAACAATATGAGGATTTCCTACATTAACTGCAGTTCCACCTACATGTTCAATATTATCTTTGTTAATAATTTTAATATTCAGGTTTTTTGTATTTAAATCTTCATTTAATGGAATTTCATTCCAATTGGTTTTTGGAATACCAATTTCCGTTTCCACTAAATTATCGCCTAAAATTTGTGATTTTAATCTTCCTGTAGAAGTCCAAAGTATAATTTCTTTATCATTGTTTTCTTTTGATAAAAGATCAGCTACACATCTAGTCCCATTTCCACAAGCACCAGAAACGCTTCCATCTGAATTGTAGAACTCTAAGTTAGCATCTTTTCTGTCAGTTTTTTGAATAAAAATTAGTTGATCACATCCAATAAAACTCCGATCACATATTTTAATAATTTGATCTTTGTTTAGATTATAAATTTGATTTCTTTGATCAATGATCACAAAATCATTGCCCAAACCATCCATTTTAAATGCTTTAATATCCATATATAGATATTTAACTTATTTATTGACTTTTTGAACCTCTATTATAGGTTGTTGCCGTTTCCGCAAAAACATTAAATTTGCGGTGTCTTTGGAAACAAAGAGATCGACACTAGTCAGCGAGGCTTCGCCCACTAGTGCGATTACTGCTGTGCGTAATAATTATGTTTGAAAACTTAACAAATAAATTCGAAGAAATCTTTTCTTCTTTAAAAAAAGCTCCTTCACTTGATGAAGCTCAAGTAGATGAGGGTTTAAGAGGGATTAGACAGGCCTTATTAGAGGCTGATGTTACTCTTGAAGTTGCCAAAGAGTTTATTGAAAATGTTAAACCAAAAGTCCTAGGTCAAGAAATTATAAGATCAACCTCTCCTGGGGACATGGTTGTAAAAATTGTATATGATGAGTTAGTTAATCTATTAGGTGAGTCAAATACCGAGATAAATCTTAGTGCTGTTCCGCCTGTTCCTATGATGCTTGTGGGCCTTCAAGGTTCAGGAAAAACAACAACTACTGCAAAATTAGCTAAATATTTCGAAACTAACAAAAAGAAAAAAGTAATGATGGTTAGTCTCGATATTTATAGACCAGCTGCACAGGAGCAACTTAGATCACTCGGAGAACAAAATGATATTTTAACACTTCCTATAATTGAAGGTCAACAGCCAACAGATATTTGTCAAAGGGCAATTAGTGCGGCAAATCTAAATGGAGCTGAGATTATTTTATTTGATACTGCTGGTAGAACTCAAATTGATTTACAAATGATGAGTGAAATTAAGCAAATTGAAAGTGTAATAAATCCAACTGAAACATTCTTGGTCGCAGACTCATTAACAGGACAAGTAGCAGCATCTGTTGCAAAAGAATTTAAAAATACAGTAAATCTTTCTGGAATAATTTTAACAAGAGCAGATGGTGATGCAAGAGGTGGTGCAGCTGTTAGCATGAAATATGTTTCAGATGTTCCAATTAAATTTTTAGGTATAGGTGAAAAAATTGATAATCTTGAAGTATTTCATCCTGACAGAATAGCAAATAGAATTCTTGGAATGGGAGACATAGTATCTCTTGTAGAAAAAGCTGCACAGGATTTAGGTGAAGAAAATATTAAAAAAGCAGAAGAAAATTTAAAAAAAGGTCAATTTTCTATGCAAGATTATTTAACTCAGTTGAGACAAATGAAAAAAATGGGTGGTATCGAAGGAATAATGTCTTTCATGCCAGGAGTTTCAAAAATGAAATCTCAAATGGACTCAGCTGGAATTGATGAAAGTATTATTACCAAAAATGAAGCTATTATTTTGTCGATGACTAAAAGAGAAAGAGAGAACCCAAAACTTATTGATGGTTCTAGAAAAAAAAGAATTGCTAATGGCTCTGGCACAGATCCAGCCACTATCAATAAATTGCTTAAGCAATTTAAAATGATGTCTGAAATGATGAAGAAGATGTCAAAAGGAAATCTGAAAGGTATGTCTGATAAAGGAATACCGCCAGAGCTATTTAATCAGTTAAAATAATAAAAAGGAGAACAAATGTTAAAACTAAGATTATCAAGAGGTGGAACAAAGAAACGACCTGTTTACAAAGTTGTTGTAGCAGATAGTCGTTTTGCAAGAGATGGAAGATTTATTGAGAAAGTGGGATTTTTCAACCCTCTTTTACCTAAAGAGAAAAAGGAGAGAGTTGGTCTTGAAGCTGAAAGAATTAAGTACTGGTTGGGTCAAGGTGCACAACCAACAACTAGAGTTGCAAGAATTTTAGGTGAAAATGAATTAATGCCAATGCCTGCAAATGGTAATAACCCGAAAAAGGCAGTTCCAAAAAAAGAAAGAAACAAAGAAGGTGAAGCAGCACCAGCAGCTGCACCGAAGACAGAAGCACCAGTAGCAGAGGCTCCTAAAGAAGAAGCTCCAGCAGCAGAAGCGGTACCAGCAGCAGAGGCTCCTAAAGAAGAAGCTCCAGCAGCAGAAGCGGCACCAGCAGCAGAGGCTCCTAAAGAAGAAGCTCCAGCAGCAGAAGCGGCACCAGCAGCAGAGGCTCCTAAAGAAGAAGCTCCAGCAGCAGAAGCGGCACCAGCAGCAGAGGCTCCTAAAGAAGAAGCTCCAGCAGCAGAAGCGGCACCAGCAGCAGAGGCTCCTAAAGAAGAACAAAAATAATTTAAAAGATTATTTATGTGGCAAGCTCAAGTGTTTACACTTTATCCAGAATTTTTTCCTGGGCCTTTATCAAAAGGCCTATACGAAAAAGCTTTATCTAAAAAGTTATGGAATTTAAATATTGTAAACATTAGAGATGCAGCTGAAGATAAGCATAAAACAGTTGATGACACTCCGTATGGTGGAGGTTCTGGAATGCTTTTAAAAGCAGATATTTTAGCAAAATCTTTAGATCAAAATAAAATTGAAGGTGGAAGAATAATTTATTTATCACCTAAAGGTAAAAAATTTGATCAAAATTATGCTCAAGAATTATCAAATGAGAAATCAACATCATTCATTTGTGGGCATTTTGAAGGAGTTGATGAAAGAGTGTTATCTACAAGAAATATAGAGGAAATAAGTATTGGAGATTATATTTTATCAGGAGGCGAAACAGCAGCATTTGTTGTCATTGATAGTATATTAAGACTTTTGCCTGGTGTTTTAGGTAATGAAAACTCTAAAACAGATGAAAGTTTTGAAAATGGGTTATTAGAGTATCCACAGTACACAAAACCTCAAATTTGGGAGGAAAAAGCTGTTCCTGAGGTCTTATTATCTGGTGATCACAGTAAAATTAAAGACTGGCGTTTATCTCAATCTGAGGCTATAACACGCGACCGAAGACCAGATTTATGGCAAAAATATAAGAAGAATTAACTTGATAAATATTGATATGAAAACAATTGAAGAAATAAACCAACATAACGTTAAAAAAATACTATCAGAGAAAAAAATTCCAGATTTTTATCCAGGAGACGTTGTAAAAGTTGGTGTTAGAATTACAGAAGGTAAGAAAGAGAGAATTCAATATTTTGAAGGTGTTTGTATTGCTAAAAAAAGTAGAGACTTAAATTCATCTTTTACAGTTAGAAAAATTTCATTTGGAGAAGGTGTTGAAAGAACATTCCCATTATATGGGACACTAATAGATTCAATAAAAGTAATAAGATCAGGAAAAGTAAGAAGAGCTAAATTATATTATTTAAGAGACAGAACAGGTAAATCAGCAAGGATTGCAGAAAAGATAAGAAAAAAAATTGGAATTGATGTTGAGGTAAAACCAGAAACTGTAACTGAAGAAAATTTAGCGCCTGTAGCAGAGGCTCCTAAAGAAGTGGCTCCAGCAGCAGAGCCTACTAAAGAAGAAGCTCCAGCGACTGAAGTTGCTAAAGAAGAACAAAAATCAGAAAGCCCTTCAGAAAAAAAATAATTTTTTTTTCAATGTCCACTACTCTTTACGATAAAATTTGGAACGATCACTTAGTTGATCAACAAGAGGATGGTACTGCATTACTTTTTGTTGATAGACATTTAGTTCATGAAGTTACTAGCCCACAAGCATTTGAAGGTTTAAGAAATTCAAATAGAAAAGTTAGACATCCTAATTTGACATTAGCTGTAGCTGATCACAATGTGCCTACAACAGATAGAACAAAAGGGATAGCTGACGCAGAATCTAAAATACAAGTAGACACTCTAGAAGCTAATTGCAAAGAATTTGGAGTTCAACTTTTTGGGATGGCTGATAAGCGTCAAGGGATAGTTCATATAATTGGACCTGAACAAGGTTTTACTCAGCCTGGAACAGTGATAGTTTGTGGTGATAGTCACACCGCAACACATGGTGCCTTTGGCTCTTTAGCATTTGGGATTGGGACATCTGAAGTTGAACATGTTTTGGCAACACAAACATTAGTTCAAAAAAAAGCAAAAAATTTTAGAATAAATGTTAATGGTCAATTACCTCTAGGCGTAACCTCAAAAGATGTAATACTTCAAATTATCGGAAAGATTGGAACAGCTGGTGGTACAGGTTCTGTTATAGAGTATGCTGGTGATTTAATTAGATCTTTAAGCGTTGAGCAAAGAATGACTATTTGTAATATGACAATAGAAGGTGGAGCAAGAGCAGGCTTAATAGCACCAGATGAAAAAATATTTAATTACTTAAAAGGAAAACCTATGTCTCCAAAAGGAGATAATTGGGAAAAAGCTTTAAACCATTGGAGCACTCTTCAAACTGATGCAGATGCAATTTTTGATCAAGAGCTGAATTTAAATGCAGGTGAAATTTTACCGATGATTACTTGGGGGACTTCTCCTCAAGATGTAATTACTATTGATGGTAAAGTTCCTAACCCTCAAAGAGAAAGTGATGAGGATAAAAAGAACTCTGTTGAAAGAGCTTTGAAATATATGGGTTTAAAACCAGATATGGCTGCTAAAGACATTAAAATAGATAAGGTATTTATTGGAAGCTGTACAAATGGCAGGATAGAAGACTTAAGAGAAGCTGCTAAAATTTTAAAAGATAAAAAAATATCATCACATGTAAATGCAATGGTTGTGCCGGGCTCTGGTTTAGTAAAAGAGCAAGCAGAACAAGAAGGTTTAGATAAAATATTTGTAAACTCTGGTTTTGAATGGAGAGAGCCAGGTTGTTCAATGTGTTTAGCAATGAATGCTGATAAATTAAAACCCGAAGAAAGATGTGCCTCTACTTCAAACAGAAATTTTGAAGGACGACAAGGAAGAGGTGGCAGAACTCATTTAGTTAGTCCTGGTATGGCAGCAGCGGCAGCAATATCTGGAAGTCTAGATGATGTAAGGAAGTATCAAAACTAATGCAAAAATTTAATACATTAAAAAGTGTGCCTGCATATTTACCAATAGTAAATATTGATACAGACATGATTATTCCAAAACAGTTTTTAAAGACAATTAAAAGAACTGGACTTGGAAAAAATTTATTCTTTGAAATGAGATATGATGATCAAGGTAAAGAAATTAGTGACTTTGTTTTAAATAAATATCCCTTTAATGATTCAAAAATTTTAATTGCAGGTAAAAATTTTGGCTGTGGTTCTTCTAGAGAGCATGCACCTTGGGCACTATTAGATTTTGGGATAACTTGTGTAATTAGTTCTAGTTACGCAGATATATTTTATAGCAATTGTTTTAAAAATGGAATTTTACCCATAATTCTAGAGGAAGAAAAAATTAAGGAATTATCAGAATATGCAAACAGAAAAGAAGAAATTTCAGTTGATTTAAATGACGAAAAAATAGTTTATGGAAATAACGAAATTAAGTTTGATGTAGACCCATTTAAGAAAAAGTGTTTGCTTGAAGGATTAGACGATATTGCACTTTCTTTAAAAAAGTCAGATAAAATTGGAAATTTTGAAAAAGATTTAAAAAACAAAAAACCATGGATTTTTAATGATTAAAGTAAAAAAAAGAAAAATACTTTTATTATCAGGTGATGGTATTGGACCTGAAGTTATTGGTGAAGTAAAAAAAATTATTAATTGGTTTAATGATAACAAATCTTTAGATTTTGAAATAGACGAAGATCTTGCCGGAGGTTGTTCTTATGATAAGCATGGGACACCTATAACTGATGAAGTATTTTACAAAGCTTTAGAAAGTGAAGTTGTTATGCTTGGGGCTGTTGGAGGTCCTAAATGGGATAATTTAGAATTTTCAAAAAAACCTGAAAGAGCATTATTAAAACTTAGAAAAGAGTTAAGATTATTTGCAAATTTAAGACCTGCTATTTGTTTTGAACAATTAGTTGATGCATCAACACTAAAGCCAGAAATTGTATCAGGATTAGACATAATGATAGTAAGAGAATTAACAGGTGGAATATATTTTGGTGAACCAAGAGGAATTAAACCGATTGAAAATGGTGAAAGAAAAGGAATAAACACTCACACTTATACAACTAGTGAAATTACTAGAGTAGCAAGAATTGCTTTTGATTTAGCTAAAAAAAGATCTAACAAAGTTACTTCGTGTGAAAAATCAAATGTAATGGAAGCAGGTCAGCTTTGGAAAGAAGAAGTTCAAGAGCTTCACGATAAGGAATATAAAGATATAGAGTTAACCCATATGCTTGCTGATAATTGTGCAATGCAGCTTTTAAGAAACCCAAAACAATTTGACGTAATAGTGACTGATAATTTATTTGGTGATATGCTTTCAGATCAAGCTTCAATGCTTACAGGGTCTTTAGGACTTCTGCCATCTGCATCATTAGGGGCAAAAAATAAAGATGGCGAAATGAGAGCTATGTATGAACCTATTCATGGATCTGCGCCAGATATTGCAGGTAAAGGAATAGCAAATCCGATTGCATCAATATTAAGTTTTGCAATGGCTCTTAGATATTCATTAGATCTTGACAATGAAGCAGATGCTTTAGAAAAAGCAGTACAAGACGTACTAAATGACGGTCTTAGAACAAAAGATATTCTATCTGAAGGTATGAAAGAGACGTCAACTTCTGAAATGGGTGATGCGATAATTTCAAAATTGCAATAATCTTAGAATTATTCTAAACTTTAAATATGCCAAGTTACACCGCTCCAATAGAGGATATGCTATTTCTTTTTGAGAAGTTGAGAGATAATAAAAATTATAATGAATTAAAAAAATACGATGAGGTGACTACAGATTTAGTTAAAGATATCTTAGATGAAGCGGCAAAAATAAACCAAAATTTAATTTTACCTCTTGCAAAGGCAGGAGATGAAAATCCTGCTGTTTTAGAAAATGGAGTAGTTAGAACACCTCCAGGTTACAAAGAAGCTTACCAAAAGTACATTGAAGATGGTTGGACATCATTATCTTGTGATCCAAAATTTGGTGGTCAGGGTATGCCAAAAACAGTTAGTGCGTTCTTTGATGAAATGCTTTCTTCAGCAAGCTTATCTTTTAAATTATATAGTGAATTAAGTATTGGTGCTTATAATTGTATTAATCATCATGCCCCTGAGGAGATTAAAGAAAAATATTTACCAAAAATAGTTGAGGGAAAATGGAGCGGCACTATGTGTTTAACGGAGCCAGTTTGTGGAACTGATTTAGGTCTGCTAAAAACAAAAGCCGCACAACAAAGTGATGGTACTTACAAAATTAGTGGTCAAAAAATATTTATTACATCAGGAGATCATGATTTAACTGAAAATATTATTCATTTAGTTTTAGCAAGATCAACAGACTCTCCAGCAGGGACTAAAGGTATAAGTTTATTTTTAGTTCCAAAATTTATTGTTAATGATGATGGAACAGTAGGACAAAGAAATGGAATATCGACAGGATCAATTGAAAGTAAAATGGGCATTAAAGGATCGGCCACATGTGTTTTAAATTTTGATGAGGCAACAGGTTATATGATTGGATCAAAGGACAAAGGTTTAAATGCAATGTTTACTATGATGAATTTGGAAAGAATTGTTGTTGGCATTCAAGGTTTGGGTATTTCAGAAATTGCTTATCAAAACTCATTGGCTTACGCTAAAGAGAGAAAACAAGGTAAAACTAACAATACAAAATCTACAAATGGTGCAGATTTTATAATTGAGCACGCGGATATCAGAAAGTCTTTATTAAATATGAAGTCTATAATTGAAGGAGAAAGAGCTCTATGTTTTTGGCTTTCTCAACAAACAGAAGTTAGTCTTTATCATCCAGATGATAAAATTAAACAGGAAGCTTCTGATTATGTTTCGCTAATGACCCCTGTTGTAAAATCATTATTCACTGATTTAGCAATGGAAATAACCAATGATGCCATGCAAATTCATGGGGGATATGGATACACAAAAGACCAAGGAATTGAGCAATTATACAGAGATAACCGAATTACCCCAATTTATGAAGGTACAAATTCAGTTCAAGCAGCTGATTTAGTTTTCAGAAAACTTTCAAACAAAAATGGAAATATCATTCAAAAATTTTTAGACATGGTTAAAGTTGAGACCGATAGTAAGAATGAAAAAGTTAAGTCATATTCTAAAGAATTAAGTTATTACTTAGATATTTTGTACAAATTTACTGGTTGGATAGAGGACAAAACCAAAATTGAAAAAGATGATGTTAGTGCAGCTGCAAACGATTATTTAAAAACACTTGGTTATGTATCAATAGCATATTCATGGATTAAAGTTTTAGAAGTAAGTTTTAATGACTATGAGTCTAATAAAGAGTTTTATGAAGATAAAATAAATACTGCAAAATTTTATTTTGATAAGGTCTTACCTCGAGCAGAGTTTCACTACAAATCTGCAATATCAGGAAGTTCAAATATAATGAATTTTAAATTTAATTAATCATGAGTAGTTACGATACAAATTTAGATAAAAATAAAGCTAATCATATCCCTCTTACTCCATTATCATTTTTACAAAGAGCAAAAGATGTTTACCCTAATTATGAAGCAATAGTTTATGAAGATAGAAAATACACATGGACAGAAGTTTATAAAAGAGCTGTAAAATTTGCGAGCGCTTTATCAAAAATTGGAATTGGTAAAGGAGATACAGTTTCATTTTTAGCATTTAACACTCCTGAAATTTTTGAGGCACATTATTCAGTTCCAATGACGGGTGGAGTATTAAACACTATCAATATTAGGTTAGATGCAAATACTATTGCTTATATTTTAGATCATAGCGAAGCTAAAGTATTAGTCGTTGATAGACAACTGCATGTCGAGGTCAAAAAAGCTTTAGATAAGATAAGTAAAAAAATTACTATTATTGATATAAACGATAAACATGCAGACCAATCAAAGTTAGAAAAAATTGGCGATCTAGAGTACGAGGGTTTTTTAAATACTGGTGATGAAAATTATGACTGGAAAATGCCAGAGGATGAGTGGCAAGCTATATCTTTAAGCTATACTTCAGGAACAACAGGCAATCCTAAGGGAGTTGTTTACCATCATAGAGGTGCGTACTTGATGTCTACCGGAAGTACAGTTGCCTGGAATATGCCAAATAGGTTGAATTTTTTAACAATTGTTCCAATGTTTCATTGTAATGGTTGGTGTTATCCTTGGACTGTCCCAATGTTAAATGGAAGAACTATTTGCCTAAGGAATATAGATGTTAAAAAGATATTTGAACTAATAGATAAATATAATGTGACTCATTTTGGTGGTGCACCAATCATATTAAATATGATTACAGGAGCGCCAGAAGCTGATCAAAAAAAACTCAAAAACAAAGTTTATGTATTAACAGCAGGTGCCCCTCCACCTAGTATCATTTTTAAGAAGATGAAAGAACTCGGTTTTGAGGTGATGCATGTTTATGGACTAACAGAAACTTATGGTCATGTTACCCAGTGTGCTTGGAACGATGAATGGAATGATTTTGATGAAGATAAACAGAATGAAATTAAAGCTCGACAAGGTGTTAGGTATCCAAATACCGAAGGGGTTACAGTAATGGATCCAGAAACAATGAAACAAGTCCCTTATGATGGAAAAACTATTGGTGAAATTATGATTAGAGGAAATGTAGTAATGAAAGGATATTTTAAAGATAAAGCCGCAACAGATAAAGCAATGTCTGGTGGATGGTTTCATACTGGTGATTTAGCAGTTATGCACTCAGATGGTTATGTTAAGATACAGGATAGATCTAAAGATATTATTATTTCTGGAGGTGAAAATATTTCATCTATTGAAATTGAAAATACACTTGCAAAACACCCTTCAGTATCCATTTCTGCAGTAGTTGCAAAACCTGATGAAAAATGGGGTGAAGTTCCTTGTGCATTTATAGAAATGGTTCAAGATAAACCAGTTACAGAAAAAGAATTAATAGACTTTTGCAAGGAAACTCTAGCAGGTTTTAAAGTACCTAAAAAAGTTATTTTCTGTGAGTTGCCAAAAACATCAACAGGAAAAATTCAGAAATTTGAATTAAGAAAACAGTTTTAGGAAAATATTTGATATTCGAGCTAGAAAATAAAAGTGTTCACGCATCAGACGCTGGAAAAGAATTAGATCATAAAAAAGAAACTATTATTTTTCTTCATGGCAGTGGTCTTTCACATATAGTTTGGTCTTTAGTTGAACAATTTTTTTCAAACAAAAACTTTAATGTATTATCAATTGATCTACCTGGACACGGCAATTCAGAAGGCCCTTGTCTTAAAACAATTGAAGAGATTGCTGAATGGTTAGAAAAAGTATTTATTAAGTTAAAATTTGAGAAAATTATTTTAGTTGGTCATTCTCAAGGATGTTTAGAAATGCTTGAGTACTCAAATAAATACAAGAATAGGCTAAAAAAGTTAGTTTTTATAGGTGGATCTTATAAAATGCCTGTAAATCAAGACTTAATAGATTTAGCAGAAAGTGGAGATACAGATGCTGTTAAACTAATGATGAAGTGGGGTTATGAAGGGTCAAAAAAATTCATAGGTGGAAATCCTATAAAAAGAATAATCCAATCCCCAAGAGATATTAGTCAGATATTAGGAGTAGATCTTGTCGCTTGTAATAATTATGTAAATGGTTCTAATGCTGTAAAAACAATTGATTGTCCAACAATGTTTGTGTTTGGTGCTCTAGACAAAATGGTTAACATTGAGGTTGGAAAAAAATTTGCAAACATGGTTGATAATTCAACTACCCATATAATTGATGGGTGTGGCCACATGATTATGATTGAAAAAGCCTTTGAAATGAGAGAGAAAGTCTTGGAATTTTTACAAAAATGAAAAATTTTTCAATAGCAAAATCTAGAAGACTTAGAAGCACACCTTACACTTCCAGAATAGAAACACAGGGTGTAACGGCTTACACAGTTTATAATCACATGCTTCTACCAGCTGCGTTTGGATCTATCGAGGAATCTTATGAACATCTAAAAAAAGATGTTCAAGTTTGGGATGTTGCAGCCGAACGACAAGTTGAAATTCAAGGAAAAGATTCTGCAAAACTTGTTCAATTAATGACTTGTAGAGATTTATCAAAATCAAAAATTGGTAGATGTTATTATTGCCCAATTATTGATGATGAGGGAAATTTGGTAAATGACCCCGTAGTTTTAAAGTTAGCAGAGGATAAATGGTGGATATCGATTGCTGACTCAGATGTGATCTTTTTTGCAAAAGGTTTAGCTTCTGGATACAACTTTGATGTCAAAATTGTTGAACCAATTGTTGATATTATTGCAGTTCAAGGTCCTAAATCTTTTGATCTAATGGAAAAAGTATTTGGAAAAATAATTAAAGAATTAAAATTTTTTGGCTTTAGTTATTTTGACTTTGAAGGATCACAACATTTAATTGCAAGATCAGGTTGGTCTAAACAAGGAGGATACGAGGTATATGTTCAAGACACTCAATCAGGGCAAAAATTGTACGACTACTTGTTTGAAGTAGGAAAAGAATTTAATGTAAAACCAGGTTGTCCAAATTTAATTGAAAGAATTGAAAGTGGGTTGCTTTCGTATGGAAATGATTTTGATAATAATGATAATCCTCTAGAGTGTGGTTTTGATCAATATGTTTCATTAGATAGTGAAATTAATTTCCTAGGAAAAGAAAAACTTAAAAAAATTAAATTAGATGGAATTAAAAAAAAATTAATAGGTGTTAAATTAGATGCTAAAGAAATTAGTATGTCAGGATCGTTAGATCTGAAAGATGATAATGGTAAAATTATTGGAGAATTGAGATCAGCGTGTTATTCCCCACATTTTGGAAAAGTTATAGGAATAGCCATGATGAAAAAACCTCATTGGAAAGTATCTCAAAGCTTAAAAGCTGAGATAAACGGTAATATCTTTACTGGAAACGTTTGCGATTTGCCTTTCATTTAGTATAAACTTTAACAAAATCATGAATATAGCTATCGTTGGAGCCACTGGTAATGTTGGTAGAAAAATATTGGAAGTTCTGGAAAAGAAAGAGCTAGCTATAGATAATTTATATTTACTAGCCTCATCTAGAAGTGCTGGATCTAAAATTAATTTTAACGGAAAAGAACACAAGGTAATTGATCTTGAAACTTTTGATTTTTCGAAAGTAAAAATAACCTTTTTTGCAGCTGGAGGAAAAATTTCAGAAAATTTTGCTGAAATTGCAGCTAAGTATTCTTTAGTAATTGATAACTCAAGTTTTTATAGAATGGATCCTGATGTTCCTTTAATAGTGCCTCAAGTAAATTCAGATCATCTAAATAACATAAAAAAAAATATTATCGCAAATCCAAACTGCTCAACTGCTCAACTTGTTATAGCTTTAAAACCTTTGCATGATTTATTTAAAATTAAAAGAATAGTTGTTTCAACATACCAATCAGTTTCAGGAGGAGGAAAAGCTCCTATGGATGAATTGATAGAACAAACAAAACAAGTTTTACAAAATGATAAGGTTGAGTCTAAAAACTTTACAAAACAAATTGCATTTAATGTAATTCCCCACATAGATGTATTTGCAGATGACGGTTATACGAAAGAAGAACTTAAAATGACAAATGAAACCAAAAAGATTTTAGGTAATGATATAGATCTAACAGCTACATGTGTAAGATTACCTGTATTAGTTTCACACTCAGAGTCAGCTAACATAGAATTTGAAAAACCATTTACATTAGAAAAAGTTAGAGAAGCTTTAGATAATTTTGAAGGTTGCAAAGTAATTGATGAACGAGCTGATGGAGGTTACTCAACACCCTTAGAGGCTGAGGGAAAAGATGAAACTTTTATTTCAAGAATAAGAGAAGATAAAACTGTGACTAATGGTTTAAATATATGGATTGTATCAGATAATCTTTTAAGAGGAGCGGCCTTAAATGCAGTAGAAATTGCAGAAACATTAATTAAAAATAATTTTTATGGAAAATAAAAATCCATTATCTCCACATATACAGATTTATAGATGGCACATCTCATCTCTAGTATCTATTTCACACCGAATAACAGGAATTATTAATATCGTTGCGATAACGCTAATTTGTATTTGGGTTTCTTTATTAATTTTAGGAGATGCAAACTACAATTTTATAAATCAATTTCTAAATTCTATTTTTGGTAAATTTATTGTACTGGGATTAGTTTGGTCATTTAGTTTTCAAATGCTAAGTGAGATCAGACATTTATTAATGGATATGGGCTATGGTTTTGAATTACAAACAACTCGTATATCTGGTCTCATGGTTATTTTTGGATCATTTTTACTAACTATTTTGATTTATTTAATAGGTAAAAATTTTATTTAATATGAATTTAGCAACAAAAAAATGGGTTTTTCTTAAGATATCATCGGTAATTTTATTACCTTTAATGTTTTGGTTTATTATTAATTTTGTAAATGTTTATGACAATGACTATCTAGAGATTGTAAAATTTTTTACTACCCCAGTTTCTAAGTTTTTATTTAGTTTATTTATTATTTTTGCTTATTTTTTTTCTTCACTAACCATAAGCGAGGTTTTTGAAGACTATATAGCCGATGATAAAATCAAATATGTCGCAAACAGACTATTATTTATTTCTGCTATAATTATACCATTATTAACAATTATTTTTTTATTTAATCTTAGCTAATGAGTTTTTACAAAATTATTGATCATGAATATGATGTTGTTGTTCTTGGAGCAGGTGGATCTGGTTTAAGAGCTGCTGTCGGTTTAAGTGAGGCTGGATTAAAAACAGCATGTATTTCAAAAGTTTTCCCAACAAGAAGTCACACTTCTGCTGCTCAAGGTGGTATTTCAGCAGCTTTAGGAAATATGGGTGAAGATGATTGGAGATGGCACATGTATGATACTGTTAAGGGTGCTGATTGGTTGGGTGATCAAGATAGTATTGAGTACTTATGTAAAGAAGCTCCAAAAGCAGTAATAGAATTAGAAAAATATGGCGTTCCGTTTAGCAGAACTGAAGAAGGTAAAATTTATCAAAGACCTTTTGGTGGGATGACTAAAAATTATGGTAATGGCATTGTTCAAAGAACTTGTGCTGCAGCTGATAGAACAGGTCATGCAATATTGCATACTCTGTATGGACAGGCCTTAAAACATAACACTGAATTTTTTATAGAATATTTTGCTTTAGATTTATTGATGAAAGATGGAGAGTGCAAAGGATTAATAGCATGGAATTTAAATGATGGAACAATTCATAGATTTAGAGCACATACGGTAATTATTGCAACAGGGGGTTATGGAAAAGTTTACTATTCAGCAACATCAGCACATACATGTACAGGTGATGGAAATGCAATGGTGTTAAGAGCTGGATTACCTTTGCAAGATATGGAATTTGTACAATTTCATCCAACAGGAATATATGGTCATGGTACTCTAATAACAGAAGGAGCCAGAGGAGAAGGGGGTTATCTTACAAATTCAAAAGGTGAGAGATTTATGGAAAGATATGCTCCTAATGCAAAAGATCTAGCATCAAGAGACGTAGTAAGTAGATCAATGTCTGTAGAAATTAACGAGGGAAGAGGAGTTGGAAAAGACCAAGATCATGTTCATTTAAATCTAAGCCATTTAGATAAAGAAATCATTGAAAGTAGATTGCCAGGAATTACTGATGCTGCAAGATTGTTTGCAAATGTCGATGTTACTAAGGAACCAATTCCAGTTGTTCCAACCGTTCATTATAATATGGGTGGTATTCCAACAAATTATAAAGGAGAAGTATTGACAGTAAATGGTTCTGAAAAAACAGTACCAGGGCTAATGGCAATTGGTGAGGCGGCTTGTGTTTCGGTTCATGGAGCTAATAGATTAGGTTCAAATTCTCTTATTGATTTAGTGGTGTTTGGTAGAGCAGCAGCAAAGAGAGCTTCTGAGTTAGTTAAACCTGGAACACCTCATGAGGAAATTAGTGAAAATGAAACACAAAAATGTATTGATAGATTTGATAAAATTAGAAATGCTGATGGAGATACAGGTACAGCTGATTTAAGACTTGAGATGCAAAAAACAATGCAATCTAAATGTGCAGTTTTTAGAACAGAAAAAACTCTAAAAGAAGGAGTTGAAGAAATAAGAAAAACTTATGATGGACTAGACTCTATATCGGTAAAAGATAAATCATTAGTTTTTAATACTGATTTAGTTGAAACTTTAGAGTTCGATAATTTGATTAGACAAGCTGTAGTGACAGTAGACTCTGCGTATAATAGAAAAGAAAGTAGAGGAGCACATGCTCGAGAAGATTATCCTAAAAGAGATGATGAAAAATTTATGCAACATACACTCGCTTGGTGCGATGGCAAAAATACAAAAATTAGTTATAGAGAGGTACATAAGTCAACTTTAACAAATGAAGTGCAATATTTCCCACCACAAGAAAGAGTTTATTAATGGTTCAAATAAATTTACCTAAAAATTCTGAAGTAACTAAAGGTAAATATTATCAAAATAAAACTAGTTCAAAAAATATAAGAAAAGTTAATGTCTATAGATGGGACCCTTCTACAGGAGAAAACCCTAGAATAGATACCTATGAAGTGGATATGGATAATTGTCCATCAAAAGTTTTAGATATTCTTAATAAAATTAAAAATGAAATTGATCCAACATTAGCTTATCGTAGATCTTGTGCTCATGGAGTTTGTGGATCTTGTGCTATGAACATGGGAGGAAAAAATGGTCTTGCATGTACTACGCCACACTCAGAAATTGATGGAGACATAGATATTTATCCTTTACCACACTTAAAAATAAAAAAAGATTTGATTGGCGACTTAGATGGCCTTTACAAACAATATCAATCAATTGAACCTTGGTTAAAAAATAATTCAACAAAAGAAACAGCTGAAATAGCTCAGTCAAAAGAAGAAAGAGCTAAACTTGATGGAGCATATGAATGTATTATGTGTGCATGTTGTTCAACATCTTGCCCGAGTTACTGGTGGAATGGTGATAAATATTTAGGTCCTGCAGTTCTTCTTCAAGCTTATAGATGGATAGTTGATAGTAGAGATGAAGAAAGAAAGGCAAGATTAAAAAAAGTTGCTGATGAATTAAAACTTTATAGATGTCACACTATTCTAAATTGTACTAGTGCATGTCCAAAGGGCTTAAATCCTGCAAAAGCAATAGCTGAATTAAAAAAAATGATAGCTACAGCCAATGTTTAAATAGACTAATAAGTATTTTTGATCTAAAACACCGTATTCATGAAGTTAATCGAACACTATGTAGGTGGAAAAATTATCCCAGGTAATTCTGATAGAAAAGCAAAAGTTTCTAATCCTGCAACTGGAGAGCAAGAGTCTGAAGTAAGACTTGCTTCAAAATCAGATTTAGATTTAGCAGTCGAAGTTGCAAAAAAAGCATTTGAAACTTGGTCTTTAAAACCTGCTCTTCAAAGAGCGAGGGTAATGTT
Organism: Candidatus Pelagibacter bacterium nBUS_28; assembly: GCF_051200915.1. Classification (GTDB taxonomy): domain Bacteria; phylum Pseudomonadota; class Alphaproteobacteria; order Pelagibacterales; family Pelagibacteraceae; genus Pelagibacter. The sequence goes on along the minus strand of NZ_CP172844.1, from coordinate 1,250,772 downwards.
TAAATTTAAAGAGTTGATAGAAAAAAATTCTGATGAACTTACAAAACTAATAGTTTCTGAACATGGAAAAGTTTATGAAGATGCAAGGGGCTCATTGACTAGAGGATTAGAAGTTGTTGAGTTTGCATGTGGAATTCCGAACTTATTAAAAGGTGAATTTTCTGAAAATGTAGGAACAAATGTAGATAGTTGGTCTATGAGACAATCATTAGGAGTTGTTGCAGGAATTACACCATTCAATTTCCCAGCAATGGTTCCAATGTGGATGTTCCCAATAGCTATTGCATGTGGAAACACATTTATACTTAAGCCATCAGAAAAAGATCCCTCATGTCCAATGAGATTAGCAGAACTACTTACAGAGGCTGGACTTCCAGATGGTGTATTCAATGTAGTTAATGGTGATAAAGAGTCTGTAGATGCAATTTTAGAAAATAAAGACATAAAAGCAGTTAGCTTTGTAGGCTCAACACCTATAGCAAAATATATTTATGAAAATTCAGCCAAAAATGAAAAAAGAGTTCAAGCATTAGGGGGAGCTAAAAATCATTTAGTCGTTATGCCTGATTGTGATTTAGATGGAGCTGTAAATGGATTGATGGGTGCAGCGTATGGTTCTGCTGGAGAAAGATGTATGGCCCAATCAGTCGCGTTAGCTGTTGGAGATATTGGTGATGAATTAGTTTCAAGACTATCAAAAAAAGCGGAGGCTTTAAAAGTTGGTCCAGGAATGGATAAAACATCTGAAATGGGACCTTTAGTTACTAAAGAGCATTTAGAAAAAGTTAAAAGCTATGTAGACCTTGGTGTTGAAGAGGGAGCAAAACTAATTGTAGATGGAAGAAACTTAAAACTTCAAGGTTATGAAAATGGTTTTTATATAGGTGGTTGTTTGTTTGACCATGTTAATAAAGACATGAGAATTTATAAAGAAGAGATATTTGGTCCAGTGTTGTCAGTAGTTAGAGTAAAAACTTTTGAAGATGCAGTTAAGCTAATTAACGATCATGAATATGGAAATGGAGTTAGCATTTACACAAGAGATGGAGATGCAGGAAGAACTTTTGCAAATAAAATTCAAGTAGGCATGGTTGGTATTAATGTTCCAATTCCAGTTCCAATGGCGTTTCATAGTTTTGGTGGGTGGAAAAGATCTTTATTTGGAGATAGTGGAATGCACGGAATGGAAGGAATAAAATTTTATACAAAATTAAAAACAGTAACATCAAGGTGGCCATCTGGTGTCCGTTCAAATGCGGAATTTGTGATGCCAACAATGAAATAAGGAAAAAAAATGAGTAAAATATCTTTAATTGGTGCAGGTCAAATAGGTGGGACTTTAGCACACTTAATTGGAACAAAAGAATTAGTAGATGAAGTAGTTTTGTTTGATGTTGCAAGTGGAATAGCAAAAGGAAAAGCGCTTGATATAGCACAATCTTCATCAGTAGATGGTTTTAATGTAAAATTTTCAGGCACAGATGACTATAAAGATATTAAAGACTCAGATGTAATCATCATTACTGCTGGAGTGCCAAGAAAACCAGGCATGAGCAGAGATGATTTGTTAGGGATTAATTTAAAAATTATTAAACAAGTAGCAGAAGGTATTAAACAAAATGCTCCTAACGCTTTTGTTATATGTATTACTAATCCTTTGGATGTCATGGTTATGGCATTTCAAAAATTTTCTAGTTTACAGGCTAACAAGGTTGTTGGGATGGCTGGAATTTTAGATAGTTCAAGATTTAAATTATTTTTATCTTTAGAATTAAATGTTCCAGTAAAAGAAATAGATGCAATGGTAATGGGAGGACATGGAGATACTATGGTGCCAATGCCTAGGTTTACAAAAGTTTCAGGAAAACCTTTACTTGATCTAGTAAAAGAGGGAAAAATTGCTCAAGAAAGATTAGAGGAAATAAATCAAAGAACTAGAGATGGTGGAGCTGAAATAGTTAAATATCTTGAAAAAGGATCTGCATTTTATGCTCCTGCAGCATCAGGAGTTCAGATGGCAGAGGCATACTTAAAAGATGAAAAAAAATTACTACCATGCGCAATTCAATTAAATGGAGAGTATGGAGTAAGTGATGTCTACGCGGGTGTTCCAGTGATTATTGGAAAAGATGGAGTGGAAAAAATCGAGCAAATTGATTTAGATGATAAAGAAAAAAAAGAATTTATGCATTCTATCGATGCAGTCAAAGCTCTTTGGGAAGCAGCATCTAAAATAGATCCTGATCTTTCTAAGTAATAATGAACATTCACGAACATCAAGCTAAACAAATTTTAAAGAAATATGGTGCAACTGTTCCTGAGGGTGTGTTTGCACTTTCTGTTAATGAATTAGTAGAAAAAGCAAAATCATTAAATACAAAAAAATATGTTTTAAAAGCTCAAATCCACGCTGGAGGAAGAGGTAAAGCAGGAGGTGTAAAAATTTTAGATACTATTGAAGAATTAAGTGAGGCAGCAAAAGAGCTGATGGGAAAAACTTTGGTAACTCACCAAACAGGTCCTGAGGGAAGAGAAGTTAAAAGATTATATGTAGAAGAGTCTTCAAATATAGACAAAGAGTTTTATTTATCTTGTTTAGTTGATAGAGCGAGTTCAAAAATAGCCTTTATATCTAGTGATCAAGGTGGAATGGATATCGAAGAAGTAGCAAGTAGTACTCCTGAAAAAATTATAACAACTAAAGTCGATATAAATAATGAAATTTCAGATAAAGATTGTGAAGAGATAATTAAAATTTTTAACTTAAGTAATAGTGCAAAAACACAAGCAATTTCACTAATAAAATCAATATATCAAATGTTTATAAGTACGGATGCAAACATGGTTGAAGTTAATCCACTAATTTTAACTAAAGAAGAAAAAATAATTTGTTTGGATGCTAAAGTAAATTTTGATTCTAATGCTTTATTTAGGCACCCAGAAATTGTTGAACTAAGAGATTTAAATGAAGAAGATCCAACAGAGATAGAAGCAAGCAAACATGATCTAGCTTACATTAAGTTGGATGGAAGCATTGGTTGTATGGTTAATGGCGCAGGTTTAGCTATGGCAACCATGGATATAATTAAATTATATGGAAAAGAGCCAGCTAATTTTTTAGATGTTGGTGGTGGTGCTTCAAAAGAAAAAGTTTCAGCAGCCTTAAAAATAATTCTATCAGACAAAAATGTTAAAGGAATTTTAGTTAATATTTTTGGAGGCATAATGAGATGTGATGTTCTTGCTCAGGGCGTTGTTGATGCAGCAAAAGAAATAAATATTAGTGTTCCATTAGTTGTTAGACTTGCTGGGACAAATTTTAAAGAAGGAAAAGAAATATTGGATAACTCAGGTTTAAAATTAATATCAGCTGATAATTTAGATGATGCAGCAAAAAAAATTGTTGAGGCAATAAAATAAAATGTCTGTTTTAGTAAATAAAAATACAAAAGTAATTTGCCAAGGCTTCACAGGTGCTCATGGTACTTTTCATTCTGAACAAGCAATTAAATATGGAACTAATTTAGTTGGTGGAGTAACTCCTAAAAAAGGTGGTCAAAAACATTTAGATCGACCTGTTTTTAATAGTGTTGTTGAGGCAAAAAATAGTGTTGGTGCAGATGCAACAATGATTTATGTGCCTGCTAAATTTGCTGCTGCTGCAATTATAGAAGCGATAGATGCATCTGTAGAATTAATAGTTTGTATTACTGAAGGTATTCCAGTTCAGGATATGCTTAAAGTAAGACAAAAATTAATTGGCTCAAAGAGCAGATTGATTGGACCAAATTGCCCAGGAATAATTACACCAGATGAGTGCAAAATTGGAATTATGCCAGGAAATATTCACAAAAGAGGATCGGTTGGAATTGTATCAAGATCTGGAACACTTACCTACGAGGCGGTTGCGCAAACAACTGAAAATGGTTTGGGTCAATCAACTTGTATTGGTATTGGAGGTGATCCGATTAATGGAACAAACTTTATTGATTGCCTAGATTTATTTTTAAATGATGAAGAAACAGAATCTATTTTAATGATAGGAGAAATTGGGGGTACAGCAGAAGAAGAAGCTGCAGAATTCGTTAAAAATCATAAAATCAAAAAACCAATTGTTGGTTTTATTGCAGGAATTACAGCCCCTCCAGGACGGAGAATGGGTCATGCAGGAGCTATTATCTCGGGAGGAAAAGGTGGTGCTGAAGATAAGATTGAGAAAATGGAAGAATCTGGGATTACTGTCGCTAAATCGCCATCAATAATTGGAAAAACTTTATTTAATAAATTGTCAAATTGAAAAATAATATTAGAGGATTATATTAAATAAATAGATGTCAGCATCAAAAAATCTCGAATACGAAAAAACTTCATTTTTAAACAAATCTAATAGTGCTTTTATTGAGCGAATGTACCTTAAGTTTGTTAATAAAGATGCAGATTTACCAGATAGTTGGAAAGATTATTTTGAAGGTATTGGAGAAGAATTAAATATTATTGCAAAAGAAATTAATGGCCCTTCTTGGGGGCCAAAAAAAAATACAATAGATATTGATGAGTTACAGAAAAAAATTGATCAAGAGGATCAAAATTCAAATGATGCTGTTGTCAATTTTAAAGGCGAAAATGTAATCTCTTCTAGATCAAATGAAGACTCTATTAAAGCTGTCTCAATGATTAGATCATACAGACAACGAGGACATCTTATAGCCAAGCTTGATCCACTTGAACTGATTAAATCAGATTATTTAGATGAGCTTCACCCAGAATCTTTTGGTTTTAAAAAAAATGATTATCAAAAAAATATTTATCTTGGTGGTGTGATCAACAAACAGAATTCAAATATTAAGGATATACTGGATTTTTTAAAAAAAACTTATTGTGGATCAGTTGGTTATGAATACATGCACATATCAAATCCTACAGAGAGAAAATGGTTTAGAGATAGAATTGAAAAATCAGAAGATAATTTAAATTTTACTAAAAATGGTAAGGAAGCAATTTTAAACAAACTAATTCAAGCTGAAGGTTTTGAAAAATTTCTTCATACAAAATATGTTGGAACTAAAAGATTTGGATTAGATGGAGGTGAAAGTTTAATTCCTGCTTTAGAACAAATAATCAAAATTAGTGGCCAGTCTCAAGTAAAAGAAGTTAAGATTGGCATGTCTCATAGAGGAAGATTAAATGTTTTAGCCAATGTGTTACAAAAGTCATACAAAAGAATATTTAATGAGTTTGCTGGAGAGTTTGCGGTATCATCAGATGAAGGTGCGGGAGATGTAAAATATCATTTAGGTGCTTCATCTAATAGAGAGTTTGATGGAAATTCAGTCCATGTAAGTTTAACTGATAATCCATCACATCTAGAAGCTGTTAACCCAGTTGTGCTTGGTCAGACTAGAGCAAAACAATATTTTCACAAAGATAAACAAAGAAATAAAGTAATACCAATCTTAATTCATGGTGATGCAGCATTTGCTGGCCAAGGTGTTGTGGCTGAATGTTTTGCAATGTCAGGACTGCCTGGACATAATACTGGCGGTACAATTCATATAATAGTTAATAATCAAATAGGATTTACCACTAGCCCAAGGTTTGCTAGATCCTCTCCATATCCTTCTGACATAGCAAAAATGGTTGATGCTCCAATAATACATGCAAATGGAGATGATCCAGAAGCAGTTGTTTATGCGGCTAGAATAGCGACTGAGTTTAGATTAAAGTTTAATAGAGATGTAGTTATAGATCTAATTTGTTATAGAAGGTTTGGTCATAACGAAGGAGACGAGCCATCTTTTACTCAACCTTTGATGTATGAGAAAATTAGATCGCATCCTTCAACAACAAAAGTTTATGGAAAAAAACTTATAGAAGAAAATGTTATATCAAGTGAAATTTTAGATAATTCTATAAAGACTTTTAAAAACTTACTTGATGATCAGTTTAAAAATGCAAAAGATTACAAACCAAAAATTGCTTGGTTTGAAGGAACATGGTCAGCTTATAAACCAGAAAAAGGAAAAGATAAAAGAGGTGTAACAGGCGCAGATACTAAAAAACTGTTAGAGATTTCAGAAAAAATAAATTCATCTTCTGATGAGTTAAATTTACACAAAACTATAGTTAAAATATTAAATAATAGAAAAGAAGCTGTTGAGAGAGGATCCAATATTGATTGGTCAACAGCAGAATCTTTAGCATTTGGATCTCTATTAGAAGAAGGTTATCCAGTAAGATTAGTTGGTCAAGACTCTGGAAGAGGAACTTTTAGTCAAAGACATTCTGTTTTAAGAAATCAAAAAGATAATAGTCGATATGTTCCTTTGAATAATATTTCAAACACTCAAAAACAATTTGAAATTGTTGATAGTTTTTTATCTGAATTGGCAGTTCTAGGATTTGAGTATGGTTATAGTTTAGTTGAGCCCAATACTCTTACCTTATGGGAGGCACAGTTTGGAGATTTTGCAAATGGTGCTCAGGTTGTAATTGATCAATTTATTGCTTCTGGAGAAAGAAAGTGGAGAAGAGCTTCTGGATTGGTAATGTTATTACCTCACGGATATGAAGGTCAAGGACCAGAACATTCATCGGCTAGATTAGAAAGGTTTTTACAGTTGTGTTCGAATGATAACATGCAAGTTATGAATTGCACAACTCCTGCAAATTATTTTCACGCACTAAGAAGACAAATGCATAGAGACTTCAGAAAGCCCCTAATCATGATGACTCCAAAATCTTTACTTAGAAATAAATATTGTGTTTCAAATTTAGAAGATTTTAGTAAATCGAATTCTTTTCATAGAATACTTTGGGATCATGCAATAGATCCGCAGTCTAAAGGTTTTATAAAATTAAAAGAAAGTTCCAAAATTAAAAAAGTAATTATGTGTTCAGGAAAAGTTTATTTTGATTTATTAGAAGCTAGAGAAAAATTAAAAAAAGATGATGTGATTTTGTTTAGAATAGAACAACTTTATCCATTTCCAGCAAAAACTCTTGTTAAGGAGCTTAAACCATATGCTGAAAGTGCTAAATTTTTTTGGTGCCAGGAAGAGCCTAAAAATATGGGTGCTTGGTTCTCAGCAAGAGATTATATCCAATGGACATTAGATACTATTAAGGCTAATAATAACGAAATTTCTTATATAGGAAGAAGCCCTGATGCATCTCCAGCGACTGGATATGCGAAGAGGCACATTTCTCAACAACAAGAAATAATAAATAAGGTTTTTGAGTAATTAGAAATGAGTGAAAAAATTGTAGTTCCTGTTCTTGGTGAAAGTATTACTGAGGCAACAGTGGCAAAATGGTTAAAAAATACTGGTGATGCAGTTGAAGCAGATGAGCCAATTGTAGAGTTAGAAACAGATAAAGTTAATCTTGAAGTGCCATCACCTGTAAAAGGTATTTTAACTGAAATAAATTCAAAAGATGGCTCAGTGGTAGAAGTAGGGGCTCTCCTAGGTTCGGTATCAGAGAGTCAATCTGAAGGTTCGATTAAAAAAGAAGAAATTAAAAAAGTAGAACCAGCTAAAAATGAAGACAATGTGATCAAATTAGATCCATCTAAAAAAGAACCAAGAATTTTTGAGGAAAAAACTGAAAAAAATTATCAGGAAGAACCATTAGTTTTAACTGATGAGGTTATAGTGGAAGAGGCACCAAAAGCCAAAATAGAAAAAACAGAACCTAAAACTAATACAGAAAATCAAACACTTTCACCAGCAGTTAGAAAAATTGTTGTAGAAAATAAAATAGATATTAATTCAGTTCAAGGCTCAGGAAAAGGTGGAAGAGTTTTAAAGGGTGATCTCATAAGTTTAATGGGAGCAAATCCACAGCCTTCAGAGAGAAAAGTTAAGTATGGTCAAGAAGAAAGAATTAAAATGACCAGACTAAGACAGACGATAGCTAAGAGATTAAAACAAGCACAAGAAAATGCAGCTTTGTTAACTACTTTTAATGAAGTTGATATGACTAATATTATGGAAATGAGAAAAGAAAATCAGCAAGATTTTCAAAGTCGTTATGGAGTAAAACTAGGTTTTATGTCTTTTTTTGTTAAAGCGTGTGTTGTTGCATTAAAAAATTTCCCAGCAGTTAATGCTGAAATTGATGGCGATGAAATAATTTATAAAAATTATTATAATCTTAGTTTTGCTGTAGGAACTGAGAAAGGTTTAGTTGTACCTGTATTAAGAAATGCTGATGAATTATCATTTGCTGATATTGAAAAAAATATTAAAGAAATTTCAGAAAAAGCAAGAGATGGAAAATTAACTATTGAAGATCTTCAAGGTGGAACATTTACAATTAGTAATGGTGGTGTATATGGATCAATGTTATCAACACCAATATTAAACCTCCCTCAATCAGGGGTACTTGGAATGCATAATATTGTTGAAAGACCTGTTGTGGTTGATGGAGAAATAAAAATTAGACCTATTATGTATTTAGCTTTGTCATATGATCATAGAATAATTGACGGAAAAGAGTCAGTTTCATTTTTAAAAATGGTTAAAGAAAATTTAGAAGACCCTAGACGGTTGTTTTTGGATATTTAAATGTCAGAAAAATTTCAAGCAGTAGTAATTGGAGGGGGTCCTGGCGGATATGTTTGTGCTATTAGACTTGCTCAGCTTGGATTAAAAACAGCATGTATTGAATCGAGAGGATCTCTTGGAGGAACGTGTTTAAATGTTGGGTGTATACCTTCAAAAAGCTTGTTAAATCTGTCTGAAGAGTTTCATAAAGTTCAAAACTTAACCAGTAAAGGGATTGAAGTTGGTGAAGTTAAGCTAAATCTTGAAAAAATGATGAAAAGTAAAGATAAAGCAGTGACTATTCTTACTAAGGGGGTCGAGTTTTTACTGAAAAAAAATAAAGTGACCTATTACAAAGGAACTGGAAGCTTCAAATCTCAAAGTGAAATTATAATTAGAGATGATCAAAACAAAGAGACAATTATAGAGGCTGAAAAAACAGTGATAGCAACTGGTTCTGTACCAGTGTCTTTACCTGGAATAGAAATTGATGAGAAGGTAATTGTTTCTTCAACTGGAGCATTAAAATTAGATAAAGTTCCAAATAAAATGGTTGTAGTGGGAGGTGGCTATATTGGATTAGAGATGGGATCAGTTTGGTCAAGATTAGGAGCTGAAGTACAAGTAGTAGAATTTTTAGATCACATTACTCCTGGAATGGATAAGGAAATTTCTTCAGAATTTATGAAGATATTAAAAAAACAAGGTATCAAATTTAACATGCAAAATAAAGTTGAAGCTATTCAAAATAATAATACAGGAGCGGTAGTTTCAACAGTTGATAAAGATGGAAATAAAAATAAATTTGAATGTGATGTCGTACTTATTTCGGTTGGACGAAAAGCAAATACGAATGGCTTAAATTTAGAATTTGTTGGAGTTGAACTGGATGAAAGAAAAAGAGTTAAAACAGACAATACATTTAAAACTAATGTTGATAATATTTATGCGATAGGTGATGTTATAAGTGGACCAATGCTTGCACATAAAGCTGAAGATGAAGGAATTGCAGTTGCAGAAAATATCGTTGGTCAATCAGGCCACGTTAATTATGATACAATTCCTGGAGTTGTTTATACAACACCTGAAGTTGCATCTATTGGTAAGACTGAAGAACAATTAAAAGAATTAAATACAAAATATAAAATTGGTAAGTTTTCATTTATGGCAAACTCTAGAGCAAAAGCCATAGATGATGCAGAAGGGTTTGTTAAAATTTTAGCAGACGAAACTACAGATAAAGTTTTAGGCGCGCATATAATAGGCCCTCACGCAGGAGAGCTTATTGCTGAAATAGGTGTTGCAATGGAATTTGGTGCAAGCTCTGAGGATATTGCAAGAACTTGCCATGCCCATCCAACATTTTCAGAAGCTGTTAAAGAAGCAGCATTATCAGTAGATAAAAGAGCAATACACTCTTAATTTTTTTTCATATTATTAAAATATGAAAGTGCCGATTCTTTTACCAAATATATTTAATCATCCTTTTACTTATGAAAGTGATATTAATTTAAAAACAGGTGATTATGTGGTGGTCCCTTTTGGTAAATCTAAAATCACAGGAGTAGTTTGGGATGAATTTGAAAAGAAAAATAATAGAAATTTTAAAATTAAAAATGTTTTAAAAAAATTAGATGTTAGTCCATTAAAAAAAACTACAATAAAATTCCTTAATTGGTTTTCTGAATACAATATAATTCCAAAAGGAATGGCTTTAAAACAGGTTTTACTTAGTAGCAATGCCGTAGAAAAAATTCAAAAAGATGCGTACAAAATTTTTGACACAAATATCAAAAAAAATTTAATAAAACTTTCTGAAGAACAAAAAAAATCTCTTAAAAAAATGAATGTTTCTAATCAAAAATTTAGAGTTCATGTTCTTCAAGGAACAACTGGATCAGGAAAAACCATGGTGTATTTCGAAGCCCTCAAAGAGATAATAAACAAAGGTTTTCAGGGCTTAATTTTATTACCAGAGATCGGTTTAACAGGTCAATTTGAAAAAAAATTTATAGAATTTTTTGGTTTTACTCCAGCAGTTTGGCACTCAGGTATTACAAAAAAAAAGAAAGAAATTATTTGGAGTGGAATTGTAAATGGAGAAATTAAAGTTGTCATTGGTGCCAGATCATCATTATTTTTACCATTTAAAAAACTAGGTTTAATTATTGTTGATGAAGAGCATGATCAATCTTACAAACAAGACGAGGGGGTTACCTATAATGCAAGAGACATGGCTATTTCAAGAGCGTCATTTGAAAATATACCTATCAATTTAATTACAGCTGTTCCATCAATTGAAACTTATGAAAATATTAAAAAAGGCAAATATAGTATTTCTAAATTAGAAAAACGTTACCAAAACGCATCATTGCCGAATTATGAAATAATTAATCTTAATGAAACCAAATTGGAAAAACAATCTTGGCTTTCTAAAAAAATAATTGAGAAAGTAAACTTTCATCTCGATAAAAACGATCAGGTACTATTTTTTTTAAATAGACGTGGGTTTTCTCCACATGTACTTTGTAATAAATGTTTTAATAGTTATTCGTGCCCTAATTGCTCAATTAATTTAGTTTATCATAAAAATAAAAATAATTTATTGTGCCATTATTGTGGTTTTAAATCTTCCCTGAAAAGGAAATGTATAAAAGATGAGGATTGTGAATTTATTTTTAGTGGTCCTGGAGTTGAAAGAATATCTGAAGAAGTTAAAAAAAACTTTCCGTCTAAAAAAATTGAAATTTTTTCAAGTGATACAATGAATAAAAAAAGTTCTAGTCAAAAATTAGAAAAAATAATTAATAATGAAGTTCAAATTTTAGTTGGGACACAATTAATCTCTAAAGGTTTTCACTTTCCAAGCCTTAATTGTATTGTGGTAGTTGATATTGATCTATCCTTACAAGGACATGACTTAAGAGGTGCTGAAAAAAATTTACAGTTGTACCACCAACTTTCTGGACGAGCTGGAAGAACAGGTAAGCCTGCAACTGTGTATTTTCAAACTTATAATACTAATACCAAAATGATTTCTGATTTAACAAATAGTAATCCCAATATTTTTCTTGATAGAGAATTAGATATTAGAAGACAAAACAAGCTTCCACCATTTCAAAGATTTATCTCTTTAATCTTAACAGGTGACAATGAAGCAAAATTAGAAAAAGAAGCTTTTTATTTTAAAAATTTTATTGAAAAAAAAATCAATGGAAGAGTTTTAGGGCCAGTTAGTGCACCAATTTTTAGACTAAAAAGAAAATTTAGAATAAGAATGTTAATTAGGGGCTCAAAATCTCTTAAATTACAGAATTCAATCGCTGAAATTATCCCAAATTACAAATTTTCATCAGGAATAAAACTTTCAGTTGATGTTGATCCAATAAACTTCAATTAACCTTTAAAAAAAGGACTTTTAATCGAATGTGCTACTTGAAGACATAATGGTCATATGCTAATTAATGCGTGATTTTAAAATAATCTTCAACATAACAGAGGTAACAAGTTGAGTAAAAATAAGGGATTTTCAATAACTTCGGCTGAAAGATATTCTTTAGCTTTGTATGAGCTTGCAAGTGAAAACAATGTTCTTTCACAAGTTGAAGATCAATCCTCATCTATCTTAAATTTGATTTCTTCTAGTAAAGATTTTTCAAATTTAATTAAGGATCCAACAAGTGACCAAGATGATCTTTTAAAAGTTATTGATGGTATTTCTGATAATAATAAATTTGAGAGTTTATTAAAAAGTTTTTTAAGTTTTCTAGTTTCAAAAAGACGTTTTTTTTATGTAGAACAAATTTTAAAAAGTTTCATCGAAACATGTTCTAAAAAAAGAGGAGAATTGAAAGCTGAATTAAAGTCTGCAAAAGAACTATCTAGTGATGCGATTTCTAAAATCACAGATGAGCTTACTAAAAACTTTAGTTCAAAAATAAAATTAAACTACAAATATGACGAAAGTTTAATAGGAGGCTTAGTAGTACAAGTCGGAAGTACTATGGTGGACACCTCAATTAAAAATAAATTACAACAAATCGAAAACAGAATGATAGAGGCATAAATGGAAATAAATCCTTCAGAAGTAACAAAGATACTAAAAGAACAAATTAAAAATTTTGGTGATAAAGCAGAAGTAACAGAAGTTGGCCAAGTACTATCAGTAGGAGATGGTATTGCTAGAATTTATGGTCTTGACAATGTCCAAGCTGGGGAGATGGTTGAGTTTGCTGATGGATCTAAAGGTATGGCCTTAAACTTAGAAAGTGAAAACGTTGGAGTTGTAATTTTTGGAGATGATAGAAATATTAAAGAAGGTGATACTGTAAAAAGAACTGGAAACATTGTTGATACTCCAGTTGGAAAAGAATTATTAGGTAGAGTTGTTGATGGATTAGGAAATCCAATTGATGGTAAAGGACCTTTAGATAAAAGTATTAAAAAAAGTAGAGTTGAAGTTAAAGCTCCTGGAATTATTCCAAGACAATCAGTTAGTGAACCTATGCAAACAGGTCTAAAATCTATCGATAGTTTGGTTCCAGTGGGAAGAGGACAACGTGAATTAATTATTGGTGACAGACAAACTGGTAAAACTGCAGTTGCAATCGATGCAATTATTAACCAAAAGAAAATAAATGAATCTGGTGATGAAAAACAAAAGCTTTATTGTATTTATGTTGCGATTGGCCAGAAAAGATCAACTGTAAGACAAATTCAAAAAACATTAGAAGAAGCGGGAGCAATGGAATACACAACAATCGTTGCTGCAACAGCATCTGACTCTGCGCCACTTCAGTTTTTAGCACCTTACACAGGGTGTACAATGGGTGAGTATTTCAGAGATAATGGAATGCATGGATTAATTATTTATGATGATTTATCTAAGCAGGCTGTTGCTTATAGACAAATGTCTCTATTATTAAGAAGACCTCCAGGACGTGAAGCTTATCCTGGTGATGTATTCTATCTTCACAGTAGATTGTTAGAAAGAGCAGCTAAGTTAAGTGATGAACATGGTGGAGGTTCGTTAACAGCACTTCCAATTATTGAAACACAAGGTGGTGACGTTTCTGCGTTTATTCCAACTAACGTAATTTCAATTACTGATGGTCAAATTTTCTTAGAAACTGAACTTTTTAACCAAGGTATCAGACCAGCAATTAACGTTGGACTATCCGTTTCTAGAGTAGGTTCTTCAGCACAAACAAAAGCGATGAAAAAAGTTTCTGGATCAATGAAATTAGAATTAGCACAATACAGAGAGATGGCTGCTTTTGCTCAATTTGGTTCTGATTTAGATGCTTCAACACAGCAACTTTTAAATAGAGGTTCAAAATTAACAGAACTTCTTAAACAAAAGCAATATTCACCAATGACAGTAGCTGAACAAGTAATTTCAGTTTTCTGTGGTGTAAAAGGTTATTTGGATGATATTGAATTAAAAGATATTGCTGAATTTGAAAATAAAATTATTGAAAAATGTAAGTCTGATAAACCTGAAATAATCGATTCAATTCAAAGTTCAGGCAAACTTGAAGATGATAAAGAAAAATTACTAATCGAAGTAATTACTCAATTAAAGGAAAACTTTAAATCTTAATTTATTATGGCAAGTTTAGACGACCTTAAAAAAAGAATAGCTAGTGTAAAGTCTACACAGAAAATTACAAAAGCTATGAAGATGGTAGCAGCAGCAAAACTTAGAAGAGCCCAAGAAAGTGCTGAGAAGGGAAGACCTTATTCAGAAAAAATGAATAATATTATTCTAAATCTTTCTAGTGGGATTTCAGACAAAGAAAATGCTCCAAAATTATTATCTGGATCAGGTAATGATAAAGTGCATCTTTGTGTTGTGATGACTTCTGACAGAGGTCTATGTGGTGGTTTTAATTCAAATATAATTAAAAAAGCCAAGAGCTACTTTGCTAAACTTGTAGAAGATGGAAAAGATTTAAAGATTATAACTGTAGGTTCTAAAGGTAATGATCAACTTAAAAGAGCTTATGGTAATAAGATAATTGCAAATATTTCATTTAAAGATTCTAAACACGCTAATTACTTTGATGCTGATAAAGTTGGTAAAATGGTAATTGAAAAATTTGGTGCTGAAGAGTTTGATGTTTGTACTATTTTTTATAACCAATTTAAAAATGTAATTACACAAATTCCTCAAGCACAACAAATAATTCCATTAAATGTTGAAAATTCAGAGGAAGATAAATCTGAGGATAGTTATGAGTTTGAACCAGATGAAGATGAGATTTTAAGCAATTTATTACCTAAAAATATTTCAACACAAATATTTAAGGCAATGTTAGAGAATTCAGCTAGTGAACAGGGCTCAAGAATGAGTGCAATGGATAATGCAACCCGAAACGCAGGTGAAATGGTTGATAAGCTTACTATTGAGTATAATAGAAGTCGTCAGGCAGCAATTACTAAAGAACTAATAGAAATCATATCAGGAGCAGAGAGTTTATAATTATGAGCAAAGGAAAAATCACACAGATCATTGGAGCAGTAGTAGACGTAAAATTTAATGAAGATCTTCCAGAAATTTTATCAGCATTAGAGTGTAAAAATGGAGACAATAGACTAGTTTTAGAAGTTGCTCAACATTTAGGAGAATCTACTGTTAGAACAATTGCAATGGATGCTACTGAAGGATTAAAGAGAGGTGACGAGGTCATAAACACTAAAGCACCTATCCAAGTTCCTGTTGGACCAGAAACTTTAGGAAGAATTATAAACGTTATTGGTGAACCTATCGATGAAAAAGGTGAAGTTCAAACAAAAGAAAAGTGGCCGATCCACAGAGCAGCTCCTGAATTTAGTGATCAGTCAACAGAAACAGAAATATTAGTTACAGGAATTAAGGTAGTTGATTTATTAGCACCATATGCAAAGGGTGGAAAAATTGGTTTATTCGGTGGAGCTGGAGTTGGAAAAACAGTTTTGATTATGGAATTAATTAACAACGTTGCAAAAGCACATGGTGGTTTCTCAGTTTTTGCTGGTGTTGGAGAAAGAACTAGAGAAGGAAATGATTTATACCATGAGATGATAGATTCAGGTGTAATCAAGAAAGATGGAGCTGGATCTAAAGCTGCCCTAGTTTATGGACAAATGAATGAACCTCCTGGAGCTAGAGCTAGAGTCGCTCTTACAGGATTAACTGTAGCAGAGTATTTTAGAGATCAAGAGGGACAAGACGTTCTTTTTTTTGTAGATAACATTTTTAGATTTACACAAGCAGGTTCTGAGGTATCAGCTCTATTGGGAAGAATACCATCAGCAGTTGGATATCAGCCTACACTTGCAACTGATATGGGTAACCTTCAGGAAAGAATTACAACTACTAACAAAGGATCAATTACTTCAGTACAAGCTATTTATGTACCCGCTGATGACTTAACTGACCCTGCGCCAGCAACATCATTTGCTCACTTGGATGCAACTACCGTTCTCTCAAGACAAATTGCGGAGATAGGTATTTATCCTGCGGTTGACCCACTTGACTCTACTTCAAGAATTTTGGACCCAAGAATTGTTGGTGATGAGCATTACAGAGTTGCTAGAGAAGTTCAAAAAATCTTACAAACTTATAAATCGCTTCAAGATATTATCGCCATTTTAGGTATGGATGAATTGTCTGAAGAAGATAAATTAGTTGTAGCTAGAGCTAGAAAAATACAAAGATTCTTATCTCAACCATTCTTTGTTGCAGAAGTGTTTACCGGTTCTCCTGGTAAGTTAGTTGATCTAGATTCAACAATAAAAGGCTTTGCTGCTATATGTAAAGGTGACTATGATCATTTACCAGAAGCTGCTTTTTATATGGTTGGAACAATAGAGGAAGCGATAGAAAAAGCTGATAAAATGGCTAAGGAAGCTGCTGCTTAATGAGTGAAGAGTTTAAGATTGAGATAGTAAACCCAGAAAAATCTTTTTTAGTTAAAGAGGATGTTTCAGAAGTTGTTGTACCTGCTTTTGAAGGAGAAATGGGTATACTTAAAGATCACATTTCTATTATCTCATTTTTAAAACCTGGAATTATCAAAATTTTATCTAAATCTGGAGATGAAAACTATTATGTTGAGGATGGGATTGTTGAGTTTAAAAATAATAATTTATCAATTTTAACTAGCTCAATTTTCAATCTTACAGATTTAGATAAGTCTAAACAACAAGACTTGCTCAAATTGGCTGAAGAGGAAGCAGGCAAGCCTGATATTTCTGATCAATCAAAATATTTAGTTGATCAAAAAATTGAAGTATTAAGGTCTCTTAATTAATAATTTTTCTAACTTTTTCTTGAAGTTCTTTATAAACGTGTAGTTTAAAGTCGACTACTACTTCTGTAATTTGATCAAGGTCTATCCATTTCCAATCTAAAAATTCTGGATTTTTAGTTTTAATATCAATTTCATTTTCATCACCAGTAAATTTCATTAAAAACCATTTTTGTTTTTGACCTTTGTATTTACCTTTCCAAATAATTCCTAATAAACGATCAGGAAGTTCATATGTGATAGTACCATCTAACTCTTTTATTAATTTAACACTTTTAACACTAGTTTCTTCTTCCAGTTCTCTATAAGCTGCTTTTAAAAAATCCTCACCTTCATCAACTCCCCCTTGTGGCATCTGCCAAAATTTTTTTGCATTATCTATTCGTCTTGCTACGAAAACTTTATTGTCATTATTTAGTAAAATTATTCCCACCCCCGTTCTCAAGGGTAGTTTGCTAAAGTTCTTATTCATATTAACCGTTAAGTAGTTTTATTGCGTAATTTAATTGATTATCAGTATCAGTTTTAATTCTAAAATCATCACCTTCTTCATTTACCTCAATATCAGGTCTTACACCAACTTCAGATATGGATTTTCCAGAAGGAAGATAATATTTTGCAACTGTTAATCTTATAGCTCCTTTATTCTTTAAAGGAATTATAGATTGAACTGACCCTTTACCATAACTATTTTCGCCAAGTATTATAGCTCTTTTGTGATCTTTAAGAGCTCCAGCAACAATTTCTGATGCTGATGCTGAACCATAATTGATCAATACCACTAAAGTTTTTCCATCAGTAATATCTCCTTTTCTTGCAAACCATTTTCTATTTTCTGATTTTTTTCTACTTTTTGTCGATACTATTTCTCCATTTTCTAAAAAAAAGTCAGAAATTTTTATTGCTTGTGTCAATAGTCCACCAGGATTATTTCTAAGATCCAATATAAATGCTTTTAAGTTTTCATTTTCTTTTAACTTTTTGATCTTTTTTTTAATTTGATCACTACTATTATCGTTGAAAGAAGTTAATCGGATGTAACCAATATTATTTTCTAAAAGATCAGATTTAACAGATTGGACCTCAATTATTTCTCTTGTTATATTAAATGTGAGAGCTTTTTTTACTCCTCGTCTTCTTACGGTTAGCTCAATATCAGTGCCCACCAGACCCCTCATAAGGTCAACTGCTTCACTCAACGATTTTCCTTGTACCTGAACATTGTCTATTTTTACAATATAGTCTCCAGCTTTAATTCCTGCTTTTGAAGCGGGAGTATCATCTATAGGGGTAATAACTTTTACAACACCAGCTTCCATACTAACTTCAATTCCAAGACCACCAAACTCTCCACTAGTTTCGGTTTGCATTTCTTGAAATATCTCTGGTGACATATAAGATGAATAGGGATCAAGTGATTGAAGAAGACCGTTAATTGCTGAGTCCATACCTTCAGACTGATCAATTTCATCTACATATTGTTTGTTAATTTTTTCAAGGACTTCGCCAAATAAATCAATTTTTTTATAAATATCTAATTCAGCTGAATTTACTGAATATGAAAAAAAAAAGAGGATAAAAAAATTATTAAATAAAATTGAATTTTTTTCATATAATGACTTTTTCTTTTGGGATTAGTTCAGACCAAATTTTTTCAAGTTCATAAAACTTTCTTTTCTCTGGATGAAAAATATGTACAATTAAATCAATACCATCAACAAGTTTCCATTCATTACTTTCTTTACCTTCTATTTTAGAATTTTTAATGCCATTATCCTTTAATTTTTCTAAAACTTGTTCTGATAAAGACTGAATGTGTCTTGAAGAAGTGCCGCTTGCAATTATCATATAATCAGCCATTGAACTTTTATCTTTAAGGTCAATAGTAACAATATCTTGTGCTTTGTTGAGATCTAGTGTGTCTATTACAACTGATTTAAGATCTGAAATTTTATCCATTAATTAGAATTAGACTATCAAATTTTTCTTAATTGAGAAGATGAAATGTTGACTTTTTTAAACTCTACAAATGTAAGTGTTTTATTATTGAGTCTCTTAAATGTCTTTGATTTTAAAGAATTTTTTTTATAACCATGACGATCAAATACAATGATATTGCATTTTTGTGAAATTAATTTTGATTTATGCCACTTATGAAAGCTAATTAAGTTATCTGCTCCCATTAAAAAAAAAATTTCAATGTTTTTATTTTTTTTAAGATAGTTGATTAAATCAATAGTCTTATTAGATTTTATAATATTTTCATAAAATTTAACTTTTATGAAAGAATTTAATCCTATTATTTTTTTGCAATCTTTTATTTTTTTAGAAATTGGTGTTTTGCTTTCAGTTTTGAGTGGATTTTTTTTAGTAATTGCCCAAATAATTTTTTCAAGTTTAAATCTTTTTCTAGCTTCCTTAGATATTGCTAGATGTCCTTTGTGAGCTGGATCAAATGAACCTCCTAAAATTCCAATTTTCATTTTAAATATCTAGTTTATTTTCTTATTTTTCCTTTACTCGAAATTTCATATTTATATGAAACTAATTGTTCTAAACCAACAGGGCCTCTTGGGGGAAGTGTATTTGTTGATATGCCTACTTCACCACCAAAACCAAATTCACCACCATCAGCAAATTGTGTTGAAGTGTTATGCATTGCAATAGAGCTTTTAACATTTTTTAAAAACTTATTAGCTGTTTTTTTATTTTTAGTAATTATGGAGTCAGTATGCATTGTTCCATATTTATTGATATGATGAATGGCCTCTTCATTACTCTTTACAACTTTAACCGATACTGCTGCTGTCAAATATTCTGTAGACCAATCCTTTTCTTTGGCTGGATACACTTTACCTTTGAAATATTTTCTTATGATATTGTCTCCATATATTTTACAATTTTGATCATCAAGTCTTTTTAAAATTGGATTACAAAATTTTTTTACTATTTTTTCATGAAGCAAAATAGTTTCGGTTGCACCGCAAATGGCTGTATTTCTTAATTTTGCATTATAAATAATTTTTGATGCCATATTTGGCTCTGCATCTTTATCAACAAATGTATGACAAATACCTTCTAAGTGACCAATTATTGGAACTGTTGAAAATTCTTGAACTCTTTTAACTAAGTTTTTTCCACCTCTAGGAATTATTACATCAATATATTTTTTCATTTTTGAAAGCATGGTATCAACCATTTTTCTATCTTTACAGTCTACAAATTGAATATAATTTTCATCAACTTTGTTTTTTCGAAGAGCTTGTCGAAATAATTTTGCTAATATTCTGTTGGTATTTATTGCCTCAGATCCACCTTTAAGAATTACAGCATTACCAGATTTAAAGCATAAACTTGCTACATCAGATGTTACATTAGGTCTACTTTCAAAAATAACACCAATCACTCCAATTGGAATAGTTACTCTTTTGATATTTAATCCATTAGGTCTACTCCATTTTTTTAGAGTTACATTTACGGGATCTTTTAGACTTGAAATTTTAATAATAGAGTTTTTAATATTTTTGAGTTTCGCCCCATCAATTCTTAATCTGTTAATCAAATTTTCTTTTATTCCTTTGTTTTGAGCAAATTTAATATCTTTTGAGTTTTCTCTTAAAATTGATTTATTTTCTTTATCAAGTAATTCAGCATAAAATTTTAAGACTTTATTTTTGGTGTCTATATCAACTTTTTTTTCTGATGCTTTTCTACTTTTAACACCTATTAAATTCATCATTTTATTCATTCTAAATTTCTACCATATCATCTTTATGAATTACTTCTGATTTAGCAACATAACCCAATAATTTTTCTATTTGATTAGAATGATGTCCCATAATCTTAACTATTTCATCAGAGGTAAAGGAGCTCAAGCCTCTTGCACATTCATTATTTTTTTTATCTAAAATTTTAACATGATCCCCTTTATTAAATTTTCCTGAGATTTTTTTAATACCAGCAGCTAATAAGCTTTTTCCAGATCTTAGTGCTTTTTTTGCACCATCGTCAATTATAATTGATCCTTTTGGTGCAATAGAGCTTATGATCCATTTTTTTCTAGCATCAAGTTTTGAAACTTTAGAGCTGAACCATGTGCAAATATTTTTTTTACTAATCATTGAGATAGGATTTAAGCTTAGTCCATTTGCTATAACCATACTACAACCTGCTAGTTGACAGATTTTTGCAGCTTCTATTTTAGTTTGCATTCCACCACTGCCGTATTCATTTACACCTTTAACGTTAATTTCTTTTAAATCTTTTTTTAAATCATTTACTTTTTTGATTAATTTAGCATCTTTATAAATTTTGGGATTTTTCGTGTAAAGTCCATCCACATCTGAAAGAAGTATTAAAGTATCAGCATCAGTAATTTGAGCAACTCTAGAGGCCAATCTATCATTATCTCCATATTTTATCTCAGAAGTAGCTATCGTGTCATTTTCATTTACAATTGGAATAAAACCTAAATCAAACAAATTTTCAAAAGTTCTCTTGGCATTTAAAGATCTTCTTCTTTCCTCTGTATCTTCAAGAGTTAATAAGATTTGTGATATATTTAATTTGTACTTTGTAAATGTTTGAGAAAATAAATTCATCAGTTCGATTTGCCCTATGGAAGCGATTGCCTGACTTTTATCAAGTTTAATTGTTTTTTTATTGATATTCATTTTCTTGCATCCAAGTGCTATTGCTCCCGAACTTACGATTACTACTTTTTGATTTTTATCTTTTAATTTTTTGATATCTTTTGCAAAACTAGCAAGCCATTTTTTTCTTATCTTTTTATTATTATCAACAAGAAGTGAAGATCCTATTTTCACAACAATTATTTTAGAGTTTTTAAGAGACATATGACAAAAGTTTAGCTTTAATTTTAGATATAGAATCTTTTTCTAGTGTTGTCATAGTCATTATCTCACAATTTTTTCCTTTAGAGAAATGATCTATTACATCTTTAACAGTATCTTCATCAACTAAATCTACTTTATTAAGTACTACAAGCTCTTTTTTTTCAATTAATTTTGCGCTGTAATTTTTTAATTCACTTTTTACTTGTTCATAAGACTCATTTAAATCCAAGTTAGTAATATCTATAAGATGTAATAATGATTTACATCTTTCAATATGTTTTAAGAACTGTATGCCAAGACCAACACCCTCATGAGCTCCCTCTACTAATCCTGGTATATCAGCAATAGTTATTTCTTTATCATCATAAGAGGCAACTCCTAAATTAGGATTTAAAGTAGTAAATCTATAATTAGCAATTTTTGGATTTGCATTTGTGATAGCAGCCAACAAACTTGATTTTCCAGCATTTGGTAAGCCAATTATTCCAATATCAGCAATTGTTTTTAATTGAAGCCAGATTGTAAATTCTTCTCCGATTCCACCTTTAGTAAATTTTCTTGGAGCTCTATTTGTAGAACTCTTAAATCTAGTGTTTCCCAATCCACCTTTGCCTCCAATAGCAACAACAAACTCTTCTCCTCTTTTATTAAAATCAAATAATAAAGTTTTATTATCTTCTTCAAAAACTTGAGTTCCAAGTGGTACTTTTAAAAATAAATCGTCTCCTCCTTTACCTGTACGATTTTGACCAGCACCATTCTCTCCTCGTTGTGCTTTATGGTGTTGTTGGTATCTGTAATCTATAAGGGTGTTGAGATTTTCTTCAGCTTTTAAAATTATGGATCCACCTTTTCCGCCATCGCCTCCATCTGGACCTCCATACTCAACATATTTCTCTCTTCTGAAACTTGGTGAACCATCACCACCGTTACCAGCTTTTACATAAATCTTAACTTGATCAAGAAATTTCATAATACAACATCTAATTAAGTTGTACTATTAATTGGGTTTTACTGAAACGAAAGTTCTATCTGCTTTTGATTTCTTAAATACAACTTTACCTTTAGCAACTGAAAAAATTGAATGATCTTTACCCATTCCTACGTTTTCACCAGGAAAAATTTTTGTTCCTCTTTGTCTTACAATTATATTTCCAGGTATTACTGTTTCACCGCCATACTTTTTAACACCAAGCCTACGCCCGGCACTATCTCGTCCGTTTCTCGATGATCCACCTGCTTTTTTTGTTGCCATAAATTACCTAATTTATTTACCTGTTGCTCGAGCTTTTTCTTTAACTTCAGCCTCAACCTTTTTAGTTGGTTTAACCATTTTCTCTGCTTCTGATAAAACTTTACCATCTTTAGAAAAAATCTTATTAATTCTTATCATTGTATGTTCTTGTCTGTGACCATTTTTTCTTCTTGAATTATGTCTTCTTCTCTTTTTGAAGATTAAAATAGTTCGATCTTTACCATTTTTAATTAAATCAGCTTCTACTTTTGCTCCTGCAACTGTAGGTGTACCAATTTCGATAGTTTTATCGTCACCGTAAGCAAGAACTTCATTAAATTCTATTTTAGACTCAGGTTTTGAATCTGGTAATTTCTCAATCTTTAGAATCTCTCCAGATTTAACTTTATATTGTTTACCACCTGTTTTTATTACTGCGTATGACATAGTTTGATTTAAATTTAAGTTACCGCAATATAGTTACAGCAAAGCTATAGTCAAGTCGAATTAACTAGAAATTATCCTTTAAATCTCTCAATTTTGAAAAGGAATCAACATTTTTTGCTCTCAAAAATATATTGCACTCTTTTTCATCTTTAAGAGTAGATGGTATTGTAGGGGTATTATTATCAAGTTTTTCTTTGACGCTAGTTATCTTATTTTGAAGATTTAGATTTTGAGAGTCGTGATTAATACAAAAATTTGAATTTTGTAGAGTGTACTCATGACCACAATAAATTTTAGTATCATTAGGTAGATTTTTTATTTTTGATAGAGACTCAAACATCTCCTCGTATGTTCCTTCAAAAATTTTCCCACATCCCAGTGAAAACAATGTGTCTCCAGTAAATATTGCTTTTTCATTAAAAAAATAAAAACCAATATGACCTGTTGTGTGACCTGGAATATGAATTATTTTTGCTTCAAAATTATCTTCTTTCCATATTTGTTTATCTTCAACCAAAACACTAATTTCAGGAATTCTTTTAGAGTCATACTTGTATCCAACTACAATAGAGTTGTATTTTTGTTTTAATTCTTTGTTACCACCAATATGATCAAAATGATGATGTGTATTTAAGATATATTTTAAATTAATATTTTCTTTTTCTATGAAATTTATTATAGGTTTAGCTTCACTTGGATCAACAACACAAGCATCATTTTTATCTTTATCTATGATTAAATAGCTATAATTATCTTGTAAGCAGGGAATGATCTCTATTTTAATATTATTTTTCAATTAAAAATATCCCTAAATCAGAAAATAAGTTTTTTATTCCCAAATTTTTATTATTAATTAAAGATGTATTTTTTTCATTTAAAGCCAATGATTTAAAAATCTTGAAATCTCTAGATCTTACAAAATATACAAAATCTTTAATTGTACACATATGTAAATTAGGTGTGTCATACCATTGATCTGGAAGGGTATCTGTTACTGGCATTGTTCCTTTTATTAAAAGATGCAGTCTAACTTTCCAATATCCAAAATTAGGAATTGTTACTATCGCTTTTTTACCAACTCTTAGTAACTCATTAATTACAAGTTCAGGGTTTAAGAACGCTTGTAATGTTTGGCTTAGTACAACGTAGTCAAAAGATTTATCAGGAAATTGTTTTAAATCGAACTCTGCATTGCCCTCAATTACAGTAAGTCCTTTTTCAATACATTTTTGAACTTTATTTTTAGATATTTCTAACCCTCTAATATCAATATTTTTATTATCTCTTAAAAATTCCATTAACACACCATCCGCACAACCAACATCTAAAACACGTGTATTTTTTTCGACTAGATCAGCAATAACCTTAAATTCATTTTTCATTATTAAACAGTAGTGTAGGATTTATCTAAAAAGTTTTTAAGAGCATTTAAAAATTCTGGGACATCAAGTAAAAAAGAGTCATGCCCTTTATCTGACTCAATCTCAACAAAACCAACGTCAGCTCCAATAGCGTTAAGCGCAATTACAATATCTTTATTTTCTTGTGTAGGGTAAAGCCAATCTGAAGTAAAAGAAATTACAAAAAATTTTGCTTTAGTATCTTTAAAGGCATCAGACAAATTACCATTAAACTGTTTAGCTAAATCAAAATAGTCCATAGCTCTTGTGATATATAAATAACTATTTGCATCAAACCTATCAACGAAAACAGATCCTTGATACCTTAAATAACTCTCAATTTGAAAGTCAGCATCAAAACCAAATTTAAGGTCTTCTCTTTCTTGTAATTTTCTTCCAAATTTTTCTTGGAGACCTTTTTTGGAAAGATAGGTTATGTGAGCTGCCATTCTCGCAACAGCTAAACCTTTGCTGGGAATTGTATTTTTAGTGTTATAATTTCCCTCATTCCAATTACTGTCGGCTGCGATAGCCTGACGACCTAATTCATTAAATGCTATATTTTGTGCAGAGTGACTAGATGTGCAAGCTATAGGTATTACGGTTTTCACTTTATCTGGAAAATTACTAATAAATTGAAGAACTTGCATGCCACCCATAGAACCTCCAACAATTGAAAAAAGTTTATCAATACCAAAGTGTTCTATCAAATTATATTGAGCATTGACCATATCATTTATGGTAATGATAGGAAAATTAGTACCAAAAACTTTCTGTGTATCAGGATCTTTATGACTTGGTCCATATGAGCCTAGACATCCACCAATTACATTAGAACAAATTACAAAGTATTTATTAGTATCAATTGATTTATTAGGACCTACAGCATATGACCACCAACCATCTTTATTAGTTACTGGATTTAAGCCAGCAACAAACTGATCACCAGTTAATGCATGAAAAACTAAAATCGCGTTATCTTTTTTCTCATTTAAAGTCCCATAAGTTTCATAGGCAATAGGAAAATTATTAATTTTTTTACCACAATCTAATTTAAGTGGTTTTTTTACTAATAAGGTTTTTAAATTAATCTCAGTATTCATAATAAGAGTGATTATTTGAATTGTGAGAAAAAAAACAATTTTAGCGGTTTTTTTTAAGCGCTCGCAATTCAGTTAAATCAGCGCATAAATTTTGTACTAGAAGTTATTTATTATGTCAATTTTTTAAAAATTGCCTTATTCAGTGTAAAAATTTATATTTTTATCTATAAAGAGCTCATAATAAAAAAATGACCATTCCAAAATTTAAAAAATTTAATATTGAGGCATATAAGCCAGGCAAATCTAAAATAAAAAAATTAAAAAAAATTATAAAATTGTCAGCGAATGAGTCTGCTTTAGGAATGAGTCCTAGAGCAAAGAAAATAATTTCTGATAAAAAACTGAAATTAGAGAGATATCCAGATGGAAAATCTGAACTTTTGAGAAGAGAAATTTCAAAAAAATATAAATGTAATAGTGATAAAATTATATGTGGGGCTGGTTCGGATGAGGTTATTCAAATGATTTGTCAGTTGTATTTAAAACCAAAAGACGAAGTTATAGTGCCTCAATATAGCTTTTTAATGTATAGGATATATGCAAAGATTGTAGGTGCCAAAGTAGTATTTGCAAAAGAATTAGAATTTAAAATTTCGGTATCTGAAATAATAAAAAATGTAACAAAAAAAACTAAAATAGTTTTTTTAGCAAATCCAAATAATCCAACAGGAACTTATTTGACTAAAAAAGAATTATTGGAGTTAAGAAAAAAATTGAACAAAAATATTTTATTAGTTGTGGATGATGCTTATGCAGAATATATGAAAAATAAAGATTATAAATCAGGCTTAGACTTGTTTAAAAATAAAGATAATGTGTTTATTTTGAGAACATTCTCAAAAATTTTTGGTTTAGCCTCTTTAAGAGTGGGGTGGGGATTTGGTTCTAAAAAAATTATAGATGCCTTAAATATAATTAAACCACCTTTTAATGTAAGTCTACTTGCTCAATTAGCAGCTGTTGAATCGCTTAAAGACTCTAAATTTATTGAAAAATCAATAAAGCACAATTTAATTTTTGCAAAGAAAATAAAGTCTTTTTTAGAAAGATACCAAATATTTTCTAATATGATTTCAGCAAATTTTTTATTATTAGATTTTAAAAGAAGTAACCACTCAGCAAAAGAATTTTATGAGAAACTCAAAAACAAGGGAATTATTGTTAGATCTACAGAAGATGGCTATCATATTAAAAATAAATTAAGATTAACCATTGGCTCAAGAAGTGAAAATCTAGCATTTATGAATGTAGTAAAAAATATATTAAATTAATATGAAAAATATTTTAATTATTGGTTGCGGTCTACTAGGCTCTTCTCTGTTAAGAAGAATACATAAAAAAAAAATTGCAAATAAAATTTTTATTTATGAAAAATCTAGTTCAAATGTATCTAAAATAAAAAGATTAAAACTTCCAGGTATAATTATAAAAGATTTAGATCAAGCTGTAAAAAAATCAGATCTAATTATTTTAAGCACACCTATGAGTGAGTATAAAAATTTAATTCTTAAAATGAATAAATCTTTATCAAATAAGAATATAATCACCGATATTGGTTCTTCAAAAATAGAGTCGTCAAAAATAATAAAAAATTTTTTAAAAAAGGGTATTACTTGGACTCAAGGACATCCGATTGCAGGATCAGAAGTTAGTGGGCCTGAAAATGGTAAACAAGATATATTTGAAAACAAGTGGTGTGTTTTAATTAAAGAAAAAAATACTAAGAAAAAACATTTAAATTTATTAAGTAGTTTTTGGAAAAAGATGGGGTCAAAAATTGTTATTATGAGTGCTGAAAAACATGACAAAATATTTTCAATGACGAGCCATCTTCCTCACTTAATTGCTTATAATTTGGTAAAATCAGCACAAGATTTTGAGAAAATTCAAAATTATGACTTGATTAAATATAGCGCTGGTGGACTAAGAGATTTCTCAAGAATAGCTGCTTCCAATGAAATCATGTGGAGAGATATATTCTTTAATAACAAAAAAAATATTTCAAAAGTAATTGATTTATTTATTAAAAATTTAAATTCATTTAAAAAAGATATTAATTCTAGAAATAATAAATCAATTCTAAAAAAACTAATTCAAACCAAAAAAGTAAGATCAAAAATTATAAAATTAAAACAAGATATAAATAAGCCAGATTTTGGCAGAAATTAATATTTAATAGAAGAAACTTTTTTTACTTTTAATTTTGCTGTTTCATCTATTCTTTTTATTGTTTGTAAAATGGGCATTATCAAAACCTTTTTTTCAGGTCCATATGCATGTATCAATTTTTTTGAATTTATACACATTGCAACATGTCCTTTCCAAAAAATGATATCCCCTTTTTTAAAAACTTTTTTTATAATTTTTTTATTCGAATATTTAATCTGATCTTTTGTGTCCCTTGGATAATAAGACATATTGTAATAATTAAACATTTGAAGCAATGCAGAACAATCTATACCTTTATATGTTTTTCCTCCCCAAACATATTTTGTTTTTAGAAATAATTTGAATATTTTATTAAAGTTATTTTCTTTATGATTAATTTTTTTTAAGTCACTTTTTTTTAACCATTTATTTTTTTCAAATTCTATATGATTTTTATTCTCATTAATAAGATCAACTTTTGATCCAAAAGGTAAAAAATTTTTAGTCTTTTTATTAAATTTGTTACTAATTCTAGCCTTTAAAGAATAGACTTTGTATTTTGGAAAATACTTATCTACATAAGCTTTATTTTCTATGTATCCAATATAATTATCAAATAATGTTTTAATTTTAATCCATTCTTTATTCTTTGATAAAATTTTAAATTTTTCACCATAAATTATTTGAGATGTAACTTCAGAATTTTTTGAAGCTTTTTTATAAATATTAGAGAATTGTTTCTTAAAAAAATAATTATTTTTCACTTAATTTTAATTTATCTTTAATAAACCATAAGCAAATTAAAGAAGGAATAACCATTATTGCTGTTAAAATAAAAAATGTACCCCAATCTCCATTTAACCAATCTACTAATGCTCCAGATGATGACGCAAGTGTTGTTCTTCCAGCGGTTCCAATTGATGCTAGTAATGCATATTGAGTTGCTGTGTAAGTCCTATCTACTAGTAAAGAAATAAATGCTACAAAAGCAACTGTAGCAAAAGAAGCTGCTATATCATCAAAAATTACAGCAACGGCAAATAACCATTCAGATTTTCCACTCCAAGCTAACGCTGTGAATAATAAGTTAGTTGCAGCCATTAAAATACCTGCAAGAAACATTGCTTTTAAAACTCCAGATCTAATTACAAATAGACCGCCCAATAGAGTAAATATCACAGTCGTTATCCAGCCTAGAGTTTTTGAATAAATAGCAATATCACCCTTTGAAAATCCTATTTCTTTATAAAATACTATAGACATACGACCTAAAAATGCCTCACCTATCTTAAATAAAAACACAAAACCTAAAATACCTATAGCTATTGAAAACCCATTTTTTTTAAAAAAACTTATTATTGGACCACCAAGAGTACCGCTTATCCATGCAATTATATTGGTAATAAAATTTTTTGATCCAATTTTACTTTGAATCAATTCGTCAGCTTTCTTTTGATTAACTTTTCTAGAATCCGAATGAGCTTCATGAACGAACATAAGTCCAATATTCATTAAAATTACCACGACACCTAAAATTAAAAATGTTGATTGCCAATAATTAACTATGCCAATATTTTGAAAATACTCTGCGGTAAATAAAGCTATTACACCACCTAATTTATATCCACTCCACCAACCAACTACCGCCATTGCAGCACCTGCAGCCATTGATTTACCTTCATTTTCTCCAATTTGTTCAATTCTTAATGCATCTACAGTTATGTCTTGTGTAGCTGATGCAATTGCGATGATCAAACCAACCGTAATTAATAGTGCTAGATTCTCTGTTGGATTTATTAAGCTCCAAACAATCAAACTAACTAAAATTGCTATTTGCATTAAAACTATCCAGCCACGTCTATGACCAAGTTTTTTTGTAAGATAAGGAATTTGAAGTCTATCTATAAGCGGTGCCCATAGATAATTGAATGCATATACCCCAAATATTAATCCAGCCCATCCTATAGTTGATCTACTTAAACCTTCTTCTTTTAACCACAAACTTAAACTACTGCCAATTAATACCCATGGAAAACCAGAAATAGCTCCAAGCAATAATATTCTCAACATTCTTCTATCAAAATAAACTGAAAAAGTTTCTGACAGAGATTGTTTTTTTATTTCAAGCATTGTTAGTTTCTCCAAAAAGATGGTAGAAATAATACTAATATTGCAAATAGCTCAAGTCTACCTAAAATCATACCAACTGTTAAAATCCATTTTGAAATATTAGGTAAGGATGAAAAATCTCCATTAGGACCAATTATAGGGCCCAATCCTGGTCCAACGTTAGAGATTGATGTGGCAGCTCCTGAAAGTGCAGTGATAAAATCAAGACCTGTTAAAGATAGTAATGCTGCAAGAATAAAGAAAATAACAAAGTAAAAATAAATAAAAGAAATTATTGATGCAATAAATTTATCATCAACTGAACTTTGGTCGTATTTAATTACAAATACACCTTTAGGATATATAATTTTTTTAAGTTGAGTTGATATAAATGAATATAAAATTTGAATTCTAAAAATTTTAATACCACAAGTAGTTGATCCAGCACAACCACCCATAAACATAAGGGCTAAAAACAATGTGATTGGAAAGCTACCCCAACTATCATATTCAGAATTAACGTAACCAGTTCCAGTTAATATAGAAATACTATTAAAGAAAACTGACCTAAGGCTAAAATTTTCATGATTATTTAAAAGCAAGTATGCAGACAATAATAAAATTGTAGTGATAATAATTTTAAAAAAAGTTCTAATTTGCACATCTGTTAAAAAAATTTTTTTGTTTCCACTAATAAATTTAATGTATGCAATAAATGGTATACTTCCTAAAACGATGAATATCATAGAAGCTATCTCTATTGGTATACTATCAAAATAACCAATAGACTGATTGTAATTTGAAAAACCTCCCGTGGCTATTGTGGTCATAGCATGAGTTAAACTATCAAACTTACTCATTCCGAATAACCAATAAGTCATTGCACAAATGATAGTTAATCCTGAATAAATATAAATTAGTCTTAAAGCTATTTCTTTTGATTTAGGAAGTATTTTTTCTGATGAGTCGTTGCTCGATATTTTAAATAATTGCATACCACCAACATTCATTATTGGCATTAAAGTTATCGCCATTACAATAATACCAATTCCCCCCAACCACTGCAGTATAGCTCTCCATAATAAAATTCCCTTTGGTGTAAATTCTAGACTTGAAATAATAGTTGAACCAGTGGTTGTTATTCCAGACATACTCTCAAAAAATGCATCTGTTATAGAAAGTTCTATTGTTGAAAATATAAAGGGCAAAGATCCAAAAATTGCAATACTTAGCCAAGAAAGTGCAGTAAGCAAAAATGCTTGTTGTAAATTTAATTTTTTATCATGATCTAAATTTGATAAAAAAAATAAAGTCCCAAAAATTATCGTAATGATTGATGCCCCAAAAAATGATGAGTCTATTTCAGCGTAGGCAAATTGCACAATAATAGGTATGAACATCGAAACACCTAGAATTATTTGCAAAATTCCTAGTGTAAAAAAAACAGTTTTGTAATTAGACATTTTGAAAGAACATTATTTTATGGTAAATAAATTTCAACTCTATAAGAATTAGTAAAATCACTGATTTAAGATTTTTAGAAGCATAATTCATGATAAAAAAAGAAAATTTAGATAAAACTAGTGCTTGGCCTTTTGTTGAGGCAAAAAAATTACTTAGAGAGAGAAAAAGTTTCATAGAAAAAAAAGGCAAAATTACTCTTCAAACAGGATATGGTCCTAGTGGTCTCCCACATATAGGAACATTTGGTGAAGTTGCAAGAACTTCAATGATGGTAAATGCTTTAAAACAATTATCTAATTTTCCAACTGAAATTATAACATTTTCTGATGATATGGATGGTTTACGAAAAGTGCCAGATAATGTTCCTAATCAAGAATTGTTAAAGGATAATCTTCACAAACCACTAACCCAAGTTCCTGATCCGTTTGAAAAATTTGATAGCTTTGGTGAACACAACAATGAAATGTTAAAAAATTTTTTAGATAGTTTTAAATTTAATTATAATTTTCAGAGCTCTACATCACTTTATAAAAGTGGATTTTTTAATCCTACACTTAAAATTATCTTAGAAAATTATGAGGGCATTATGAATATTATAATTCCCACGCTAGGTAAAGAGCGCCAACAAACTTATAGTCCTTTCTTGCCTATTTGCCCTGAGACAGGACATGTTTTAGAAATTCCAGTAATCGAAATTGATAAAGAAAAATCAAATATTATTTTTGATAATAAAGGAAAAAAATTAGAGACAAGTATTTTAGATGGAAATTGTAAATTACAATGGAAAGTTGACTGGGCAATGCGATGGTACGCTTTAGATATTGATTTTGAGATGTATGGAAAGGATTTGATAGAAAGTGCAATTTTATCTACAAAAATAATAAATTTGCTTGGAAAGAAAAACCCTTCTGGCTTTGCTTATGAGCTATTTTTAGATGAAAAGGGTGAAAAAATTTCAAAATCAAAAGGTAACGGTATTACAATTGATCAATGGTTAGAATATGCTTCACCAGAAAGCTTATCTTTGTATATGTATCAAAATCCAAAAAGAGCAAAAAAACTATATAAAGAAATAGTCCCAAAAGCAGTTGATGATTATTTAGATTGTATAGAAAAATCTAAAAAACAAAATGAGCTACAGTTATTGATGAATCCCGTATGGCATGTTCACAATGGCAATATTCCAAAGGAAGAAATGATTATGACATTTTCAATGTTGCTCAATCTAGTTGAGACAAGCAATGCTGACAGTAAGGATTTGTTGTGGAAGTTTGTTAAGAAATATAAACCAGATATTTCTGAAGCAAATTTTCCAATCTTTGACGGCTTGGTTGGTTATGCAATAAAATACTTTAATGATGTAATTAAAGCTCAAAAAAAATATAAAACACCAAATCAGTCAGAAAGATTGGCACTCGAAGCATTGGTTAAAACTCTTGAAAATTGTACTGATGAAATGTCACCAGAAGATATTCAAACTTTGATTTATTCAACAGGAAAAGAAAATGGTTATGCTGAAAATCTAAGAGATTGGTTTAAATTGATATATGAGGTTGTTTTTGGGGATGAAAATGGACCTCGAATGGGATTTTTTATAAGTTTTTTTGGTGTAAAAGAAACTACCGAGCTGTTAATGAATAAATTAAAATAATGTTTTCTAAACTAAGACCACTATTATTTAAAGTAGATCCAGAAAAAGCACATACTCTAGCAATCAAGTCGTTAAAATTTAATTTAATTCCAAACGTATTTGATGAACACAAAAACGACTCAATATTTCAAACAAAAATTTTTGGTAAAGATTTAGACAATCCAATTGGAATGGCAGCTGGGTTTGATAAAAACGCTGAGGTATATAATGCATTATTTAAGTTAGGATTTGGGTTTGTAGAAGTTGGAACAATTACTCCTTTAAAACAATATGGTAATCCTAAGCCAAGAGTATTTAGATTGGTAGAGGATGAAGCTTTGATTAATAGACTAGGCTTTAATAATCATGGTGCTGAAATTGTTAAAGATCGTATCAAGCGAAATAAAAAATTAGGATTATTAGGTATTAATATTGGCCCTAATAAGGACTCCAGTGATAGATTGAATGATTATCTAATTGGATTAAAGACTTTTAATGATGATGCAGACTATATAACAATAAATATTTCATCACCAAATACTGAGAATTTGAGAACATTTCATGAAGGAGATAAGCTACAAGATCTGCTCAAATCTATCATGGAAGAAAAGAAAAATTTAAATTCAAATATTCCTATTGCAGTTAAAGTTTCACCGGACATAAGTAAAGATCAAGTGAGCCAAATTTCTGAAATTCTTTTAGAGCATGAAATAAAAGCAATAATTGTCTCAAACACATCAGAAGCTACCAGAGACAAACTTGGCAATATCCAAAGACATCAAAAAGGTGGTTTGTCTGGAAAACCTATAGAAGAAAAATCTAATATTTTGATAAATGAATTTTACAAATTGTTAAAAGGAAAAATTAAAATAATAGGTGTTGGTGGAGTTGACTCTGGTCAGTCAGCTTATGATAAATTTATAGCTGGAGCAGATTTTGTTCAAATCTATACAGGAATGGTTTTTAATGGTCCAAATATTGCTGGAATTATTAAAAAGGAGCTAAAAGAATTATTAATTAGAGATGGTGTTAAAAATTATACAGAAATTATAGGAAATAAAACTCTATCTTAAATGTATTAAACTTGACGCTTTACGGATCTCCCCTTATATAGGCACTATTATTATGTCAAAAAAATGTGAATTAACCGGTAAAATCCCCATGAAAGGTCATAATGTTAGTCATGCTAACAACAAAACCAAAAGAAGGTTTTTGCCAAATTTAAAAAAAGTAAAGTTCACAAGTGAACTAATGAAGAGAAGTTTAAAACTAACAGTCAGCAATTCAGGTGTTAGATCTGTTGATAAAAAAGGTAGTTTTGATGAATTTCTTAAAGCTGTTAAAAATAAAAATTTATCTCCAAGATTAAAAAAATTAAAAAAAAGCATACTAATAAAATCTCCTTTTAAGAAAAAGCCTGTAGCTAAATCTGCTTAATGAGCAAACTATTTATTACCCTATCAATTTTGATGGGAGTAGTTGTTTTATCATCTAATTATCTCGTACAATTTCCAATAAACTATTATGGCTTAAGTGAAATCCTTACGTATGGAGCTTTTAGTTATCCAATAGCTTTTTTGATTACAGATCTGGCCAATAGATTTTATGGTAAATTTTTAGCTAGAAAAATTGTATATATTGGATTTTTTATAGGAATAATCTTTACTCTTTTATTTTCAACTGATTTTGCAGATTTAATTTCAATAAGAATAGCAATTGGATCTGGAGTTGCTTTTATCACAGCACAACTACTGGATATTCAAATCTTTGATCGTTTAAGAAAAAAAGAGTGGTTTATTGCACCCTTAACTTCATCTTTTATTGGCTCAACAGTTGATACTTTTTTATTTTTTTCAATATCGTTTTATGCAACAGGAGTTCCTTGGATAACATTGTCATTAGGTGATTTAGCAGTAAAATTATTTGTATCTTTAGTAATGTTGATACCTTTTAGAATTTTACTTAAAATTAGTAAGCCAATTTAAATTTAGTACAAAAATTTGTAAGATAAAATTTTGTAAGCTAACTTTGCTACAAGAAAGTTATAGGAATTAAAACCTTTTATTGGTGATAATTCATTAATATCAGCACCAACAATTTTTGAATTTTTTGCTGCAATTCTAATAATATTTAATGTTTCATCCCATAATAACCCACCTGGTTCTGGGGTCCCAGTTGCAGGCATAATACTTGAGTCTAAGCCATCAACATCAAATGTAAGATAAACTGTTTTATTCTTTATTAATTTCTTAAATTTATTTAAATTCCATTTACTCTTATCTTTTGCCCAAAAAATATTAATTCTTGATGAGTTTTTCTTTAAAAAAGGAATTTCACTTTCAGATATATTTCTTATACCAAAAGAGATTAAAGAGACATTTGGAAAATCTAAGCATCTTTTTATTGCTGAGGCATGAGAAAATTTCTCTCCATTATAACTCTCTCTTAAATCTGCGTGAGCATCAAAGTGTAGAAGACAAATATCTTTATATTTTTTTACAAAAGGGGCAATACATCCAGGTGTAATTGAGTGCTCACCTCCAAAGGTCATTGGAAAAAGTTTTTTATCTAAAATTTCCTTATTAATTTTAGACATTTTAGAGAGTGCTTTTTTGATATCTTTATCTATTTTAAAGGGTTTTAAAGTTTTAATACCTATTTTTTTATACGGTTCACAATTCAATTCTTCATCATATAGTTCTACTTGATGAGAAGCTTTGATAATTTCTTTTGGTCCATTTTTGGTTCCCCCACCATAACTAACTGTTTTCTCTAAACCAAAAGGAACTATTACAACTTTTTCTTTAAAATTGACTTTATTATCAATTCCTAGAAATCCATTTTTATTTGAAAGATATTTCAATTTTTACTCAAAAATTTTTGTGAAGTTTTTTCTAGCTCTATTTTTCCACTCACCCTTATGATAAGCATCACTTGCAATTAAGGGTAATACACTTGTTGCTTCTGCAAATACCATTTGTTCTTTTGTAATATCAACTTTGCCCCATGAGCTAGCCTCTTTTAGAGTGGAACTACTGCAAGCACCATCTCTTGAATCAGCTACAGTAATTTGCACAGCATATTTGTGCATATCAACTTCTTTACCTAATAATTCAGCACAAATCACAGTGTCTTGTATAAAATTTTTTGGCACACCTCCGCCAATCATAAAAAGGCCAGACCCCTTAGATTTAATTTTAATTTCTGTTAGTTCTCTAAACTCTCTAACAGAATCTATAGTTATGTGTTTTTTTGGATTTTTTTCTTGATGAATTACCAAACCAAAACCAGCACTTGAGTCTGTAAATGCCGGACAAAAAATTGGTACATTATGATTAAAAGCTGTTTCAATTAAAGAGTCTTTCTTTTTTGAATTTTTCTTCAAATATTTACCCATCTCATAAATAAATTCTCTAGATGTATAACTTCTTGGTTCTAAAGTATCAGCAATATCACAAATAATTTTATCACACATTTGAAGTTCTTCTTCATCGATGTAAGTGTCATAAATTCTATCTATATAATTATTTCTCAGTTCAGTATCATCTTGAAATTGTGAACCTTGATAATGTTTAAATCCAAGAGCTTCAAAAAAATCCATATCCACTATAGAAGC
This sequence comes from Candidatus Pelagibacter bacterium nBUS_28, assembly GCF_051200915.1. GTDB lineage: Bacteria > Pseudomonadota > Alphaproteobacteria > Pelagibacterales > Pelagibacteraceae > Pelagibacter. The sequence continues at coordinate 1,213,925 of NZ_CP172844.1, read as the reverse complement.
ACCAGTTGCAACAATTGCATCAACCATATTATATTTTACCAAATCTTTATAAATATTCATGCATCCAGCAGCTGATGTTGATCCAGCTAGAGTTAAAAATATTGTACAATCCTTATCTTTCAACATCTCGTTATATATATTTGCAGCATTAGCTGTTTCTCTTGACACAAAAGACATTTTCTCCATTGAGGAAATTATTTTTCGAGAGTCAAACGAAGTAATATCGATATGCTCAACAGGATTTTTTAGGAAGTCTTTTTTACTATTATGACCTGGGTTTTTATGATCTGACATTAAGCAACCAAAGTAGCTTTGTTAATGTCTTTGTCATACATTGTCATGATTGGTTTGTCTTCTACTTCAAAGATTTCATCTGAGTAATAGCCATTAAATTGAGTTCTAAATGTTAAACCATAAGCACCTAATTGGCCAAGCTCAATATAATCATTTTCTTTAATATTATTAGGAAGAAGAAAAGGACCTTTCATATAATCCATGCTATCGCATGTTGGTCCAAAAAAATCAAAAGCAGTTAATTTTTTTGATATTATTTTATTTGAATTATCTTTAATCATTTTAGATGGAAAGACTATATTCGGTGTTCCTGCATCAAACAGAGTTCCATAAGTGCCATCATTTATATAAAGTTTTTGTTTTTTTCTTAAATTAACTCTTACAATTGTAGAGCCACTTTCTGCGACCAAGGCTCTTCCTGGCTCACAAATAATTTCAGGCAAGTTTTCAAGTTTTAAGTTATCTAATCCTTTTTTAATTTCATTAAAATAACTATCCATAGATTGAGGTACTAAGTCAGGATAAATTGTTGGAAACCCTCCACCTACATTAATGTAATCAGGTAAAATTTTTGTTTTTTTAATTATATTTCCAATTTCATTAATTCCTTTTGAGTACGAAATTGGATGCATGCATTGTGATCCAACATGAAAGCTTAGTCCAATTTTTTTTGCATGTTGTTTTACTAATCTTAATAATCCTGCGGCTTCAGAGTTCAATGCACCAAATTTCTTTGATAAATCAATTTCAGCATGTTCGTTAGAAACTGCAACCCTAACAAATAATTCTAAATCTTTTGCATTATTTGTACTTTCAATTATTTTTATCAATTCATCCTTAGTATCCAGTGAGAATGTTTTAACTCCATAATTAAAATAAGCTTCTTTAATACTCTCTCTGCTCTTAACCGTGTGCATATATGAACATTTTGCTTTTAGGCTAAAATTTCTAATACTTTTAATTTCTTCTATAGAAGCAACATCAAATTGTTCAACACCACTATCTATGATCGTTTTGATTACTGCAGGGTGTGGATTTGTCTTTACAGCATATAAAATTTTACCAGGAAAATTTTTGTTGAAATATTTTACCGCAGAACGAATTGAATTCTTTCTTATACAGTATATCGGTTTTTCAGGTTTCAGCTGATTTATTATTTGTTCAACTGATTTAAATTTTTGCATTTAAAATGCCTCCAAAAAAAATTTAATAAAAAAAAGCTTTTTATTGCTAAAAAACTTTAAAATTTCCTCCTATTAAGGCTATAGATTAACAATGTAAAGCAAATAATAGGCATTGAATTATCTTAGCTAATCACCATATTAGACTGATGAAAAAACAAGTAGTCCTTAAAAATATCAACGATTTTGAGAATAAATCTCTACTTATAGTTGATGATGACAATCCGTTTAGAGAGAGACTGGCTAGAGCAATGGAGAAAAAGGGATTTGAGGTTACTCAAGCAGAAAGTGTACAAAAAGGTGTAGACTCTGTTAAAGCAAAAAAACCTGGTTTTGCCGTGGTAGATTTAAGACTGGGAGATGGTAATGGACTAGAGGTTGTAAAAGAAATTCAAAATTCAAATAATGAAAGCAGAATAATTATGCTGACAGGTTATGGAAACATTCCAACAGCAGTAGCAGCCGTCAAAGAGGGTGCAATTGATTATCTTGCTAAGCCAGCTGATGCAGAAGATGTTGAAAAGGCATTACTTGCAGATCCAGCAAAAAAGCTGCTCCTCCAGAAAATCCAATGTCTGCAGATAGAGTGAAATGGGAACATATACATAGAGTATTTGAATTATGTAATAGAAATGTTTCTGAGACAGCAAGAAGATTAAAAATGCACAGAAGAACTTTACAAAGAATTCTCTCTAAAAGATCACCTAGATAAAGCTTCTAATTTTTATAATTTGTTTTGTTACTAGAGCTAAAAGTACTACTTTAAAAATTTCTGCATGTAGAAATGGTTTGGCTCCTAATGCTATAATTGGTTTGTCCCATCCAATAAGAATTCCTAACCATAATAATCCCAATATATAGATTGTTGAAGTAGCCACCGCAAGCTTAACTAAAACCATCAAAAAACTATCTTTACTATTTATTTTTGAAGCTAAATATCCTGCAGTTAAAAAACCTATTAAATATCCCATAGTTGGACCTGTAAAATAAATTAATCCAACACCTTTTTCTGGAGAATTTGAAAAAACAGGCAAACCTAAAATCCCTTCAAACAAATATAAACCTATACTTGCAAGTCCAATTTTGTATCCAAGACTAACACCTAAAAACAAAACCACAAATGTTTGCATAGTCATTGGAACAGGGTAAAAAGGTATTTTAATTTTAGCTGAAATTGTCAGCGCTATAGATCCAAGTATTATTGCTAAGATTGTTTTTATTAATTTAGTTTGAGATATATTTTTGGTTAACTCCATAAATGAATGATACTATCAAACTTTAAAATAATCTAGACATAATTAACGATCTTAAAAAAAGTAAATTTTTTTATATACAGATTTTAATACGCCTGTAATATTTAATGATATTTTAATGGATAAAATTCAAAAAACAGATCATTTTTACCTTATTGATGGCTCAGGATATATTTTTAGAGCTTATTATGCTCTACCTCCATTAACTAGAAAAAGTGATGGATTACCAACAGGAGCTGTAAGTGGATTTTGTAGTATGCTTTTTAAATTACTTGAAGATTCAAAATCTGATCAAAATTTACAGAAACCAACTCATTTTGCAGTAATTTTCGACTCCGCAAGAAAGACATTTAGAAATGATATTTATAGCGATTATAAAGCCAATCGTTCAGAAGCCCCTGATGATTTGGCGCCTCAATTTGAGTATATCAGAAAATCAGTGTTAGCTTTTAATTTACCTTCAGTTGATTTACCCAACTATGAAGCAGATGATTTAATTGCAACTTACGTTGAAAAAATACTCAAGAAAGGTGCTAAAGTTACAATTGTTTCATCAGATAAAGATTTGATGCAATTATATAAAAAAGGGGTTCGTATTTTTGACCCTATGAAAAATAAATTTATTTCAGAAGAAGATATTCAAACAAAATTTGGGGTTGATGCTTCAAAAGTAATAGACGTACAATCTCTTGCTGGTGATAGCAGTGATAACGTTCCAGGTGTACCAGGCATAGGAGTTAAAACGGCTGCAGAATTAATCAATAAGTATGGAACTTTAGAAAAACTTTTAAAATCAGCCGGTGAAATAAAACAAAATAAAAGAAGAGAAACTTTAATTGAAAATAAAGACAAAGCATTAATTAGCAAACAACTTGTAACTTTAATGAAAGATGCTCCAATTGATAGGGAGTTAAGTGAATTTAAGTTAAAAGAAATAGACAAAGATAAGCTCTATGCATTTTTAAGAGAGATGGAGTTTAACCGACTTTTAAGTTCTGTCATTTCTGCATATGGTGAACCAAAATTATCAGGCATACCAAGTGAGTTAAAATCACCAGAAAAACAGCAGACAATTAATAATAAAAATTATCATTTAATAAAAAATTCTGACGAAATTGATGAATGGATAAAAGAAGCTGAAGAAGCAGGAGAGGTTGCGGTAGATACTGAAACAAATTCTTTAGATCCTCATCAGGCAGATTTAGTTGGTGTTTCTTTATGCTCTAAGATTGGTAAAGCTTGTTATATTCCAATTGGACATAAATCATCAAAATGTATTGATAAAAATATTGTCATAAAAAAAATAAAACCTTTATTGGAAGATCCTAGTGTTAAAAAAATTGGTCAAAATATTAAGTTTGATTTTATAGTTTTACATAAACAGGGAATAACAATTTCATCAATGGAAGATACAATGCTTATGTCATATGTATTGGACGCTGGAAAAAATAGACACAACATGGACACACTATCCGAAATTCATTTAGGCCACAAAACAATTTCTTTTAAAGAGATTGTTGGAACTGGAAAAAAAGAGATAAATTTTAGCGATGTAGGGATTGATAAAGCTAAAGATTATGCTGCTGAAGATGCCGATATAACTTTAAGATTATACAAAAAGCTTATCAAAAATTTGAAGTCAGAAAAAATGGTTAATATTTATGAAATATTTGAAAAACCATTAATAAAAATTCTTGCTTTTATGGAAATGGAAGGAATTGAAGTAGATAGTAAATTTCTAAAATCTCTTTCTTTAAAATTTGAAAAAAAAATTAAGAACTTAGAAAAAAAAGTTTTTAAAATTTCAAAAAAAGAATTTAATATTGCCTCTCCAAAGCAATTAGGTGAAATAATCTATAATGATCTTAAAATAGCAGGTTTAAAAAAAACTAAAAAAGGAAGCTTTGCAACAAGCGCTAGTGTTTTAGAGGATTTAGCTTTTAAAGGGCACGAATTTCCACAACTAATTTTAGATTGGAGACAAGTATCAAAGTTAAAAAATACTTACTCAGATTCCCTCCCAGAACATATTAATCCTACAACAAAAAGAGTACACACTTCTTTTTTATTAGCAGCTACTACAACTGGCAGATTAGCATCCAGTGATCCAAATTTACAAAATATTCCTATAAAGTCTGAAGATGGAAAAGATATTAGAAAAGCTTTTGCTGCTAAAAAAGATCATTTATTAATTTCAGCAGATTATAATCAAATTGAAATGAGAATTTTAGCAGATCTTGCAGATGTTAAAGAGCTCAAAAAGGCATTTAAAAATAATGAGGACATCCACTCTTTAACAGCAAGCCAGATTTTCAACATAGATATTAAAAATGTAAATCAAGATCATCGAAGAAAAGCTAAAGCTATTAATTTTGGTATTATTTATGGAATTTCACAGTATGGTTTAGCAAAGCAAATTAATGTTTCAAATTATGAGGCAGAAGAATTTTTAAACGCTTACTTTGCTAAATTCCCAGAGATAAAAGTATACATGGACAACACAATTAAGTTTTGTAGAAAAAGTGGCTATGTAAATAATATTTTTGGTAGACGCTCCCACTTTAATGGAATTAATGATAAAAATTTTAATGTCAGAAATTTTCAAGAAAGGGCTGCAATCAATGCACCTATACAAGGTTCAGCATCAGAAATAATGCGTTTAGCTATGATTAGATTAGACAAAAAATTATTAGAACAAAAAAATATTAAATCTAAAATCCTTTTACAAATTCATGATGAGTTAATATTTGAAGTACCAAAAAAAGATGAAAAAATAATGATTAAACTAATCAAAGAAGAAATGACCAGCGTTGCTCAAAGTGACTATCATTCATTTTCAACTCCACTTACTGTTGATGTTAATGTTGGAGATAATTGGGGAATGCTTCATTAATTTAAATATATTGCCCAATTTAGAACAATTTAGTATTTTTATATAAGGGATGCACAAACAAACTATAGCCTTAATAGACGATGATAGAAACATCCTAACTAGCTTGAGTATCGCCTTAGAGAAAGAAGGTTTTAAAGTTCAAACTTATATTGACGGTGAAAGTGCATTAATTGGTTTAACAAGAACACCTCCTGATTTAGCAGTAGTCGATATAAAGATGCCTAAAATGGATGGGGAGGAGTTACTAAAAAAACTTAGAAAAAAAACATCATTACCAGTAATTTTTTTGACATCTAAAGATGATGAGATTGACGAATTATTAGGATTGAAATTAGGAGCAGACGATTTTGTAAAAAAATCTGGAGGTTTTTCAATTAAAGTTTTGATTGAGAGAATTAGAGTTCAATTAAGAAAGAAAGACTCAAATAATATTTTAGAGGAAAACAAAAGTTTAATATCACATGGAAGATTAAAATTGGATCCATCTCAACTTGAATGTGAGTGGAATAATAAACAACTCCCAGATAAACTGACCACAACAGAATTTTTAATTGTTAAAGAGTTAGCAAAAAGACCTGGAATTATTAAGGAACGGGCTCAGTTAATGGACATTGCTTATAGAGAAGACACTGACATTGAGGACAGAACTATTGATAGTCACGTTAAAAGAATTCGTAAAAAATTTAAAAAAGTAGACCCTAATTTTTCAGCTATTGAAACTAGATATGGTAGTGGATATAGATGGAATGTTAGCTAATGTTTAGTAAATATTTAAAAAGTCTATCTATATTAAAAAAATTTTTATTTATAAATTTTATAATTTTTACAATTATTAGTTTATTTACATTTATTTATCTAAACAGCGTTCAACCTAATCTAATTAAAAAAAAATCAGTAAAACACGTAAATGTAATAGATAACACTATTAATACCCTTGTAAGACTAGATGTAAAATTTGATGTTGAAGATATAAGAAAGTTTTTATTTTCAACACGATTTATATTTCAAAACCTAGATAGGGTAATATTTTTTGATAATGATTTTAGTCTTTTGGGAGACACAGACACATTAGACCTGGATCCGAGATCTTTCTCTACGAGATTAGATGAAATTGAATTTGAAAATTTAAATAATAATGAAAATGAGAAGAATGATAAAAATGAAAATATAGATTTATCTGAAAAAAAAGATTTTTCTTTTGAAAAAGTTTTAAAAGATTATCTAAATTCTGATGATTATGGAAACTCCTATACATTCATACAAGAAAATCTTAATCAATTTAAATTAATTACAATTAAAAATGTAACTAAAGATGATTTAAATATTGGATACATAGCTATTACAGAAAATGCCAATGATATCAAAATAGCTACCGATGAGAGAAAAGCTTTTGTTCTTAGGACAGCGATTGCTGTAGGTTTTGTAATTTTAATTTTCTCTTTTGTATTGAGCAGATATTTTATTAGACCAATTCAAAATCTTGTAAGCTACACAAAAGTAATTAAAGAAAAAAGCCAGACTAAAACAAATATTGAAAATTTAAAAAGTCGTAATGATGAATTAGGACTTTTATCAAAGTCACTGGATGATATGACAATTGAGCTTCAAAAAAGAGTTGCTCACGCAGAGAATTTTTCTACAGATCTAGTCCATGAAATAAGAAATCCATTGGCATCCCTTAAAAGTGCCTCAGAGATATTACAAGATACTAATAGCTCTGAACAAAGATTGAAATTATTAAATATTCTTAGTCACGATGTCTTAAGAATTGAAAGACTTATTACTGATTATTCGCAGATGCTAAAAGATGAAGTGGCTCTTAGTAAAGAAAAGATGAAAAAAATTAATATAGAGCCAATTATTCAATCTGTTGTAGAGGATTATAATAGTATTCAAAAGCTTAAAAAAAATATCAAAATCAACTATGAAAATAATGGTAACAAAAACTATAATATAAATGGCATTGAAAACAGGATTGAGCAAATAATTGCTAACTTACTAGATAATTCAATTTCATTTTGTAAAGATGGTGAAAATATTTACGTAAATATATCAAATACTGTAGCTAAAGAAATTTTGGTAAAGATTATTGATGATGGGCAAGGATTTAAAGAAAAAGATACATCAAAAATTTTCAAAAGATTTTATAGCAATAGACCAGATAAATTTGGAGAACATTCAGGCCTTGGACTAAATATTGTTAAAAATTTAGTTGATCTTCATGATGGTGAAATTATAGCATCAAACCGATTGGATAGAGAAGGAGCAATTGTAGAAATAAGGTTTCCAAGCGTTTAATCTTAACTTGATTTGTTGTTGGTTAACTGTATAAAACTTTTCCATGGAAGATTACAAAGTTAAAGATATATCATCAGCTGAGTTTGGTAAAAAAGAGATATCTATAGCAGAAAGTGAAATGCCAGGATTAATGGCATTAAGAGAAGAATATTCAGAAACTAAACCTTTAAAAGATGCAAGAATTATCGGTTGTTTGCATATGACTATCCAAACAGCTGTTTTGATAGAAACATTAGTTGCTCTAGGAGCAGAGGTGAGATGGTCTTCATGTAATATTTTTTCAACTCAAGATCATGCAGCAGCAGCAATTGCAAAAGCTGGAATACCTGTTTACGCATGGAAAGGCGAGACCGAGGAGGAATATCTTTGGTGCATTAAGCAAACTATAGTTGGCAAACCTGACTGGAAACCAAACATGCTTTTAGATGATGGCGGTGATTTAACTGCAATTATGCATAATGAATATAAAGATTTAATGAAAGATATAAAAGGAGTTTCTGAAGAAACTACTACTGGAATAAAAGCTTTAAACAAAATGGAAAAAGATAATTCTCTTTTAGTACCAGCAATTAATGTTAATGACTCAGTGACTAAATCAAAATTTGATAATTTGTATGGTTGTAGAGAAAGTCTTGTAGATGGAATTAGAAGAGCGACAGATGTAATGATGTCAGGAAAAATTGCAATCGTAGCTGGTTTTGGAGATGTTGGTAAAGGAAGTGCTGCATCATTAAGACAAAGTGGAGCGAGAGTTTTAGTAACCGAAGCGGATCCAATCTGTGCGTTGCAGGCTGCAATGGAGGGATACGAAGTTGTTTTAATGGAAGAAGCAATTAGTAGAGCAGATATCGTTGTAACAGCTACAGGAAATAAAGATATTGTTACTGCTGATCATATGAGAGACATGAAAGATAGAGCAATTCTATGTAATATTGGTCACTTTGATAATGAAATTCAAGTTGAAGCTTTAAAAAATTACAAATGGAGTGAAGTTAAACCACAAGTTCACGAAATTGAATTGCCAAGTAAAAAAAGAATTATTCTATTGGCAGAGGGTAGACTAGTTAATTTAGGTTGTGCAACTGGACATCCAAGTTTTGTTATGAGCGCTTCATTTACAAACCAAGTAATTGCCCAGATTGAACTTTGGAATAATCATAAAAATTATGAAAATAAAGTTTACGTACTTCCTAAACACTTGGATGAAAAAGTGGCAACTCTTCATTTAAAAAAAGTAGGTGCTAAACTTACTAAATTATCTAAAGAACAAGCAGATTACATAAGTGTTGGGACTGAAGGTCCATTCAAACCAGATGCCTATCGCTATTAAAAATAGCATAATAGATATATCTTCAGAAGAGACGACCAAAGAATTAGCTAAAGGGCTGTCAAATTATCTAAAAGGCGGGGAGATAATTTTTTTATATGGAGAAATGGGTGTGGGCAAAACTACCTTTGTAAAATATTTGATAAATCAATTTCAAATAAAAAAAAATTTACAGACTAGTGAAGTAACAAGTCCAACATTTAATTTACTCAATGAGTATGATGTAGATGCTCTTAGTATTAAACATTATGATCTGTTTAGATTAAAAGACAAATCTGAACTAAAAAATTTGGACATATTTGAAAATAAAAAAAACACAATAACTCTGATAGAGTGGCCTCAATTAATTAATAAAGAAAAATTAAATAAGACTATAGATTTAATATTTAACTACGAAAATGAATTAAATAATAGATCTGTTAAAATTGTTGGTTTAGATTAATCTTCTAATATGAAATTTTCAAAAGATTTTAAGAAAATCAAAGGTGATGCATCTATTAGAAAATTTTATAGAAATACCAAAAAGAATTCAATTATCGTATTTGCTAATATAGAAAAAATTAAAAATTTATTAATTTATGACTCAATTAATAAAATCTTAATTAAAAATAATATAATTGCTCCTAAATTATTAAGTCAAAATTATAGAAATAACTATATTGAGATACAAGATTTAGGAAACAAAACAATTTATCAAAAATTTATAAAAAATAAAAAAAATCATTATTTGATATTAAAAAAAGTAATTAATGTTTTGAATAAAATTCAAAAAATAAAAGATAAAAAAGTAAAAAATTTTAATAATAAACTTTATAATATTAAGAATTATAACAATAAAGTTTTATTAGAAGAGACAAAATTATTTAATGATTGGTATGTCCCAAAAAAATTGAATAAAAAAAAAATTTATCTATTCAAAGATAAATTTAATAAAGAGATTAAGCTTTTGTTGTCAAAATTAAAATTTAAAAACAATACTTTTGTTCATAGAGATTTCCATGTTTCAAACCTAATTATTAATTCAAAAAATCAGATAGGCTTAATTGATAATCAAGACGCTCTTATTGGTAACAGAGCTTATGATTTAGCTTCTTTGATAGATGATGTAAGATATAAAACATCCAATTCTTTAAAAGATAAAGTTTATAATTATTACTTAAAAACTAATAAAAACATTCATGCAAAAAAATTTAAAAATGATTTTGATATTTTATCAGTTCTTAGAAACCTAAAGATTATTGGTATATTCACAAGGTTAGCTGAAAGAGATAAGAAAAAAAAATACTTAAAGCTCATTCCATATGCATGGAAGATGATAGATAATAGAATGAACAAAAACAAAGAATTTTATAATTTGAAGTTGTTATTAGCATCTAGTTTTCCTAAATTAATAACTAATTTAGATGAAAATTAATACTGCTCTAATTTTGTGTGCAGGGTTTGGAAAAAGATTAAATCCATTAACTCTAGATACCCCAAAACCATTGATTGAACTAAACAATGTTTCAGTGCTTGAAACTTGCATTAATTTAATTGAAAGTTTGGATATAAAAGAGATTTTTATCAATACTTTTTATCTTAAAGATCAAATTCGTAATTTTATAAATAAAAAAAATTTTAAACCTAAAATATCAATTATTGAAGATGGTAAAAATATTCTTGATACAGGTGGTGGTATAAAAAATATGTTAAACCATACAAAAGAAGATGATGTTTTAATATTCAATCCAGATACAATTTGGAAAAAAAATTACTCTGAAGAAATTATTGAAATGGAAAAATTGTATTTTTCCAAACAACTTAACAACATACTTTTGCTTGTTAACAAAGATTTAAGTTTTGATAAGAATTTAAATGGTGATTTTGATCTTAAAGATAATTTAATTATAAAAAATAATGATAGAAAATTTATTTATACAGGTTGTCAAATATTAAATAAAAAACTGCTTTCAATTTATAAAACTGAAAAATTTTCAATAAACAATTTGTGGAATGATTTAATTGGAAAAAAAGAACTTTATGGTTTTGAGACTAATAATGATTTTTATCATTTAACAGATCTTAAAACTTTTAAAAAACTACAAGATCTTTAGCTCTTTCATCATCCAAGTATTTACAATCAGTAATTTTCTTATTGTCATCTAAAGTAATTAACAATGGATTTCCAGTTGGTATTTCCAATTTTGAAATTTGATTTTCATCTAATTTAAATAAATATTTACATAATGCTCTAATTGAATTTCCATGTGCAGAAATTAAAATATTATTTTCTGAAATTTTATTTTCTATATCTTTTTTATAAAACTCTAATACTCTTTCATAAGTATCTTTTAGAGACTCTGTATCAGGAATTTCGTTTATTGGTATTTCTTTATAGGTTTCAATATTAGTTGGATGATAAGGATTATTTTTATCTAATGGATCTGGTCGCAAATCCCATGAACGTCTAAATTGATGAACTTTTTCTTCACCTAGTTTTAATTTCATCTCATCTTTATTTAAACCTGTAAGCGCTCCATAATGTCTTTCGTTTAATTGCCAAGCCTCTTTTGAAATTTTTGTATCCTGTAATATTTCTTTTATTAATTTTAAAGTATTTTTTGCTCTTAATTGAAAGGACGAGTAATAAATATCAATATTGATATTTTTTGATTTTATTAGTCCACCTGATTTTTTTGCTTCTAATTTACCATTTTCAGTTAAATCTACATCAACCCATCCTGTGAATTTTTTTTCAAGGTTCCATGTACTTTGACCATGTCTAACTAAAATTAAATAACTCATTTGTTAATCTCTTAATTTAATTTATAAAATATAATCATACAATTAATGATTAATTTTTTTTCAAAATATAAATTCATTTTTTATCTATCTAATTTTATTTTACTAGTTTTATATCTATTTCCTGGCAGTTTGTTAGGCTGCTTTCTGTATAACGATTGTCAATTGCAATCTCAACTAACTAAAGATTTTTTAGTCTCTACAAACCACCTTTATGCTTTTGGCTTATTGTCTATCATTGGTTTATTTACTTATAAAAATTCAAATAAATTAAATTTTTTAAATTTATATTTAATTCTTCTTTCAATAATTTTAGAAATATTACATATATTTATTCCTGTAAGAAGCTTTGAATTATCTGATTTATTTGGAAATTTACTTGGGGTATCAATTGTTTTAACGATTAATTTTTTTTATAGAAAATATGAAAATTATAAAAATTAAAATTTTATTTATAATACTGTTATTAATTTCTGCCTGTTCTTCAATACCAAAGAATACTTCAAATAGTTGTTCAATATTTAATGAAAGATATCTATGGTTTAAGCATGCAAGTAAATCAGAAAAAAAATGGGGAACCCCTCTTTATTTACAGCTTGCTATTATAAAAATGGAATCAGATTTTGATTGGCTTGCAAAACCCCCTAGACAAAAACTTTTTAAAGTAATTCCCTATAAAAGACCTTCAACTTCATTTGGATATTCTCAAGCTGTGAATGGTACTTGGGAGCAATATAAAAAAGAAACAGGAAATAAACTTGCAGTCAGAACTAGGTTTAAGGATAGTGTTGATTTTATTGGGTGGTATACAAGTAAGTCCAGTTCTATTTTAGATATATCTAAAACTGATGCTTTTAAACAGTATGTTGCTTATCATGAGGGATGGGGAAATTATAAGCATTACAAAAAAAATAAAAGAATAATTAATTTAGCAAAAAAGGTTGAGAAACAATCTAATGTTTATAAAAAACAACTAAAAGAATGTAGTAATTCATTGAGTAGAAACAAATATATTATTTTTTAGATAATTCTTTTTTTAACTCTAAATCAACCGAGTCTATTCTTTTACTATTTCTTGCAAGTGCCAAGTACATTGTTGGTGTTACGTATAGTGTAAAGAAAGTAGAAATTATCATTCCTCCAAGAATAGTTGCTCCAACAGCTAGTCTTGATGCTTCTCCAGCCCCTGGTCCAATATTTCCAATTACTAAAGGCATCATTGCTATCATGGTACTTATAGAAGTCATCATAATTGGTCTAAATCTTAAACTAGATGCTTCTTTTACCGAGCTTACCAAATCTTTACCAGTCGTTCTTATTTGGTTAGCATAATCTACAATTAAAATACTATTTTTAGTCGATATACCAATTAAAATTACAAGAGCAATTTGAGAAAAAATATTTATTGAGCTATTTAAAAATAGAATAAAAACTAAACCACCAAAAACAGCTAATGGTACTGTAAGCATAATTATAAATGGATGAATAAAAGAGTTAAATGTTGCGGCCATTACTAAATATGCTGTAAGTAAACCAAGTGCAAAAATAATATAAAGTTCATTAGTAGTTTCTTTGATCTCTTCAGACTCACCTTTCCAAGTAATTTGGTTTGTGGGTGCAACTTCTGATATAATATTTTCTAGATATTCAATTGCCTCAAATAACGAATAATTTGGATTTACATTCGCAGATATTGTTACTGCTCTTTGTCTATCATATCTTGCTAGTACTTTTGCAGACCCTTCTTCTTTTAAATCAACTAAGTTTGATAGTGAGATTAATTCACCAGTTATGCTAGATCTTACAAATAGCTTGCTCAAACTATCTTTATCTTTTCTATCAACAAGATATTGCTGAAGAATAATTGGATATTCTTTTCCTAATTTATTAAATGTAGTAACTCTTTTACCACCATATAAAGTTTCTAATGTTTGACCAATAGATCTAGTTGATATTCCTAAATCTTTAGCTTTATTTTTATTTATAACTAATTTTACTTCTGGTTTATTCCTATTAAAATCTGACTCAATTCTTGATAACCCTCTATTTCTTCTAAGTTTACTTATAACTTCTTTTTGAATACCTTCTAATTCTTCGTAGGTACTGCCTAAAATTACCATTTGGACTGGTTTATTATAATTAGAAACTCGTATTCCTTGAGGTGAAATTGGAAAAGCTAGAGTTTGAGGTACAGTTACTATCTTGCCTATAGCTTGTCTCATGATAGTCATTGCATCTTTATCTCGTTTTTTCCAATCATCTAGTAAAGCAATTATAATAAAACTATTAAATGAATTTGCAGAGCTTCCAAAACCTGGAACTCTCATGATGAATCTATTATAAGGACTATCTTCAGCCTGTAGTAATGGAAGTAATCTCTTTTCTACATCTTGAGCTTTTTGTTGGGTATAATCAAACGAACTTCCCTCGTCTGTAAAACCAATAACTAAATAAACACCCCTATCTTCTTTTGGAAGAAGCTCTTTGGTTGTGTACATAAATAAGGCCACAGATCCAGCTATAATTAAAAAAATAAAAGTTATTATCGTTTTCTTTTTATTAATCCAATAGTTTAACGTTTCTTTATAAAAATTAGAAAAACCTTGAAAAAAAATATTAAACTTTTTTACAAAGAATCCAGAACTAGCTTTTTTATCTAAAAATTTGCTTGCAAGCATTGGTGACAAAGTTAAAGCAACAAATGATGATACAACAATTGAAAAAGATAAAGCTATAGCAGTCTCTCTAAATAAAGTTCCTGATATTCCTTTAATAAAAATCAATGGAATAAAAACAGCAAGTAAAATTAAAGTTGTTGCAACAATTGCAAAGGTAATTTGTTTAGACCCTTTATATGCAGCAACTAATGGATTTTCTCCATTTTCTATTCTTCTATATATTGCATCTGTCATAATAACAGAGTCATCAGTTATAATTCCAATTGCGAGTATAAAACTTAGCAGCACAAAAATATTTATTGATAAATCAAATAAATAAATACCTAAAAATGATGCAATTAAGCTAACCGGTAGAGCAACAGCAGGAACTATTACTGCTTTAATATTACCTAAAAATAAATAAATTATTATTACAACCAAAACAAATGCAATTGCTAGAGTTTTATAAACTTCATCAATTGCTGCCTTAACATATGTGGCTCTGTTAAATGAAACTTCTAACTTGAGACCTTCTGGTAAAGTTTTTCTAACTTCAACAATTTTTTTTTGGATTTCTTTTGATAGCTCAACTGTTGAGGCACCACTTTTTGCATAAATTCCAATACCAACTGTTTTTTGGTTTAAATTATTTTTGCTTTGAGCTTTAAATAATGTTTTTTCAGAAACTGGACCAAGCTCAACATTTGCAACATCTGATAATCTTACTATTTTATCTTTTGTTCTTTTAATAGGTAAAAACTTTAATTCATCAATGTTGTTATATGATTTATCTAAATTAATTGTTAAATCTATATTATCTGCTTCCAAAGTTCCGGCAGGCAGACTTATATTTTCATTTCTAAGTGCATTTTCTACTTCCTGAATAGTCATATCATTTGCAGCTAACTTAATAGGATCAATCCAAACTCTAACACTAAGTTCTCTAAGTCCTCCAAGTAGGATTCTTCCAACATTTTTTACACTTGAGAAAGAATCTACCAAATATCTATCTGCATAATCACCAAGCTCTAAATCTGACCATGTTGAAGATGAAACAGAAAGCCACATTGTTGTGGTAAAACCAGCTGCTTGTTTTAATATCTGTGGTGCATCAGCTTCAGAAGGAAGATTATCAACTACTCTAGCCACTCTTTCTCTTATATCATTTGCGGCATCATCAAGCTCAATATCTGTATCAAACTCGATGTTAATACTACTTCTTCCGTTTTCAGACTTAGAGTCAATATTCTTAATTCCTTCTGCTCCTCCAATAACATCTTCGATAACTTGGGTTATTTCTTGATCTACAATTGGAGCTGACGCAGATTTATAATCAACTTTAACCTGTACTACAGGTGGCTGCAAACCATCAGGTAGCTCTCTTACTGGCAGTTCAGAATAAACAAATAAACCAAATACAATAAGTATTAAAGATAGAACCCAAGCTACTACAGGTCGTTTTATGCTTACTTCGGTGATGTACATTTATTTATTTTTTCTCTGTCTCAGATTTTTTAAATGGGTTTAATTTTTTTAACCAATCAAACTTACTTTTTTTCTGCTCTGTTTTAGCTGGTTTACCTTTTTTCTTCCAACTTGATGACTTTGGTTTTGAACCATATTTAATTGGTTTTATTTTTCCATTAGGTCTTGTTTTTTTTAGACCTTCAGCAACTACTGTGTCACCATCTTCAAGACCAGATTTGATTTCTACAATTCCTTTTTTCCTTAAGCCAATTTCTACTGCTACTTTTTTTACAGTATTTTCTTTGTCTACTTTATATACATAAACATTATCACCCTCCATTAGCAAACTAGTATCAAGAATGCTTAACGAGTTTCTCTCATTATAATTAATAGAGATTTCTAATAGCGATCCAGATAAAAGTTCATTGTCAGGGTTATCAAGTTTAATTCTAACTGGTAGAGATCTTTTATTTGTGTCAATTCTGCTTGCAGTAGAATCTACAGTTCCAGAGTATTTTTTAAGAGCATTTCCAGAAAATTTTATATTTACGTTTTGACCTTTTTTTACATATGGCGCAAATGTTTCGGGTATATCTACATCAACAAATAGAACTGAAGTATCTTCTAAATTTAGTATAATTGAACTCTTTGATACATCTATATCATTAGAAAAATTTCGTTTACCAATAATTCCATCGAAAGGAGTGGTAATGTTTCTATTCTTTAATTTTGCAATTACATCTCCTGTTTTAACTTTTGTATTAAATTTAATCGGCTCTAAAATCTCATATTTTTCAATATTAAAGGATTTAATTTGTGCTGGAACTGCAGTACCAAATGTCTCGATAGTGTTTTGAAATAATTTTTGATCAACCACTTGAACAATTATTCCTGGAGGTGGTCTTTTGCTAAATTTTTTCTTAAAATGATTACCAATCATTGTTCTAGCAATGATTACTGCCGCAATGATAAAAAAGAAGATTAATACTATTGATATAATTTTTGTTGATCTTTTCATAATTTAACTCTTTCCATACTCAGACCATGAGCCGTCGTAAATTGTCGGCATATAATTATCATTTATTAGGGAATAAGCTAGAGCCAATACGCTCGCAGTCACTCCTGATCCACACGAAAACACTATATTTTTACTATGGTCAAAATTTAATGACTTAAATTTTTCTGATATCTTATCCTTGCTAACAAATGTACGGTCATTATTTATTAGTTCTCCAAAAGGTAAGCATAAAGAATTTTTTATTGAACCACTTCTTAAACCTTTTCTAGGTTCAGCAACTTTACCTTCAAACCTTTCTCTGCTTCTTGCATCAACAACATTAAAATCGTTTTTATCAATATTTTCATCTATCTGTTTTTTATTTTTAACAAGTTCTATATTTTCCTTACATGAATATATAGAAGCTTCAGTGATAGCTTTTTTATTATTTGTAGTTTTATTTTCTTTTTTCCATTTTTTAAGTCCTCCATCAAGAACATGAACAAGTTTTGGATCATGACCAAAATAAATTAAATTATACCAGCATCTACACGAACTTATTACATCAGAGTTATCATAAACTACAATTTCATCTTTATTTTCAATACCCATATTACACATAATTTTTTCCCAAGAGTTTGTATCGGTTAGCATGTGAGGTAAGTCGATATTTATTTTCGAATTTTTGTCTAAATCGAAAAAAATTGCATTTGGTATATGTTCTTTAGTGTATTCCTCAAAGCCACTTCTATTTGCTTGTGGCATATGCCAAGAGCAATCAATAATTTTTACATTATCAATGTTTTCTTCTAACCAATTTGTATCAACTAATGACATACTATCTCTTCTGTAAATATTTTTGATGATATTCCTCTGCGGGACAATAATTTTTTACTAGAGAGGTTTTAGTTACAATTTTTCCTGAAAATTTAATATTTTCTTCTTTAATTATTTTTTCTGAAATTTTTTTTTGTTGATCATTTAAATAAAATATTTCACTTCTATATTGAGTTCCAAAATCTGGACCTTGAGAATTTAAAGTTGTTGGGTCATGAATTTCAAAAAAATATTTTAGTATTTTTTCATAAGAAATAATTTTAGGATCAAAGTCTAATTTTACAACTTCGGCATGATTAGTTGTTCCATTGCATACCTCTTTGTAAGTTGTTTCACTATTATTGCCTCCACAATAACCCACTTCAGTTTTAATAACCCCATCAAGTTTACTAAACTTAATTTCCGGTCCCCAAAAACATCCCAAACCTAAAATTGCAATTTCCATTGATAATTAACTTAATTAATTTAAAGTTAATCATATGTTGTCTAAAAATCAATTAGGCTTTTTTTACATGTTCATTTCAGTATGTGCATTTTCATTAATGGACGTAATAGTTAAGTGGTCTGACGAATATCCTGTTGGCGAAGTTTTATTTTTTAGAGGTTTTTTTGGGATAATACCTCTTTTATTTCTTATACCTAAAGTCAGGTACTTTGATTTTTATAAAACTAATCGACCATTGTTACACTTGAAAAGGTGTTTGGCTGGTTTAATTGCTTTAATATCTATATTTATAGCTTTAAGAAATTTACCTCTTGCAACGGTTGTTAGTATTTCATTTGCTGCCCCAATATTTACAACTATTTTTTCAATATTTTTATTGAATGAAAAAGTTGGATTTTATAGATGGTTAGCAGTTTTAGTAGGTTTTGTTGGTATCATAGTTATTTCAGAACCAGGTTTTAGCTCTTTAAATCTTTATTATATATATCCAATTATTTTTTGTTTAGGTTTATCTTATGTAGCTATTTCAATTAGAAAATTATCTACAACGGAGCCAGTCTGGTTAATTAGTTTTTTCTTTTCGTTTTCTATAATGATTTTAAGTTTTTTTACTTTTTATCAAAATTGGATTTTACCAAATTTGATAGATTTACTATTGCTTTCAATGATAGGAATTTTAGGTGGTTTGGCAAATTTATGGTTGTCTCAATCTTACAAACTTTCAGAAGTAAGCTTGGTTTCTCCATTAAAGTACCTAGCATTAATTTTTGCAATAATTTTTGGTTATTTAGTTTGGGATGAAATACCTACTTCAAAGACCTTAATAGGAGCTTTGCTAGTAATTTCTTCTTCATTTATAATTTTTAAAAGAGAGATGACTTTGAAGAAGAGTGTATCGGTTGCTAGGCATGAGTAAATCACCTACATATTGGAGTACAGCAAAAAAATATTTATCAAATAAAGATAAGACAATGTCTTCTTTAATAAAAAGATATAAATCTCCATCAGAGGCAGTATTAACTACAAGAAAAGATATCTTCTTTTCATTGTGTAAAAGTATTATTGGTCAACAAATTAGTGTTGCTGCTGCTAATTCAGTTTTTTTAAGATTTAAAAAAAAATGTAATAATAAAATTAATGCCAAAACTGTTAATACCTTATCTTTTGTTCAATTAAAATCATGTGGACTCAGCAAACTAAAAGTAAAAGGAATTCAAAGTTTAGCAAAACAAACTCTAGATAAAACTTTTAATCCAAAACTAATATCTACAATGTCTGATGAAGATGCAATTTTATATCTTTCTCAATTAAGACAAATAGGAAGATGGTCTGCTGAAATGATTTTATTATTTACTTACAATCGATCTAATATTTGGCCAGTTCAAGATATAGGTTTGTTAAGAGCTATTTCTAAGAATTATAAAAAAAAATATTTGCCACCTGACAGTTATGTAAAATTATTGAATAAAAGATTTTCACCTTATTGTTCAGTTGCAACTTGGTATCTGTGGCGAAGCATAGATCCAGAGCCTATTCAGTACTAAATCCTTCTATTACCTGCATGTGCCTAACTGTTGTATCTTTTGCTAGATCCCAACCAGCTAAATATTCCTTTGAATTATGGCATTCTATAGCTTTTTCATAGCTCGGAAATTCCCAAACAACTGTTCTAACAAAATCATCTCCCTCAAATGTTTTGTGATATCCACCTCTTACAAGAGGAACTCCACCAAAGCTTTTAATTATTGGTGTTACAACTTCTGCATATTTTTTTAAATTGTCTTGATTTTCAACTTTTAGGTATAAACTGATCCAATAACTTTTCATGATTTCTCCCTTTTAAAATTTCTTAGTTGTGATAGTAAAATTCATGGCAGATAAATTAATTATCACTTTCGATGAGTATAACAAAATTGTTGAGAAATTAGCAATTGAGATTCATAGAGAATATAAGCCTACAGTTTTAGTGGGAATAATGAGAGGTGCTGCTCCAATTTTAGATATCCTTTCAAGAATTTTAAAATTACCGATAGCATATATTGTTATCCAAAGTTATTCAGGCAAAGGTATGGAAGACAAACAAGGACAACTAATGTTTGCAAGGGAAATTAGTTCTTTAGCAGAAAACAAAGATTATAATAAAGTACTTTTGGTGGATGATCTTTCAGATACAGGCTTAACTTTAAACAAAAGTATAGAGTGGTTGAAAAATTATGGTCCAACCAAAGATTATATTAAAGAAGTTAAAACAGCTTGTCTTTGGAAAAAGAAATCCTCAACATTTGAACCAAACTTTTGTCCAGTAAGATTAGATACAGATCCATGGATAGTTCAACCAACTGAACATTATGAAGAGTTATCTATAGAAGAAATTATTAAAAAAAATTAACTAATAGGGCCAGAATTAACCAGCCCTATTAAATTTTAAATTAAGCAACCGCAAAGCTAATAACACTAAGTATAGCAATAACAAATATTGCTGGTGAAGTAGTTGAAAACTTACCAGTAAATAATTTAATTAAAGCATACGATACAAATGCTAAAGCAATACCATTACTAATACTGTATGTTAAAGGCATAGCAATCATTGCTAGAATTGCTGGAGCAGACTCAGCAATATCATCCCATTCTATATCTGTTATATTTCTTACGAAAAGAACAGAAACGAAAAGTAAAGCTGCACCATCAATTTGTTTTGGTAAACTAGTTGCAAGTGGAGCAAAGAATATACACGCTAAGAACAATAAACCAATTACAAGTGACGTCATTCCAGTTTTTCCTCCAGCTTTTACACCAGCTCCAGACTCAACATAACTTGTAACAGTTGTAGTTCCCATCATAGCACCAGCAACTGTACCAACACTATCGGCTAACATAGCTTTATTAATATCTTGAACTTTTCCTTGTTTATCAACTTTACCAGCAACATTAGCAACTGAAGTTAAAGTTCCAGCTGTATCAAAGAAGTCTATAAACAATAAAGTAAATATTACTGTAGACATCCCTGCGGTCATTGCAGCTGATAAATCAAAATCAAAAAGATATGTCATTGGTGGAGGAGAACTAGCAATACCATTAAAGTTTGCAAGTCCAGCAGCCCAGGCAATAACACTAAATACTAAAATTCCTATAATAATATTTCCTTTTATGTTCATCTTTTCCATTACGATTATTGCAATAAAAGTTGCACAACCCAAAAGTACTAATGGATTACTAAGATCACCTAGTCTTACAAGAGTTACAGGATCATCAACAACAACTTCCATTATTTGTAATCCAATAATTGCTAAGAATAATCCAATTCCTGCACCTATTCCTAACTTAAGACTTCTTGGAATTGAGTTTATTAACCAAGCTCTAATTGGTGTGAGGGATATAATTAAAAACAATATTCCAGCAACCAACACTGCACCTAAAGCTTCTTGAGGTGTGTAGCCCATCCCCGCACAAACTCCAAAAGCGACAAATGCATTAATTCCCATTCCTGGTGCAAGTCCAATTGGCCAAGTTTTTCCATAAAAAGCCATTATAAAACATGCAAGTGCTGTTGCTAATATTGTAGCTGTATAAACTGCGCCGAAATCAAAGAAACCTTTTTCGGGTCCGGCAAATTCTCCCGATAAGATAAATGGATTTAAAAACATTATGTAAGCCATAGTTAAGAACGTTGTTGTTCCAGCTATCACTTCTGTTTTAAAATCTGTTTTGTGTTTTTTATAATTGAAATAATTTTCAAGCATTTTGTCCTCCTATTAAGGGATAAATATTTGATTCTGTTGATAAATACCCTCTAAAACTAAGGTTTATTCACAAATTTCAACTAAGGAGTTTATATTTATGCCATAATTGAGTTGTTACTATCTATTTATGCAAAAATTAAAATTATTTTTAATAACATCCATCACATTTTTGATGATTGCGGGTTGTCAAACTATCAAAGAAAAGACCGATGCTATTGTTGAAAAAGAAAATGAAAAATTAAGCAAATATATTAGTAAACCTGCGAGTGTTTTACAGATGGATTTAGGAAAACCTGATGAAGATTTCAAAAATGCAAAGGGGAATTTCGAGTTTATTTACAATACTAAAAAATATGGAATTCCTTGCGAGAGAAGATTTGAAATTAACTCCGAAAATATCGTAGTTGGATTTGTATCAAACGGTTGTTTTTAAGAAGTACTTGCGAGGAAATAATCCCCGCAAGTAAGGTAAACTTATTTAATTTCAATAAGCTTTTTCTTTTTATGTTCTGGAATTATTCTTTCACAAGATATTGTTAAAAGACCATCTCTAAGTTGAGCACTAATAACTTTTACATCATCAGCAATTGTAAATGATCTTGCAAATTGTCTTTGTGAGATACCTTTATGAATAATTTCTCCATCAACATTATTTTCTTCTGATTTGCTAACTGGTTTAGTTCTTACAGTTAATAAATTATCTTCAAACTCTACCTCAACATCATTTTTGTTAAAACCAGCTAATGCCACTTCAATAGCATAGTTATCCTTTCCAGTTTTTCTGATATTGTATGGAGGATAATTTGATTGCATAGTCAAATTTCCATTACCAAGCATATTTTCAAATTGATCGAACATGTCATCGAAACCAATTGAAAAAGGCCTTAGTGAGTTAAAGATAGATAGATCCTTACTTGTCATAATATTCTCCTTTTTGTTAAGCAAGTTTATTAATGTAAGCCCCATTAGGCGGCTTACTAACTTTATATAGTAATTAATTTTTATGATTCAAGATTTAGAGAATTAAATTTTTTCAGATATTTTTAAGGCAAAAGCATAATCAATTGCAATTTCCTCAATAGCACCATCTCTACCTGATTTTCCACCATGTCCAGCATTCATTTCTGTTTTTAAAAGAAGCAAATTATTGTCAGTTTTATACTCTCTTAATTTTGCTGTAAATTTTGCAGGCTCATCAAATAGAACTCTATTATCACTCAAACTAGTGGTAATTAACATATGAGGATAGTCCATTTTTTTAATATTATTATAAGGGGCATAAGAAAATATATAATCAAAATGCTCTTTGTTATCTTTTGCATTTCCAAACTCATCAAATTCCCCAACAGTCAAAGGAAGAGAGTGATCAAGATTTGTTGTTAGAGAATCAACGAATGGGACTGCCATGATTATTCCTAAAAATAATTCTGGAGCTTGATTAACAACAGCACCCATTAATAAACCACCAGCAGAACCACCCATACCTATTATCTTTCTCTTTGACGAATAGTTATGATTAATTAAGTATTTGGCTGCGTAGATATAATCTTCAAAAGTATTTTTTTTATTTGTAAGTTTTCCCTCTTTCCACCATTTCATTCCTTTTTCCATACCACCTCGAATATGTGCGGTTGCCCAAATGACATCACGGTCAATTAAACTTAATCTTGTAGAAGAAAAATTTGGACTCATAGAACTCCCGTATGAACCATATCCATAAAGTAATAAGTTTGCAGAGCCATCAATTTTTGTTTTTTTATGTCTCGTAATGGTCAAAGGAACCAATCTACCATCATGTGATTTGTATTCTATTCTTTCAACAATATAGTCATCCGAGTTATGACCAGAAGGTATTTCTTGTTCTTTAACAAGTTTTTTAGATTTTTTTTCTAAATTGTATAGATAAACTCTCGAAGGAGTTTTGGGAGATGAATATCCAAGATACACATCGTTTGTATTTCTATCTCTTTGTATTAAGGAGATGCCAGGTACATAAATTTTTTCATCTGAAAATATTAATTCTTCCTCAACACCTGTTGAAACATTTTTAATAAATAGTTTGTCTAATGCGTTAGAAGTTTCTGATCGAATGATCCAATCTTTTAAAAAAGTTAGTCCACCTATTAAAACTTCATCTCTTGGCCCTATAAATGTTTTCCATTCTTGATTTGTAAGACTTTCAGAAACATCAATTTTAAAATCTTCTGCATCTTTATTAGTATGATTATAAAATTTTCCATCCCAGGAGCTTATTGAGTAAAGAATACCTTTTTCTCTTTTCATTATTAATTTTGGCGCAGGATTTTTTTCATTTAAATTAAAATAATATTGCTCAGAGGTGTTGTGATCAGATGTATTAATAAAGTAATATTTTTCATCTGAGCTTAAACCAATACTGACAGTAAATGCCTCACTTTTTTCTTCAAAAATTAATTGATCTTGATCAGTAAAATTACCAATTTCATGTCTATATATTTTTCTTGCACGATGATTTTCATCAAGCTTTGAATAAAAAATGAATTTGTCATCTAAACTAAAAGTAATCCCACCAGAAGTTTCAGGAATTTCTTTTGTAATAATTTTATTAGTCTTAATCTCTCTTAAATATATTGTATAATATTCAGAACCTTTAATGTCTAAAGAATATCCTAAGTACTTATCATTATTACTTACTTCTAGATCACCAACACCAAAATATTCTACTCCAAGATTTTCTTTTTCTTTATCTCCGTTCCAAACCTCTTCAACCAAATCTGAATTAATTTTCTTTCGAAGTTTAATTGAATAATTTCCTGTTTTAGTAGTTTTAGTCCAATATTCATAAGTGTGATCTTTGTAAGGAAGAGACTCGTCATCTAATTTTATTCTTCCCTTAATTTCTTCAAATAATTTTTTTTGTAAAGGTTTAGTATTTTTTAAATGGTAATCAGTATATTTATTCTCTTCTTCAAGATAATCTTTTACTTCAGGAAGTAGTTTACTCTTGTCTCTTAGCACCTCCAAAATATTTTTTTGATGTATCCAGCTATAGTTATCTTCCCATGTAACATCATGATATGATTTTAATTCTGGTTTTTTTTTAAGATGTGGTATTTTCATTACTAGGAAATATATGAATATAATAATTTATACAGTGTTAATTTTGGCTGCTTTATATTTTTTATTAAGGTTTTTTGCTGCTATCAATTCAAAAAAAATATCAAAAAGTATAAGAATATTATTATTTATTGGGTTGATAGTTTTTGCAGTTTTATTTGCAGTTGCAGGTAAATTTTTACTAACATTGCCATTAACAGTTGCAAGTTTGGCCTTATTAAAATTAAAAGGTCTTTCTTTTTTTCAAATAATTTCATTGTTTCGATTAATCCAAACCTTAAGAAACTCTGGGAGATTTTCATTTAATAATAAAAATGTATCAAACACTAATACAATGTCTGTCACAGAAGCTTACAAGATATTAAATCTAAATCCATCTCAAAAAGTAACCAAGGAGGATGTGAACAAAGCATATATTAAAATTCAAAAAAAAATACATCCTGATATTTCTCCAGAGACTTCGAGACTTTCATCTATAGTTAATGAGGCAAAAGACATAGTTTTAAATAACTTAGCTTAATTGATTAAACCTTTACTAAATTTATTTTTTTATATAAATTTTTGTTATGGGTAAAATAAATGGCATCTATGCTGCATCAATGTCTATTATTAATAATGATTTAACTTTAGATGTTACTAAGACAATTCAGCATGCAGAGATGATTATTGATCAAGGTTGTCATGGTGCTGCTATATTTGGTAGTACAGGTCAGGCTCAACTCATATCGATTACAGAGAAGATCAAATTATTTAATCAATTATCAACAAGTAAATATAAAGATAAGTATATAATTGGAACTGGTTTAAATTCTTTAAGTGAAACTATTAATCTAATGAGTGTAGCTAGATCTTTAAATTTCAAAAATTTTTTAATTATGCCACCTGCATTTTATAAGTATGATGACGATAATGTTATTAACTTTTATACAAAAATAATTGAAGCGCATCCTGAGTGTGAAATAGTACTTTATAATTTTGAAAAATTATGTGGGTATAAATTTAGTGTAGAGTGTGTTCAAGAACTAGTAAAACGATTTCCCGAACAAATTGTTGGTGTTAAAGATAGTTCATACAATCTTTTTGAAAATCTAGAAATAGATAATTTTTCTATTTTACCTGGTTCGGAGACTAAATTACTCAAAGGTTTAGAACTTGGTTGCTCAGGAATAATTACAGCAACTTGCAATGTTACATCTGCTCTAGCAAGAAAAGTTTATGATGATTTTTTAGAAAAAAAAGAACAAACAGTCAATCAAAAGCTTTGTGACGTTAGAAATATATTTGAAAAATATAATTTAATATCTGGACTTCATGCTTATTATTCAAAAAATGATGATATTTATAAAAATATTTTACCACCATTATCAATCTTAAATTCTAAAGAAGAAAAGGAGTTAATTAATAATTTAGAAAAATTAAATTTTTCTACAAAAACAGCAATGGTAGCTTGAAATGCAATTAGCTAGATTTCTTAACGGTGTATTTAAGAAAGATGGTTTTATCCTTGAAAATGCAGACTCCCAAAATTACATAATCGGAACACCTAAAAGTGATAAGCCAATTAAATTAAAAATTTTAGATAAAAAACTTCATTATAAATTATTGTTTCAGCCAGATTTATATTTTGGTGAAGCTTATACTGATGGAGATATAGTAATCGAAAATGGAAGTTTGAGTGATTTTTTAGATTTAGCATTAATGAATTTTGGAAGAAATGACCTAAATTTATTAAGTTATTTAATAAATAGACTGAGAGGATCTTATAGATACTTAACTAACTTTAATTTTATCAAAAAATCTAAAATGAATGTGTCTCATCATTATGACATTTCAGATGATCTTTATGATTTATTTTTAGATCCTAAAAGACAATATTCATGTGCATATTTTAAAAATGAAAATGATACACTTGAAAACGCTCAAAATAATAAAATTCAGCATATTATAAAAAAATTAAACATAAAATCTAATCAGAAAGTTTTAGATATTGGATGTGGCTGGGGTTCTTTAGCTATTGATATAGCTCAAACTGCTAATTGTGAGGTTACGGGAATAACATTGTCTGAAAATCAACTTAATTACTGTAAAAAAAAAGTAAAAGAACTTAATTTAGAAAACCAAATTACATTTAAATTGATAGATTACAGACAGCTTGATGAAAAATTTGATAGAATTGTAAGTGTTGGAATGTTTGAGCATGTTGGGAGGAAGTTTTATAAGAAATTTTTCAAGCAAATTGATAAATTATTGAATGATGATGGAATATCTTTAATACATACAATAGGTTCAGTAAACCCTCCTAGAGACCCACACCCCTGGATAACAAAATATATTTTTCCTGGTGGTTATACCCCAAGTTTAAGTGAGGTAACTACCCCAATTGAAAAAGCAGGCTTAATCGTTGCTGATATTGAAGTATTAAGACTTCATTATTCTCATACCCTTAGACATTGGAAAGAAAATTGTATTAAAAATAGAGAAAAAATTATTGAAATGTTTGATGAAAAATTTTTTAGAATGTGGGAATTTTATTTAGCTGGATGTGAAATGGCATTCAAATGGGGAGATCAGGTTGTATATCAATTTCAATTAACAAAAAATTATACATCGACACCAGTTACAAGAGACTATATTTATCAATAAATTATTGATAGAAAAGATACTCTTGAAGATGAAAAAAACAAAAAAAAAATCAAAAAAAATAATTAAAAAGAAAACTGGTAAAAAAATTAAATCTAGTATTAAAAAAGTAAAAAAAATTAAATCAAAATCAAATTCAAAATCAAAAAAAAAAGTTTTTAAGTCAAGAGATCTTAAAAAAGAAAATTTTATTCTTAAAATAATTAATTTTCAAAATTCTTTAAAACCTAAAATAAATTTCAGAATAAACTTTAGTTTTGAAAAATATATACAGGCATTTTTCGACAAAATTGCAAATACAATTGCTCAATATAAAACTGTTAAAAAAGATGAAGCAAGAAGGTTAAAATTAGAGAGACAAGAAAAAGAAAGACTAGAAAAAATTGAAATTGAAAATGAAAAACAAAGAGAAGAAGAATTAAAAATTAAGTTAAAAGAACAGGCTCTAAAAGAAGAAATAAAGATAGAAAAGCAAAGAGCACGAGACATAAAATTATTCTTAAGAAAAGAGCAGGCATTATTAAGAATTGAACAGGCTGAGAAACAAAAACAGTTCTTAAAACAATTAAGATTAGAAAAACAAATTGAAAAATTTAGAATAAGAGAAGTCAAAGAGTTAGAAAAACTTGAAAAAATATCACTTAGAGAAAAAAGAGATGATTATGCTGGTCTTCAACAAAGAATAGAAAAATTAAAAGAAAAATACCGAATAATTCGAGACCAGAAAATAAAAGAAAGAGTAGAGGCTCTTGGAGTAAAATTACAAGGAGATGAAGATAGAGAAACACTGCTACAAAAAGAAAAAGAATATACTATAGCAAGACAAAAAATAGAATTTGCACTTGAAAGTTTTTATCGCAGTGCAAGTAGTTTAGTATTTCAGTTAAATAAAAGACATATAACAAGACATATGTCTATTTTTAGATGTATTGATAAAAGGTTTGAGACAGGTGAAATTTTTGTAAAATGGGATGAGTCTTCTGATGAAGAGTGGTTACTATTAATTTATATTAAAAATAATTCTCCAGATGAGGGAATAGTTATTGAAGACAAGACAAACTCTGAAAAAAATATTTCTCATGAGTTCAAAAACAATGAAATATTTAAAGCCTCTGACACGATGGTAGACTCTCTTACCCAACTTATTGCTAGAAAAAGGTCTAAAAATAACAATTAAACTATATAAATTAATTAAGTAATATTCATTATGTTTTTTGGAACAATTACAATGGTAATTTTGTATCTAATTTTTAGATACATTCTTGCTTGGATAACTTATTTTAATAATTTAGATCCAAGACTTGGAGACTCTACATGGCGCTGGAGTTATGATTATCATGTAGTTGGTGAAAGGGACATTTCTGATTTAGATGATAAAGATTTTGTTAGACTAAGAAGAAAAAAAAATAAGATTATTACTTTAATGTATTCTGTTGTAATGATTATGTTTATCGCTTCAATGTCTTTGTTAAGTAAAATTTTATTATTTTTTACGAGCTAGTTCTTAAGCTGTTTTTTATTTTTTAAATATAAAAAATAAGCAACAATTTCATAAGTAAATTTAAAAATTTGAAAAATTATTGGAAGTTTAAAAAAGCTGTACAAAAATTTATATTTTGGAATTTTTTTCCAAACAAAAAGAAAAGCTTCTGCTCCCTCAATAACTCTATCTCCATCTTTAACGTGTAATCTTCTTAAAAGTTCTTTATCTTTTTTAGATGTCTCTTTTTCAGCATTTGAATTATTAGTAATATCTATCCAGTCAATTTCTTCAATCTTCTCTTTTTTGTATAGATTGATTTCAGATCGACAAATTTTACATGAATTATTAAAATAAACTTTCATTATCAATAACAAATTATATGTGAGATTGAATATTGTACATGCGTAAAATCATCCATTGAAAATTACATACAAACGACTATGTAGTATTTATGAGTAATTTTTTTGATAAATCAGACATAACCAGAAAAGATGTAGACGAAATTGTATCTGAAACTTTAAAAGATTGTGATGATGGGGAAATATATTTTGAAAACTCAAAATCAGAGTCAATTTTATTAGATGATAATAAAATAAAAAGTTCAAATTATAGTTCTGATCTTGGTTTTGGATTTAGAGCGATTTCTAATGAGGTAGTTGCTTATTCTCATTCAAATGAAATATCGAAAGATGCTTTAAAAAACTCTGCAGAAAATCTTAAATCTACACTGAAATCAATTAAAGGAACTTATAATCATGAAATTCCAAAAACTAATAATAAATTTTATGATGATATTAATCCAATTGAGCAAAAAACGTTAGATGCAAAACTAGAAGTTTTAAATAACGTTAATGACTATTTAAGAAAAAAAGATTCAACAGTAAAGCAAGTTACGGCTAGTTTTAGTGGAGAGCAAAAATCTATTGAAATAATTCGTTCTGGTGGTGAAGCTTTAACAGACGTTCGTCCTTTAATTAGATTTAACGTCTCTGTAATGCTTGAAAAAAATGGAAGAAAAGAAACAGGCGTTTATGGAATAGGTGGAAGACAGTCTTATGATGATTATTTAAAAAATGATAATTGGAAAAATGTTTGTGAAGAGGCATTAAGAATTGCTTCAGTCAATTTAGATAGTAAGCCAGCTCCAGCTGGTGAAATGAAAGTTGTCCTAGGCCCAGGTTGGCCCGCAATATTAATTCATGAAGCAATTGGCCATGGGTTAGAGGGTGATTTTAACAGAAAAAAAACATCTGCATTTCATGATTTAATGGGTCAAAAAGTTGCAAGCGAGGGAGTAACGATTGTTGACGACGGAACTATTGATAAAAGAAGAGGCAGTTTGACTATTGATGATGAGGGCACTCCTACAGAAAGAACAGTTTTGATTGAAAATGGAATTTTAAAAAACTTTATGCAAGATAGATTAAATGCAAGGCTAATGAATACCAGATCTACAGGCAGTGGGAGAAGGGAAAATTATAAACACATTGTGTTACCAAGAATGAGAAACACCATGATGTTGAGTGGAAACCAAACTCAAGATGAAATGATTAAGTCAGTTGACAAAGGAATATTCGCTGTAAGTTTTGGAGGAGGACAAGTAGATATAACATCAGGAAAATTTGTTTTTAATTGTACAGAAGCTTATGAAATAAATAATGGAAAAATTGGTTCACCAATTAAGGGTGCTACTTTAATAGGAGATGGTCCTTCAATTTTAAAAGAGGTATCAATGGTTGGAAACGATATGATGATGGATCCAGGTATCGGAACTTGTGGTAAAGCAGGTCAAGGTGTGCCAGTTGGTGTAGCACAACCTTCAATTCTAATTGATAAAATGACTGTAGGTGGAACAAAACTGTAAATCATGATTAAAGATGAAGAGTATTTAAAGTCAAAGGCATCCTATTGCTTAGATCTTGCCAAAAAACTTGGGGCGACAGATGTAAGCGTAACTGTTGGAAATTCAATTTCTGAGACAGTAAGTTTTAGAAATAAAGTTTTAGATGAGTCTAATAGATCTGATAGTTTAGCAATAAGTATTGAGACTTATTTAGGTAAAAAAAAATCATCAATAACATCCTCAAATTTATTAGATGAAAATTTAAAATCATTAATTGAAAAATGTTTTGAAACTACAAAAATTACTCCTGATGATGAATTTAATTCTCTTCCAGATAAAGATTTGTTAGCAAACAATATTAAAGATCTAAACTTGTATGATCAGTCTCATATAGAAAATGATAAAAAGATAGATTATTTAAAAGAGCTAGAAGAAACAGCTTCAATTGATAAAAAAATTATAAATACAGAGTCAGGTTTTACAGAAAATAAATCAAACTTTATCCTAGCTAATAGTGATGGTTTTTGTAATGGGTACAAATCGTCTTCATTTACAGCTTCCTGTGTTACTGTTGCAAAAAACGAAAATAGTATGGAAAGAGACTATGAATTTACAAGTAAATGTCATTTAAATGATATTTCCAATCCTTCTGAACTTGGAAAAATTGCAGCTGAGCAAACTGTAAAAAAACTTAATCCTAAAAAAATTGGTAGTGATAAATTAAGTATTATTTTTGATAAAAGAATTTCAAATGGATTTCTAGGCTCTTTCGCGGGTGCAATTTCAGCATCATCTATTGCAAGAGGAACATCGTTCCTTAAAGATAAATTAAACCAACAAATTTTTTCAAATTCAATTAATATTATCGATAAACCTGATCTAATTAAAGGTATGGGCTCAAAGTGTTTTGACTCTGAAGGAGTTAAAACAGATACATTACAATTAGTAGGCAATGGAATTTTGAATAATTATTTAGTGGATACCTACAATGGAAAAAAATTAAACTTAAAATCAAATGGAAGAAGTGGTGGAAGCACCAATCTTTATTTTGAAAATGGAAATATAAATTATGATGATTTGCTAAAAAGTCATTCTAGGATTTTATATATTACTGAAACAATAGGTCACGGAGCAAATCTTGTAACAGGTGATTATTCAGTGGGTGCCACTGGTTTTTTAGTTGAAAATGGGGAATTTAAATATCCAGTAAACGAAATAACAATAGCTGGAAATTTTAATGAAATGTTTAAAAACATTACACTAGCGAATGATCTAGAATTCAAATACTCAGTTAATTCACCTACCATGATGATTGATGACATGACCGTCGCTGGTAAATGAGTAGATACTGTGTAATTGGTTCAGGAATCTCGGGAGCAACCATTGCAAATCTTTTAAGCAAAAAATATTCGGTTGATTTATTTGATAAAGCAAGAGGACCAGGTGGAAGGTCTTCTTTTAAAAGATTAGATAAAGCCAAAGGATTTGACCATGGAACACAATATATTTCACCTAAAAGTATAGCTTTTAAAAAGTTTGTTAATACTTTAATAAAAAAAAAATACTAAAAAAATGGGATGGCAACCATTTATTTCTAAATAAAGCTAAAAAGCAAAATAAAAATCATTCAAAGATTATAGGTAGAAAAGGGAACAATGATATTAGCAAATACCTTTTAAAAAATATCAAATGTTATTTTCAAACAGAATTAAAAAAAATTGACTATAAAGAAAAAAAATGGGTTCTTACTTTTTCTGACGGAAATAAAAAGATTTATGAAAAATTAATTCTAACTTGTCCATTTGCTCAATTATCAAAGTTATCAAAAAAATTTATAAAAGCTCCATTCATAAAGAAAAAAGTAAAGATGGATGCCAATATTACAGTTATGTTTTCAATAAAAAAAACAAACAATAATGTGAGTAGCTATTTATTTGACGATAAAATTTTAGGTTGGGCTGCAAAAGAAAATAGTAAAAAAAGGTTTAAAAGTAACCAAGATTTATGGACTTTGCAAAGTACCTATAATTGGGCAAATAAGATGATTAAACAAAATAGAGAAAATAAAGATATTAATTCTAAAACTCTTATTGAACATTTCTTTAAGCTTACAGGAATTAAAAAAACTAAAATATTATTTTCTCTTAATCATGGCTGGAAATATTCATCAAATTCAAATTCGTTAAAGATAAAAAGTTATTGGAACTCTTCATTAAATTTAGGAGCGTGCGCAGATTGGTTTGTTGGACCAAGACTCGAGGCTGGTTGGATAAGTGCCAATGATCTTTACAAAAAAATTATAAAATAAATTTATTCAAATTTTTTAACTTTATATTCCCAGTTTCCTATTCGAGAATAGGCTACTTTAAGAATTAAGGCATTTTTTTTATCAAACCAAATATCAAAATTTAATCTTTTGTCTTTAGGAATAGACATGTCTTTTGATTTTAATTTAAAATGCTCCACCTCATATTTTTTCCCGTATAATTCAATTTTTTCTTTTCCAATAAAAGTAACTACTTGTTCTTTAATACTTCCAGAAATTGGACTTATTTGAGAGCTTGTTTGAAGAATTTTATGACTCCACCAATTTCCAATCACATTTTCGATTGATGCGCTTCCTGTGTAAGATGATCCTTTAATATCATATTCATTTTTTTCTTCATTTAGCTTTAGTCGAACGTATTTATCTTTTTTATTTTGTTGGGTCTTTGAATTGTAAGAAATTAACTTATCTTTAGTATATTTCTCCTCACCATAACTTTCAACTTCAAAAATTGTTGCTCCAAATATTTTTACAGTAAATTTTAATTGATTTGTGACAGTTGTATTGTCTGCGTCTCTTTTAAAAAAATAATAATTATAACCAATAACTTCACCATCTCTTAAAATTTCCATCTCTATTTTATTAAACTTATTATAGTGAGCCATATGAGCACTAGTATTGAATGAATAAGTTAATAAAAATATAAAGAATAAAAATTTTTTCATAAGATATCTACTTTAATAGACTTTAAATTTAAAAGAAGTAATTTATTAAATAATGTTTTTAAAAATTAAAAATATTCCAAACGTATCTTGGAGCTCAGATAAACCACTTAATTTAAAACCAAAGATATCTACGTTTTTTTTTCTTTGTTTTGGGTTAACCTTGTTTGGTCTGGGTGAGGGTTTATTAATTGTTTCTGCTTCAGGTGCATCTCCATGGAGTGTATTGGCTCAAGGTTTGTATTTGAATATAGGTTTTTCTATTGGTGTCATAACAATCTTTATAAGTTTCATCGTTTTATTATTTTGGTTTCCATTAAAACAAAAACCAGGAATTGGTACTATTTTAAATGCTTTAATTATTGGAGTAATGATAGATGTGTGCATTAGATATGTTCCAACTCCAGAAAATTATATATCCCAAATATTACTTGTGGTATTTGCAGTGTTGACTGTAGGAATAGGAGGGGGAATTTATTTAGTTGCAAATTTAGGAGCAGGCCCAAGAGATGGTTTGATGATCGGTCTTCAAAAAATAACAAATTTACCTATTGCTGCTGTAAGAGGGGTTCTTGAAATTTCAGTAATGTCAATTGGTTGGTATTTAGGTGGTACAGTTGGTATTGGAACTTTTTTGTTTGCTTTTGGAATCGGACCTTGCGTAGCTTTAGGATTATTTTTAGTTAATAAATTATTTAATTAAGCAGCTGTTCCAGACTTTTCGCTTCTTTTTCTATCATGAGGGTTGAGAATAGCTTTTCTTAATCTTAGAGATTTTGGTGTAATTTCAAGAGC
The DNA here is from genome assembly GCF_051200915.1 of Candidatus Pelagibacter bacterium nBUS_28. Classification (GTDB taxonomy): domain Bacteria; phylum Pseudomonadota; class Alphaproteobacteria; order Pelagibacterales; family Pelagibacteraceae; genus Pelagibacter. The sequence continues at coordinate 1,178,910 of NZ_CP172844.1, read as the reverse complement.
TTCATCTGTATTCAACATACTTAATTGCTCGGCAATAGACATTTGTCTTACTGGAGTTAGTACAACATTTTCATCTGTACCTTGAGTTCTCATGTTAGTTAATTGTTTACCTTTCATAACATTTATTATCATGTCACCAGGTTTTGGAGTCAAACCAACTATCATTCCTTCATAAACAGGATCATTATGAGTTACAAACATTTCTCCTCTTGCTTGAAGATTAAATATTGCAAATGCTACCGCTTTCCCTGTCGACATTGAAATTAGTGCTCCATTTTTTCTTCCATCCATTTCACCTTCAAACTTTCCATATCCATGAAAAATTCTATTAATTACTCCAGTACCCTTTGTTAAAGTCAAAAATCTACTTGTATATCCCATTAAGCCTCTCGTTGGTGCGTGGAAAACTAATCTTTTTTTATCTTTACCAGTATCTTTTAAATCTAAAAGTTTACCTTTTCTTCTGTTCATAGAATCAATTATTTTTGAAGAAAACTCTTCGTCCAAATCAACAGTTATTTCTTCAATAGGTTCTAGTTTATTTCCTGCCTCATCTTTTTGAAATAATACTTTTGGAGGACTGACTGTCATTTCAAAACCTTCTCGTCTCATTTGTGTAAGTAAAATTTCAAGCATTAATTCTCCTCGACCACTAATCACAAAAGAGTCTACGTTTGCATTTTGAGAAAAAGTAATACCAACATTATTTTGAGCTTCTGAAAACAATCTATCTCTAATTTGAGTACTCGTTAATTTTTTCCCCTCAGTTCCTGCTAGAGGTGAACTGTTAACACTTATTGTAATAGACATGGTAGGAGGATCTATGGGTGTTGCTGGAATTGGCTCATTTAATTCTGGATCACAAATAGTGTCAGCAACATTAGCTTTTTCTAATCCTGCAATTACAACGATATCTCCTGCTTCACCTATTTCGATTGGAACTTTTTTTGTTCCTTCATATCTAAAAATTTTCGTTAATTTACCTTCGTCTACTTTTTCACCATTAAGATTTATTGCTTTAATAGGTTGATTGGCTTTTGCAGTTCCTTGAGAAATTCTACCAACCAAACTTCTTCCTAAAAAACTATCTGCATATAAAAGTGTAGATAACATAGCGAAAGGTTTTGTTTTATCTAATTCAGCTGGCTTAACATGTTCAATTATTAAATCTAAAAGTGGGTGAAGATTTTCTCTTGGACCATCAACTTCTTTGCTTGCCCAACCTGATCTTCCACTTGCATATAAAACTGGAAAATCTAATTGTTCTTCATTTGCATCTAAGCTTACAAACAAATCAAAAGTTTCATCTAATACTTCATTAGCTCTTTGATCTGCTTTATCTAATTTATTAATTACTACGATTGGTTTTAAACCTTGTTTAAGTGCCTTGGCTAATACAAATTTTGTCTGAGGCATTACACCTTCTGCAGAATCAATTAGAAGTAATGCGCCATCTGCCATACTTAATACACGCTCCACTTCTGCAGCAAAATCTCTGTGTCCAGGTGTATCTATAATATTTACTCTTGTATCTTGCCAATTTATTGATGCGGGTTTAGCTAGAATAGTAATTCCTCTTTCTTTTTCTAGCTCACCAGAATCCATTAATCTTTCATCAACAACTTCATTATCTCTAAATGAACCACTTTGTTTCATAAGATTGTCAATCATAGTTGTTTTGCCATGGTCAACGTGTGCAATGATAGTGATGTTTCTGATGTTATTGCTCATAAATTGTGGCTCTTATACATTAATTCTTTGATTTGAAAACTTAAAAAAAGTCAGTAATTACTTGGCAAATATACTTTAATGAAGAATTCATTTCTTGTGATTGTTTTAAAAACATATAGATATCGCAATAAAATTAGAAGCAACATAGAATCAAGATCAAAACTTCTAAATCATTAAATGGAAAATTTTAAATTACTTAAAATAGAAGATTCATTAAAAAATTCATTACAGAAAATGAATTTTACAAAACCTACACCCATCCAAGGAATGGCAATACCGGCTGCTTTGGAAGGAAAAGATATTTTAGGTACAGCGCAAACAGGAACGGGGAAAACTTTAGCCTTCAGCATTCCTTTAATCAATAAGTTGATTTTAGATAAAAATGCTTTTGCCCTAGTCATGTGTCCTACTAGAGAACTGGCCACTCAAGTAATGGAGGCAATTAAAAGTATTATAAGTGATAAAATAAATATTAAATCAGCTTTACTTATAGGTGGAGAATCGATGCAAAAACAGCTTAGACAACTAGGTAATAGATCTAGAATAATAGTTGGAACACCTGGCAGAATTAATGATCATTTAAAAAGAAAAAGTTTAAATTTATCAGCCACAAAGTATTTAGTTTTAGATGAAACTGATAGAATGTTAGATATGGGGTTTACTCCTCAAATTGAAATGATTTTAAAATTTGTTCCAAAAGATCATCAAACTTTATTATTTTCAGCAACTTTACCTAAAAATATTTTAAGAATTTCAGATAGATATTTAAATAAACCTGAAAGAATTTCCACAGGAGCCACATCTGTTCCAATTGCAAAGATAAAACAAGAAACTCTTCAAGTTTTTAAAGAAAATAAATACGATGAATTAATTGATCAATTTTTAGCCAGAAAGGGTTCTATTTTAGTTTTTGTTAAGACTAAAAGAGGTGCTGATAAAATGGTTAAAAAACTGAAGGAAGAAGGTCATTCTGCAGATGCAATTCATGGAGATTTACGTCAAAGCAAAAGAGATCGTGTTATTAATTCATTTAGAAAAGGATTAAAAAGAATTTTAATAGCAACGGATGTTGCTGCGAGAGGCCTTGATATCCCATTGATTCAACATGTAATTAATTACGATCTTCCTCAAGTTCCAGAAGATTATGTTCATAGAATTGGAAGAACTGCAAGAGCTGGCTCAGATGGATCGGCATTAACTTTTTTAACACCAGATGATCGATCAATGTGGAATTCAATAAACAAATTAATAGATCCTAACTTTAAGTCATTACCAAGTGGATTAAGAAGGGACTCAAAAAATAAAAGAAAAGGCAAGACACCAAATAATAAAAAAAGTAAAGCAAGATATGAAAAAAGATCTCATGGAAAAAGTAGACAAGATCGATCTTCAAGTTTGAGAGATAAACCGAAATTTTTTGGTAAAGATAGATCGGATAGACCTTCAAGAGATGGAGAAAAAAGATCTTATGGAAAAAGTAGACAAGATCGATCTTCAAGTTTGAGAGATAAACCGAAATTTTTTGGTAAAGATAGATCGGATAGACCTTCAAGAGATGGAGAAAAAAGATCTTATGGAAAAAGTAGACAAGATCGATCTTCAAGTTTGAGAGATAAACCGAAATTTTTTGGTAAAGATAGATCGGATAGACCTTCAAGAGATGGAGAAAAAAGATCTTATGGAAAAAGTAGACAAGATCGATCTTCAAGTTTTACAAAAAAAAATAAAACAAAACCCTCTGCATTTACAAATAACCCAAAGTATTTTGGAAAAAAATCTTCAGAAAACTCATCTGCTGATACAGAAAAAAAAAGCTTTGGATTTAAAGGTAAAAAAAAATTTAAAAGTAGAAAGAGCAGACCTAAAAACTTTAGCTTTAAAAAACATAGTAAAAAAAGAACTTAATCTTAAGATTTTTTATTTTTTTCTTTTTTTTGCTTCCTTTTTTCTTTCAGACTCAATTTTGGTTTTTTACTAATACTAGAATCCTTAAATGATTTTCCGCTATATCTTTTTGACATATAAAAATTATATCAGTTATTTAAATATAATTTCAAATATTTTTAAAATATTTTATCAATAAGATAATATGTAGATAAGAATACCCTATTTAAATTATAAGTATGCTTAAATAAGAAAGTACTTTTATATTTAATTATTAAATGGGTAGATATAATACTTGTGATACAGAACGATAATGGAGTATTCATAATGTTTAATTTTTTTTTAGTTTTTTCTGTGGTAAATAAATATTAAATGAAACTTTCATACCGACCAGAAATAGATGGTCTTAGATCAATAGCAGTTGGTGTTGTTATTCTTTATCATGCTCAAATAAACATTATGGATCTTGAACCTTTTAGAGGAGGGTTTATTGGAGTTGATATTTTTTTTGTAATTTCTGGCTATTTAATAACTTCTATTATTTTAAAAGAATTAATCATCACGGGCTCATTTTCATTCAAACATTTTTATGAAAGACGAATAAGACGAATTTTACCAGCACTATTATTTGTAATGTTGGTATCCTTTCCACTTGCTTGGATTTATCTGATGCCAAGTAGCTTTATTGATTTTTCAAAATCTATTCTTTATTCACTTGGATTTAGTTCCAACTTTTATTTTAATTATTCAGGTCAAGAATATGGTGCCGAGAGTAGTTTGTTAAAACCATTTCTTCACACTTGGTCATTATCTGTTGAAGAACAATATTATATTTTGTTCCCGATAGTTTTATTAATTGTATTTAAATATTTTAGAAAATTTTTAATTCATATTTTAATTTTAGGATTTATAATTAGTTTAGGTTTAGCGGAGTGGACGAGTAGAAATTATCCATCTGTCTCTTTTTATTTTCTTCATACAAGAATGTGGGAACTTTTAGCAGGTTCAATTTTAGCATATTTTGAGATTACAAAAGGACATAGGGGTCAACATAAAACTCTAAACTTAATATTACCAACAGTTGGGCTTTTATTAATTAGTCATTATGTTCTATTTTTTAATGATGAAACACTTCACCCTTCAATTTATACTTTATTCCCAATCATAGGAGCTTGTTTAATTATATGGTTTTCTCATAAAGATGAATTGATTACAAAAATACTTTCAACAAAATTATTTGTAGGAATTGGTTTAATTTCTTACTCTTTATATCTTTGGCATTATCCTATATTTGCTTTTTATAAATATTCATTCGCAAAAGGGTCTTTATATATAGAAATATTAATTATATTAAGTTTATTCATTATTTCTTGCATGAGTTACTTCTTTGTAGAAAAAAATTTTAGAAACTCACAATTTAAATTTAGTAGAATTTCAAATATTTTATTTTTATCTACATTCTTAATTTGTTTAATATGTATTTTTATAATTAATCAAAAAGGTTTCCCTAAAAAATCAATAGTAGACAACATGAATTTAGATTTTCAATATTATGTTGAGGAAATATCTAATTGGCAAAAAATAAATGTAAATAAGAAAATTACTAATGATCAAAAAGAAATAATTACTATTATTGGAGATTCTCATGCCTCTAATTTTGCTTTAATGTTTCAGACAAATCCTGATTTATACTCTAACTTTAGATTTGTACCAGTGAGAATAAACAAGTTTAAAAAAATTATGAATGATGAGAGTAAAATTAATAAAGAGATGCTGTTAATTAAGAAATCGAATATTATAATTTTTTCATTCAACTATACAGAATCTGAACTTGAAGAGGTAGAAAAAACAATTAAATCAATTTTGAAAAAAACTAATAAAAAGATAATCTTAACTACTAATAATCCAGTATTTAATCTTTATGGAAGCAGGTTTACAGATCTTGATTTTTTTTTATTAAATAAAAAAAGAAAACCTAATAAAAATGAATTAATCAACTTAGAAAAAAAATACTTTTCATTTTTAGAAAAAAACAAAGTATATCATCAAAATAATATCAGATTACAAGATTTATCAAAAACTTATAATCTTAAGTTGTTAGATAAATCATTTTATCAATGTGATGATATTAATAAAAGATGTGAGGTTCTAACTAATAATTATAATAAAATTAATTATGACTCACACCATTATACTCTTGATGGAGCTAAATATTTGGGAAAGAAAATATATAAGCATAATTGGCTTCAATTAAACTAATAAAAAATTACCCTTAATTAAATTTTAAACTTCTTTTTTGCTTAAAATTTTTATCTAAATTTTTATTGGAAAAATATCTCAAATAACCTTTTTTTAATTTCTTCCATTCTTTATCTATAACTGAAAACCAAGCAGTATCTCTATTTCTGCCTTTAACTACTGCTGCTTGTCTAAAAACTCCCTCAAATTTAAATCCTAATCTTAAAGCAGCATTTTTTGATTTTTCATTTCCATTATTACATTTCCATTCGTATCTTCTATATTTAAGTGTATCAAAAACATTTTTCATCATCAGATACATAGTTTCAGTTGCTTCAACAGTTTTTTTTAAAATTGGAGAATAAGTTATATAACCAACCTCTATTGAACCTGCTCTGGGTTGTATTCTTAGATAAGATGCTAAACCACAATATTTTTTATGCCTTTTTGAGTAAATAGCATAAAAAAAACAATCAGTATTTTTTATATAATAACTTAATTGTTTTAAATTCTTAAATGGTCCATCTGGCATATAATTCCATAACAAACCTTTTTTATCTAAACTAAATGTTTCAAATAAATCTTTACCATGTTTTGATGGATTTACTGGTTCTAAAATAACAAATTTACCATTTATAAAATTTTTACTTGGTACTTTTGGGATTTTAAATTTAATTTTTTTTCCTAGCATTTTGAATTCTTATCATAAAAAAAACCCCCAGAAATTTCTTTCTGAGGGTTTCTAATTTGTTTAACTCTTGTACGAAGAGTGTTCTGGTTGGGGAACCGTATTACATTCCCATTCCACCCATTCCACCCATACCGCCCATACCACCAGGCATACCACCAGGCATACCACCTGCAGCATCTTTTTCTTCTGGTTTGTCAGCGATCATAGCTTCTGTAGTTACAAGTAATCCAGAAATAGAAGCAGCATCTTGAAGAGCAGTTCTCACAACCTTAACTGGGTCAATGATACCTTTTGCAAACATATCACAATACTCTTCGCTTTGAGCATCATATCCATATGAAGTTTTCTTTTGCTCTAACAATTTACCAACAACTACCGAACCATCTACGCCAGCATTTTTAGTAATTTGTCGGATAGGAGCTTCAAGTGCTTTTCTAACTAGATCTACACCTGCTTTCTGATCATCACCTTTAGCTTTTACTTTGTCAAGGTTTTGAGCAGCGTATAAAAGGGCACAACCACCACCTGTTACAATACCTTCTTCAACAGCAGCTCTAGTTGCATTTAAAGCATCTTCAACTCTATCTTTTCTTTCTTTAACCTCAACTTCTGTAGCGCCACCAACTTTGATAACTGCAACACCACCTGCTAATTTAGCAAGTCTTTCTTGAAGTTTTTCTCTGTCATAATCAGATGTTGTTTCATCAACTTGTTTTTTAATTGAGTCACATCTTGCTGCGATATCAGATTTTTTACCGCTACCACTAACAATTGTGCTGTTATCTTTATCAACTTTAATCTTTTTACAAGATCCAAGGTCTTCAAGTTTAACATTTTCAAGTTTAATTCCTAGGTCTTGAGAAATCACTTGGCCACCAGTTAGTATAGCAATATCTTCAAGCATAGCTTTTCTTCTATCACCAAATCCTGGAGCTTTAACAGCAACAACTTTTAGCCCACCTCTTAGTTTGTTTACAACCAACGTAGCTAATGCTTCTCCCTCAACGTCTTCAGAGATTATCATTAAAGGTCTACCTGATTGTACAACAGCTTCTAATAGTGGTACCATTGGTTGTAAGTTAGTTAATTTACTTTCATGTAATAAGATATAAGGATTGTCTAACTCAGTTGTCATTTTATCACTGTTAGTAATAAAGTATGGAGATAGATACCCTCTATCAAATTGCATACCCTCAACAACATCTAACTCAGTTTCAATTCCTTTTGCTTCTTCAACAGTAATAACACCCTCATTCCCAACTTTTTGCATTGCCTTTGCAATCATTGTTCCGATTTCTTTATCACCATTTGCAGAAATTGTTCCAACTTGAGCAATTTCATCACTATCTTTAACTTTTTTAGCAGAAGAAATTAAGTTTTCTTTTACGTTTTCTACAGCTGCATCAATTCCTCTTTTAACATCCATTGGATTCATGCCAGCAGTAACATACTTAATACCTTCTTTAACAATAGCTTGAGCTAAAATAGTTGCAGTAGTTGTGCCATCACCAGCTTCTTCATTAGTTTTGCTAGCAACTTCTTTTACCATTTGAGCACCCATGTTTTCAAACTTATCTTCAAGATCAATTTCTTTAGCAACAGAAACACCATCTTTAGTAATTCTAGGTGCACCGTAAGACTTATCCATTACAACATTTCTGCCTTTTGGACCTAAAGTAACTTTAACAGTATCAGCCAAAATATTGACACCTCTCATCATTGCCGCTCTTGCTTCAGCGTCAAATTTAATTATTTTTGCCATTTTACTTTCTCCTTTAAATTAAATTATTTACCTGAAATACCCATAATGTCAGACTCTTTCATTATGCTGTATTCTTTACCATCAATTTTGACTTCAGTTCCTGACCATTTGCCAAATAAAACTTTGTCACCAACTTTAACATCCATTGGAATTAATTTTCCATCTTCTGTTTTAGCTCCACCACCAACAGCAACTACTTTACCTTCTTGAGGTTTTTCTTGTGCCGTATCTGGGATGATTATTCCACCAGCAGTTTTTTCGCTGCTATCTAGAACCTCGATTAATACTCTGTCATGTAACGGTTTAAACTTCATAAATTCTCCTTATTAATATGAGCCTCATATAGATACTGACCTAGCTTTTTCAAGCTAATATGAAAAATAAGTTATGAAAATCTTAGGAAATTAAGGATTTTATGGTTTATACCTAGAATTATGACTAAAAATTTAGATTCTGGAGGTTTAAAGTCTATAGCTGAAAATTATGATCTTTTTTATATAGATCTATGGGGAGTAATGCACAATGGTATCAAACTCCATGAAGGTGCAATTTTTACTCTTAAAAAAATACTGGAGAATGATAAAAATTTTGTTTTATTAACGAACGCACCGAGACCCATCCAGCCAGTTAAAGAATTTTTAGAAAAAATGGGTATGGAAAAAGAATTTAGAGATAAGGTTTTCACCTCAGGTGAGGCAGCGCTTAATTACCTTAAAAAGTTTTATCCTTTAAAAAAATTTTATCATATTGGTCCCCCTAGAGATTTTGATTTATTTAATGACTTTAAAGACAATAAATCCAAAGATATTAATGAAAGCCAATATCTTTTATGTACCGGCTTATTTGATGATTATGATCAGGATTTAAATTATTATAAAAATTTATTAGAAAATCATATTGAAAAAAAAATGATTTGTACAAATCCAGATTTAATAGTTGATAAAGGCAATGAAAGAGAGTTGTGTGCAGGATCGGTTGCTATGGTATTTGAAAAAATGGGAGGAAAGGTTGTTTATTTTGGTAAACCTTATCCAGAAGTTTATAATCAATCAATAGACAATAATAATAAAAAGATCTTATCAATTGGAGACAACCTTAATACCGATATTAAAGGTGCAAATCTTTTAAATTATGACTCTTTATTGATTTCTAATGGTGTACATAAAAATGAAATTAAAAATTATGGAATAGAAAAAGTGTCAAAACAATACGAGTCAATTGTAAACTTTATGCAATCAGATTTAAAATGGTAAGACTATATAAAAATTTCGATATTAGCAAAAATTTTAAAGGATCCATAATTTTAATTGGAAACTTTGACGGAGTGCATCTAGGTCATCAAAAATTATTTAAGTTAGCTAAATCATATAAAAAAAAATATAATTTAAAAATTGGTGTAATTAATTTTGATCCAATGCCAAAAATGTTTTTTAATAAATCCTTACAAAATTTTAGATTATCTAGCATTAATCAAAAATTGAATTTATTAAATAACCTTGGGGTTGATTTTATTGTAACAAAAAAATTTGATAAAACTTTTTCAAAAACAAAATCAATCAATTTTATAAAGAATATTTTATCAAATAAACTAAAAGCAAGATTGATATTTGTTAGTAATAATTTTAGATTTGGAAATAAAAGAGAGGGTGATGTAAAATTTTTAATTCAAAATGAAGAAAAGTATAATTATCAAGTCATTAAACCAAAGCCTCTTTTAGTAAATAAAAAAATAGTTTCATCTTCTTTAATTAGAAGTTATTTAGAAAAAGGTTTCTTAGATAGAGCTAATAAATTATTAAATAAAAAGTGGTCTATTGAAGGGATTGTTCAAAGAGGAAGACAAGTTGGAAAAAAAGTTGGTTTTCCAACATGTAACATAGATATTAAAGATTATATTTTAGCTAAACCAGGTGTTTATGCAGTCAGAGTTTTAAGAAAAAATAATTTGAAAACCCTTAAAGGAATAGCAAATCTAGGTTATAGACCGACATTTAATCAAAAAAAAATCTTACTTGAGGTTCATTTGTTTAATTTTTCTGGAAATCTTTATGATAAGCACTTATCAGTTGAGTTTTTAAAATTTATAAGAAAAGAAAAAAAATTTAAAAATATTAATAAGTTGAGATCTCAAATTAAATTAGATTTAAAAATAGCAAAGAGAGCATAATGAGTAATTCACAAATCAATCTTCCAAAAACAGCCTTCTCTATGAAGGCTAATTTACCAGTCAGAGAGCCAGAAATCTTAGAATATTGGAAAAAAATTAATTTATATCAAGAGCTCAGACAATCTAGCAAAGGTAAAGAAAAATTTGTTTTACATGATGGTCCCCCGTACGCAAATGGAAATATTCATATGGGTACTGCCCTAAATAAAATTTTAAAAGATATCATAGTTAAATTCCATCAAATGGATGGTAAAGACTCAATATATGTTCCCGGATGGGATTGTCACGGTCTACCAATCGAGTGGAAAATAGAGGAGCAATATAAAAAAAATAAAAAAAATAAAAATGAAGTACCGATAGTTGAATTTAGAAAGGAATGTAGATCTTTTGCAGAAAAATGGATCGAAGTTCACAAAGGACAATTTAAACGACTGGGTGTTATAGGCGACTGGGAAAATTATTATTCTACAATGAGTTTTGATGCAGAAGCTCAAATTGTAAGAGAATTAGGAAAATTTTTAAAAGAAGGTAGTTTATATAGAGGATTCAAACCAGTTTTATGGTCTACGGTTGAAAAAACTGCACTTGCAGACGCAGAAGTTGAATATCAGGATCATAAATCAGATACTATTTATACATCTTTTCCTGTAAAATCATCTAACTTAAAAGAACTTGAAGGTAGTGAAATTGTTATTTGGACAACAACCCCATGGACTATACCAGCAAACAAAGCTTTAGCTTATAACGAAGCTCTTGATTATGTGTTGATACAACTAAATGATGAAGGTGATTTCAAAAATCGAAAGATTATTATAGCAGAAGCCTTATCAGACTCTGTTATAAAAGAATGTTCCATCAAGGATTATAAAGAGATTAAAAAATTTAAAGGTAAGGAATTAAAAGATACAATTTGTAAGCACCCATTTTTTGATTTGGGATATGAATATGATATTCCAATGTTTGAAGCAAGATTTGTAACAACAGAACAGGGAACAGGTATTGTACATTGTGCACCTAGTCATGGACCTGATGATTTCAACTTATGTTTAAACCATGGAATTAAAGCTATTGAAACAGTGGATGGTGATGGAAAATATACTAAGAACGTTCATTTATTTGAAGGCAATCATATTTTTAAAGCTAACCCAATTATTATTGAAAAACTTCAAGACCAAAAAAATTTATTGGCTAATGGTGAACTGACACATTCTTATCCTCATTCATGGAGATCTAAGGCTCCATTGGTTCATAGAGCAACACCACAATGGTTTATATCAATGGAGAGTCATAAATTAAGAGAGACAGCTTTAAAGGCTCTTGATGAGACAACGTTTTATCCTAGCAAAGGAAAGGAAAGATTAAGATCCATGATTGAAACAAGACCCGATTGGTGTGTTTCAAGACAGAGAGTTTGGGGAGTTCCTCTTCCAATTTTTGTAAATAAAAAAACTAAAGAGATATTAGTTGATGATGAGGTTAATGAAAATATTGCAAATATTTATGAAAAAGAAGGTTCTGATTGCTGGTTTTCAGACGATCCACAAAGATTTTTAGGTGAAAAATATAAATCTGAAGACTATGAAAAATTAAGTGACATTGTTGAAGTGTGGTTTGATAGTGGATCTACACACTCGTTTGTTTTAGAGAAAAGAGAAGATTTAAAATGGCCCGCATCCATGTATCTTGAAGGTTCAGATCAACACAGAGGATGGTTTCATTCATCGCTACTTGAATCTTGTGGAACAAGAGGAAAGGCTCCGTTCGAGTCAATTTTATCACACGGTTTTGTTGTTGATGGAAGAGGATTAAAAATGTCGAAATCTCTAGGAAATGTAATTGCTCCTGAAGATATTTTAAAAAAATATGGTGCTGATATTTTAAGAATTTGGGTAGCTTCATCTAACTATGCAGAAGATTTAAGAATTGATCACTCAATTCTAGATCAGCATGCCGACTCTTATAGAAAAATTAGAAACACTTTTAGATATTTGCTTGGAAATCTGAATGATAATTTTGAAGAAATTGATTTAGCAAACATAAGTTTATCTGAACTACCTGAATTAGAACAATTTATGCTTCATAAAATTTATTATTTAGATGAAAATTTTAAAAATTATTTTAATAATTATGATTTTCACAATTTATACAAAGAGTTATTAAATTTTTGTACTGTAGATTTATCAGCATTTTATTTTGATATTCGAAAGGATACTTTGTATTGTGACTCTAAAGACTCTAAAAAAAGACAATCTACAATAATTTTATTAAATGTAATTCTTAAATCGCTATTAAGATGGTTCGCGCCAATTTTATCATTTACTACAGAGGAAATATATAGACTGATAATGAGTGACGATAAAAGCATTCATTTAACAAAATTTTTAGAGTTTCCTAAAAATTTTAAAAATGAAAATCTAAATCAAAAATGGTTAGAGCTTATTAAAATTAGGAATGTCTGCAATATTAGTATTGAGGAAAAAAGAGCTAGTAAAGAAATTGGATCAAGTTTAGAGGCAAGCTTAAAAATAAATTTAAATAAAAAACTAAATGATATTTATAAAGACGTAGATTTTTCAGAGCTATGTATTACTTCAAGAGCAGAGGTTTCTTATTTGGAAAATTCTGAAACAAAAGTTCAAACTACCAAGGCAGAGGGTTCAAAATGCCAAGTATGTTGGAAAATTACTAAGGACGCATGTTCAAGAAAAATTTGCCCACAACAAACTGAATGATATTTAAATTTTTAAGCAAAAATTTTTACTTTAATTTTTCAGTTGTGGCTTCAATCTATTTTTTAGATAGGTTGTCTAAAATATATGTTATCCAATTAGATAAAAATAATCTGGGATCAGATATCTTTAATTCAGCTTATTTAAATATTGTATTGATTTGGAATAGAGGGATTGCGTTTGGTTTGCTTTCATTCAATGAGTCTTATCTGTACAATTTTGTAAGTTTAATAATTGCGATAATCATTATCGTATTAATTATAATGTCTTTAAAAAGCCAAGGTTTTAATAGATATTCGCTATTAATGATTGTTGGTGGAGCATTAGGCAATTTACATGACAGAATTTTTTTTAATGCTGTGCCTGACTTTATAGATTTCCATATTGGAAATTTTCATTGGTTTATTTTTAATGTATCAGATATATTTATTTCATTGGGTGTAATTAGCTTGATTGTTTTGGAGCTAGTAGATAACAAAATTGAAAAATAAAATGATGATTAAAAATATCAAGATTTCACTTTTAATAATTATAAGTACTATTTTACTCTCAAGTTGTGGTTCAGTTCAAAAAGCATTTGATCCACAGAACAAAAACTCTTCTGAAGAATTTTTAGTTAAAAAAAAGTCTCCTCTTTCTATGCCACCAAGCTTTGAGGAGTTACCCGTCCCATCAAATGAAAAAGTCGATAAAGAAATTCAAACTAACGATATTGAGTCACTAATTACTGAAAAAAATAATAATGAAAGATTAGAAGACGTTGAAACAAATAAAAATTTTGAGCAGTTAATACTTGATAAAATCAAAAATAATTAATGTTCACACAAAATATAAGTTTTAAAAATTTTTTAATTAAAAAAAAAAAATCTATTATAAAAAAAAATTTAAATTTAATTTTAAAAGAAAAAAATCAAGTAATTAGTTCACTTTCAAAATCTTATAAAGATAGCTTTAGTAAAAAAAATATAAAATATTTTAATAAAAAATTTGATTATCGAATTATTGGGATGGGAGGATCCACCCTTGGAGCTCAAGCAATTTATGATTTTTTAAAAAAAAAAATAAAAAAAAAATTTATATTTATTGATAATTTAAACACTTTCAAAAATGACAAAGCAAAAAAAAATCTTAATAATTTAATTATTTCTAAATCAGGAAATACAACTGAAACGATTGTAAATGCCAATATTTTAATAAAAAAGAAAGATAAAAATCTATTTATAACTGAAAAAAAAAAAGTTATTTAAGTCTACTTGCACAAAAATTAAAAGCTGAAGTTGTCGATCATAATAATTATATAGGTGGAAGATATTCAGTTTTATCAGAAGTTGGAATGTTACCTGCAGAATTAATGGGTCTAAATCATAAAAAATTTAGACAACTAAATAATTTAGTGAAAAATAAGTTATTTATGAAGGCATTAATTTCAAATGTTGAAGCTACAATATATTTTTTAAATGCTAAAAAATTTAACTCAATTATTATTAATTATGATGAACAATCAACCAATCTATTCAACTGGTACCAGCAATTAGTTGCCGAAAGCCTTGGAAAGAAAAAAAAAGGCATACTCCCTATAATCTCTATTATGCCAAAAGATAATCATAGTGTGATGCAATTATATCTTGATGGTTTTAAGAATAATTTTTTTACATTTTTTTACTCGCATGAAAATAATTCAGCTAAAATAAACAATGACAGAGTTTTATTGGAGCAAAAGTTTTTAAAAAATAAGGATATTAACCAAATTATGTATGCTCAAAAAAAAGCTACAGAATGTGTTTTTAAAAAGAAAAATATTCCTTTTAGAAGTTTTGAAATAAAAAAAAGAGATGAAAAAACGCTAGGAGAACTTTTTTGTTTTTTTATTCTTGAAACAATACTGATTGGTAAAACCTTAAAAATTAATCCATTTGATCAACCATCTGTAGAACTTATAAAAAAAGAAACTAAGAAGATTCTAATCTAAGGGCAAGATCCAAAAATAATTCTTGAAATCCCATATTTTTTTTCATCTACTAAATTAAAATTTTTTGGAAATGTATCTTTTTCTTTTTTATGTCTATGGATAATTATTATGCCATTATTGTTAAGTATTCTATTCTCAATTATTTTGTCTAGAATATTTTCTATAGCTTTTTCTTTGTATGGAGGATCTAAAAATATTATATCATAAGTTAGTTTTAAACTTTTGAATGCAAGCCTATTTAAAATATCTAATTCAATAATTTCATAATTAATCTCTGATTTTAAATTATTTAAATTTTTTCTTAAAATTGGTAAAACAGCTTCATATTTCTCTATAAATGTCACATAACTTGCTCCTTGAGAAAGACACTCGATACCAAAAGAACCAATACCAGAAAATAAATCTAAAACTTGTGCTTTTTTTATATCGATTGAAAACTTATTTGAATGATTGATTATGTTAAATATAGACTCTTTCGTAAGATCTTTTAAAGGCCTTGTTTCTTTATCTTTAGGTTCAATTAATTTTTTTCCCTTAAATTTTCCACTTATGATTCTCATCAATCAATAACTTTAAAGCCAATATCTCTTCTATAAAATCCACCGCTCCAATCTAGTTTTTTTATACATTCATGCACCTTACCTCTAGCTTGCAAAAAATCATCTGAGAGTGAAATAAAATTTAGTACACGTCCCCCTGTAGAATATATTTTATCATTTTCTTTTTTAGTTCCAGCATGAAAAATAAAATTATTTTTTTCTGGATTTAAATTTTCAATATTTTTTATTAAGATATTTTTTTGATATGTGTCTGGATATCCTTTTGAGCACAACACAACACATAAGCTTTTTTTATTAGTCCACTCAATGTTTATATCTGCAAGTTTTTTATCACAACAAGCCTCAAGTATTTCTACCAGGTCAGTTTTTAGTTTTGGAAGAATTGTTTGGCACTCAGGATCTCCCATTCGAACATTGTATTCAATTAGATAAGGCTCATTTTCAACAATCATTAAACCAGCATATAAAAAACCTTTATAGTCAGTCCCAAGGTCTTTGAGCCCTTTAAGAGTAGGTTTAATAATTTTATTAATAATTTTATCCTCTAAATCTTTATTTATAAGTCTAGAAGGTGAGTAAGCACCCATACCACCAGTATTTTTACCATTGTCTCCTTCAAGAACTCTTTTATGGTCTTGTGCAGTTTCAAAGCTTTTAAAAGTATTTCCATCGCTAATTATAAAATAGCTCATTTCTTCACCTTTAAGAAATTCCTCCATAAGAACATTTTTAGCTTCTCCAAATTTTCCATTAAATATTTCTTCCACTGCCATGAAACTTTCTTGTTCATTATTACAAATATAAACTCCTTTGCCTGCAGCCAAATTATCTGCTTTAATTACATTTGGATATTTTGCACTTTTTAAAAACTTTTTTGCATCAATTCTATTTTCAAAAATACCAAAGTTAGCAGTAGGTATATTATATTCTTGGCAAAGTTTTTTAGTAAAAATTTTAGAACCTTCGAGTTGAGAAGCAATTTTGTTAGGTCCAAAGACTTTTATGTTAAACTTTTCTAAATAGTCCACAATTCCATTTACCAAAGGTTGTTCAGGACCTACGACAACTAAATCTATAGAATTGTCACTTATACATTTATACATTTTATCAAATTCATTAATATCCATATCAACATTAGTTGCAATTTTTGAAGTTCCAGCATTTCCAGGAATGCAAAAAATTTCTTTTACAGAAGAAGATTTAGATATTGTTAATGCTAATGCGTGTTCTCTGCCACCGCTACCTATAATTGCAATTTTCATATTAATATCTATATATCTTATAAATGAAAAATAAATTAGCTAAATTAAAATATATGCCAAATAATTTTCAAATTATTGAGGAAGGTGACCATGTAATTTGTGCTATTTCTAAAAAAAAAATCCCTTTAGAAAGTTTGAATTATTGGAATGTTGAAAAGCAAGAAGCCTATTTTTCTTATGCTGAGTCTTCAATTAAAAGAGAAAAAGAAGACAATTAACTTTTCCATCGATCATGTGTCCAGATCCACTGGTCAACATTTTTTAAAATCATTTTTTCAAGGACTTGGTTGAGAAATTCAGTAATTTCTAAGATCGACTTTGTTTTGCTTATTTTGATTGGTTCTGAGATATAAATTTTAAAATAATTTGAATTCTTTCTTTCAATATAAATAGGCACTAACTCACAATTGTATTTTTTTACTAATTGAGCAGGTATTGTTGTGGTAGTTGCTAAATCGTTAAAAAATTTTACTTTTTCTCCTTCTCTAACCCGCTGATCTATCATCAAAGCTATTGATTTACCTTTAATTACATTTTTAATTATTTCACGACTACCAGCTCTTCCTTTTTTAATTTGATTTTTGCAAATATTTTCTTTTCTAATTTTTTCCATTGTTTTGTTCAAAAAAATATTATTTAAAGGTCTGTAGATTGTGGCAAGCTCAATTCCTGCTTTTTCTATTTCCATTGCCATAAGTTCAAAATTATTAAAATGACCGGAAATAAATACAGCTTTTTTATTATTTTTTTTTAAATTTTCTAAATGCTCTAGACCATCTACTGAGACATATTTTTTTAGTTCATTGTTTCTAAATTTTTTTAAATAGACGTATTCGGCAAAAATTCTTCCATAATTACCAAGCACATTAGAAGCTATTTTTGATGAATTTTTACTGTGTTTAATATTTGCTTTATCTAAATTTTGAATGATTGTTTTTTTTGATCTAAATATTGGACCGATCATTCGTCCAATAAAAAAACCTAAATTTGATGAAAACCGATATCCTATCATTTGAAAAAAAGTAAATAAAATTTTGATTAAAATGAACTCTAAGAAGTAAACTATTTTTTTCATAATTTTGATGTTAAAATTTTTATTAGATTTTTTTTATCTTTTATTTCTAATTTAATTTTCAAAAATTTTATATTTTTTCTTTGAGACTTGTTTAATCGAAGGAAATCTTTTTCTGTTGTTAATAAAATTAAATTTTTTTTTTTAGCTTTATCAATTAATTGTTCTAGATCAGTATTCGTAAGTTTGTAGTGGTCAGGATATATTATTTTTTTACTTATATTAAACTTATATTTAATTAATGTTTGTTCAAACTCATGCGGGTTTCCAATACCACAAAACATGAGGTATTTCTTTCTTAGATCAAAATTTTTTAAATTTAATGGTTTATAATTTCCTTGAAATATTTTTATATTTTTATCTATAGACCTTAACTTAGATAAAAGTTTGCTATTTTTTTTTTCTCCATTTAAAAAAATTAAATCATAATTTTTAATCTCATTTAAATTTTCTCTCAATGGTCCTGCAGGAATCATATATTCATTTCCAATTGCGTATTCTGTATTAAAACAAGCAATCTTCAAATCATAATTTATATTTTTTTGTTGCAAGCCATCATCTAAAATCGCTAGTTGGTATTTTTTTTTTACAGCAGATAAAAGTGCATTTTCTCTACTTTCTGCAGAAATAATCTTTCCTGCATTACTTAATAAGTTAATTTCATCTGACTGATTTTCATAATTTTTTTTTATAAATACAGTCTTAAATTTTTTTTTAAATAATTGATTTATTTCTATCGCTAAAGAGGTTTTGCCCGTACCACCTACATATATATTACCAATACATATAGTTTTAATTTGAAATTTTTCTTTATTAGATAATTTTTTTGTAAAATTAATTAAACAAGTAATAGCTGATAAAGGGTAGAGTATAAACGATATAAAATTTTTTGTGTTCCAAAATCTAGGTTTGATTAGCTTCATATTAAGTATTTATTTATATGAAATAAATTTTTTTCAAGAACATTATTCCCAATCGAAATAATTTTTTTTATATTTTTATCAGGAACTTTCGTTTTTAATTTTTTTAATATTATATTTTCCATTTTTAAAATATTAGATGTAGATGATGATAGTTTAAGATTATTTAAAAAAGTGTATATTTCTTTGAAGTTTTGAACATTGGGTCCATTAATAATGTAATTTCCTAATCTTGTAGGTTCTAATGGATTTTGACCACCATGTTTTATTATTGATCCTCCTACAAAACATACATTTGTTAAATTATAAAACTTAGATGACTCGCCATAGCTATCAACTAAATATACATCCGTATCTTCTTGAAGTTTTTGATTTGAAGAATGTGTAATGCAATTAAGATCAAGATTATTTAAAGTATCTATAATTTCATTAGTTCTATTTACATGTCTTGGAATTATAATTGTGATTAACTTTTTCTCTCTCTTTTTAAGTTTCTTATGTAATTTACCAACTAATACCTCCTCATCATTATGAGTGCTGGCAGCACACCATACTTTATAACTTTTAAATTTATATTTTAATAATTTTAATTCATTTTTTTGAATATTTTTTTGACCATAATATTTCAAATTACCTGCTGATTTTATATTTTTAACTTTTAAAAATTTTAAATACTTTAAAGTTTCAAGGTTTTGAGGCAATGCCAAAGAAATATTTGCAAAAACTTGTTTCGCAAAACTTGGAAAAATCTGCCATTTGTCAAAACTACTTTCTGTAATTCTTGCATTCATAATTATGATTGGAATATTATTTAATTTTAAATTGTGAAACATATTAGGCCATATTTCTGAATCTATAAAAATTGCTAGTTCTGGACTCCAATATTTAATAAATCTTTTTACTATGTAGTTATTATCTAATGGAAAATATACATGTGTTGTTTTTTTTAATCTTTGTTTTTTAAAAATTTTTGCTGAACTAGTAGTTGATGTAGATAGTAAAATATTTTTTATTTTTTTATTTTTTTCTAATTTTTGTATAATTGGAACTATACTCATTAGCTCACCAACACTCGCAGCATGTATCCAAATTTTCTTTTTATTTTTTTTTTGAGAATAAATACAAAATTTTTCCCAAACTCTTTTTATATCTTCTTTACCTTTTAATATTCGATAAAAAATGATTGCAGGTGATATGATGATAGCCAAATTTGTGATTATATTGTAAAAAAAATACATTAATGTTCTTTAATTTGTCGTTCATAGAAATTTTTATAAACTTTAGATTGTATTAAAAGTTCCTCATGTTTTCCTGAGTCAATGATTTTACCACTATCAACAACATATATATTATCTGAGTTAAGAATTGTTGATAATCTGTGAGCAATTACAATCGTTGTTTTGTTAATAACTAATTGATCTAGTGCTTTTTGAATCTTTTCTTCAGTTTTTGAGTCTAACGATGAAGTAGCTTCGTCTAGTAAAATTATTTTACTTTTTTTTAGAAAAGCTCTTGCTATTGATAATCTTTGTTTTTCTCCACCAGATAATTTTACTCCATTCTCACCAATCATGGTTTCATAACCATTCTCTAAATTATTAATGAATTCAGTACACATTGAATTTTCAGCTGCTTTAAAAACCTCTTCATTAGTTGCTTCTGGTTTAGCGTATTTAATATTGTTCAAAACTGTATCATCAAATAGTGTTGTGTTTTGATCTACTATCGATATTTGATCTCTTAGAGATGCTAAATTAAATTTTGATATATCTTGACCATCTAAGAAAATGCCTCCATCTGTTGGGGCATATATTCTTGGTATCATATTTAGCAATGTTGATTTACCTGATCCACTGTGACCAACCAATGCTGTCATTTTGCCACCAGCAAAATTTGCATTAACGTTTTGGAGCACTCTGTTTTGTAGATTAGACTTGTAAGTAAAATTAACATTTTGAAAAATTATATCTCCTTTTGAAATAGTTAATTGATTTTTATCTATGTTTAAATCAATTTCATTTTTAATATCTATAATTGGAAGAATTCTTTCCGCAGCAGCAAATCCTTGGAATATTGCAACATTAACTTTTGTAAGAGTTTTTACTGGTTGGTAGGCCAACATCATAGCAGCAAGAAATGAAAAAAAATTATTAATTGCTAATTCACCACTAATAATTAATTTTCCAGAATAAAATATCAAAATAGCAATCATTATACCTGTTAATATTTCCATAATTGGTGTTGACCTAATATATACAGCCGCGATTTTTGCTGATTTTTCTTTTAAATCATTAACAAACTTTTCAGATCTATATTCTTCAAAACCTTCTCTTTGAAAAATTTTAATTATTTTATGATTTTTAAAAAGATCAATTAAGTATCTATTTAAATCACCAGATTTTTCTTGTGCTTGGGTTGAAATTTTACTCATTCTTTTTCCTAAAATTTTTGCAGTGAGAGATGCAAGTGGAATCATAATAATTGCTATTAAAGATAGTTTCCAGTTTTGGAAAAACATCACAAAAAGTAAACCTATTAATGTAAGACCATCTTTAAAGATGCTTAGATATGCTTCAGACAACATTCTTGTAATTTGACTTACATCAAAATTTAAATTTGAAATATATTTGCCAGAGTGTTTGCTATCTATAGTTTCGGTATCTGCTTTAATAAAAGATTTAAGCATATCAGTTTGTAAAATTTTTTTAACTTCTTCAGATACATTAATCATTATTAATCTTGCAAAATAAAGTGAGATACCTTTTGCACTAAAAGCAATAATAATTGCCACAGGGATAAGAATAATCAAAGTTTGATCTTTATTAATAAATATTTTTTCAATTGCTGGATCTAAAAGCCATGCTGTTGCAGAAGTGCTTAGTGCAACTAACACCGAAAAGACAGCAGCTAATAAAATTTTACCAAGAAACTTACTTGTATAATCTTTGTAAAGTCTTTTAAATGTTTTAGATTTTATCATTTTATCTATATTAATTTTCCAACAAGAATGTTGACAAAAATTATTAAACCTAAAAAATTATTACTTTTAAATTTAGAAAAACAATCAATCGATTGATTGGTATTTAATTTTTTAACCTGGAATACTAATAACTGTAAAATAGGTAAAATCATAAATAAAAAATAATAGATTTTAAATTTCATAAATATTCCAACTAAAAACAAAGATATGATGAATAATAAGTATGAAATAAACAAAATTTTTTTTGGATCATTCTTAAACTTTATTGAAGTTGACTTTACTCCTATTATTTCATCATCTTTAATATCTTGAAATCCATAAATTGTGTCGTAGCCTAGTGTCCAAAATATGGCTCCTAGATAAAATATAATTGGAATTATTGAAATTTCATTCGCAATTGAAATCCAAGCTAAAATTAACCCATAATTAAATGTAATTCCGAGAAATAATTGAGGCCAATAAGTAATTCTTTTCATTAAGGGATAAGTAAAAGCTAAAGGCATTGAGATTAGAGCCATTAAAATCGTAAATTTATTAAAATTGATTAATACTAAAAAAGCAATAGCGCATAAAAATAATGCATAAGTAGATGCAAGTTTTACAGATACTTTGCCTGAAGCGATGGGTCTATTTTTAGTTCTTTCAACTTCTTTATCAAAATTTTTATCTGCTATATCGTTCACTATACACCCAGCTGATCGCATTAGTATTGAGCCAGAAAGAAAAAGTGCAGAATAAAAAAAATAAATTATTAAATTTGAATTAAAATCATAAACTATTGTAAGTCCCCACAGGCATGGCCAAAACAACAGCATAAAGCCAATTGGTTTTTTTAATCTTGTAAGTTCAATAAATAACTTTATTTGGTTCATAATTTACTTGTAAATAACAAAGGCTAGTTTCATAATCAAACTGATTCGCATGAATATAGATTACACAGTTACAGCCCTTATGTTTCCAGCTATTCCCTTGCTAATGAGCATCTATAGTAATAGGTTTCATTCTCTAAGTAAGCTTATCAGGGAACTTCATGATGAACACGTTTATGAAAATCATGTACCTCATGAATGGAAAAAACAATTCATAAATCTAAGTGGACGAATTACACTATTGAGATGGACAATTATGTTTGCTGCTTTCGGATTTTTATTCAATATGATGACAGTGCTGGGTCTTTATTTAAATGAAATATTTATTGCCAGATTAATTTTTGGTTCTTGTTGCTTGTCTATGATTATTTCAATATTATTTTTTATTAAAGAAATTCATATCTCAACTAATGCACTTAAACTACATATGGCTGATATGGATGTAAAAGTAGACTAGGGCAATATTACCGCTGGTCCTAAAATTTTTCTACCTTCTAAATCTTTGTGAGCTTCAACAACCTGATCTAATTTATATTTTTTAAAAATATTAATTTTAACTTTTCCAGAACTAATCTTTTCAAACATTATTTCTGATGCTTCAGAAAGCTCTTCTTTAGTTGATAAGTATTGTTGCATTGCAGGTCTTACAAGATATAGACCTTTCGGTTGAAGCATTTTAGGGACGTTTATATCTGATAATGGTCCTGATGCATTTCCAAATGAAACCATCATTCCTCTAATTGCTAAACACTCGATTGATCCGTTTAATGTATCTTTTCCTACACCATCGTAAACTACTGGAACACCTTTGCCATCCGTGATCTCTAAAACTTTTTTAGCAAAATCCTCTTTATTATAATTGATTACATGATCGTAGCCATTTTCTTTTGCTATATTTATTTTTTTATCTGATCCAACTGTGCCTATTACTGTGCAACCTAAACTCTTAGCCCACTGGCCAAATATTTGACCAACTCCTCCAGCTGCTGCATGATAAAGAATTGTTTGTCCTGATTTAACGGGAAATGTTTTATGCAATAAATAAAATGTAGTTAAACCTTTTGTCATTAAAGTTGCTGCAACTTCAAGATCAATACTATCTGGAACTTTTACAAGATTTTTTGTTGGGTAATTTCTGTGTGTAGAATAAGAACCTAGGGGAATACCTGCATAAGATATCTTATCACCAACTTTAAAATCTTTTACACTCTCTCCGACATCAGTAATAATACCAGCACCTTCTAAGCCTAAACCAATTGGTAGTTTTAATGGGTACAAACCTGATCGATGGTATGTGTCTATATAATTAAGACCAATAGCTTTTTGCTCAATTGTTACTTCGTTAGGCTCTGGCTTATCTAGCGTTATATCTTTAAGTTCTAAAACTTCAGGCCCACCTGTTTTATTAATTTCTACAGCTTTCATAATTTATTTTACAAATGTATCATTATGATAATCTTGAACTGCTTGCAAGATTTCGGCTTTAGTATTCATTACAAAAGGTCCACCTCTTGCAATTTCTTCGTTAATTGGTTTGCCTGAAATCACTAAGAACTTTGCATCTGATTTAGCTTTCACAGTTAAATCCTCACCTCTAGTTAATAGTATTAAGGTACTATCTTTAACATTGTCATGTTTATTTTTACCAATTTCAATTTCACCATTAATTAAATAAATAAAACTATTATGAGTAGTTGGTAATTTAAAATTGAACTCTTTATCTTTATTTAACTCAACATCAAAATAAACTGGCTCAACATTATGACCTTTAACAGGGCCTTCAGCATTTTCAAATTTACCGGCTATAACTTTTATCTGTTTGTCATCATCGTTATGAATACTCATTTTTTCTGCATCAATATAAATATATTCAGGCTTACTCATCTTTAGCTTGGCAGGCATATTTACCCATAATTGAAATCCATGAAGTTTACCTTCTTTCATTGCGGGCATTTCAGAATGGATTATTCCACTACCTGTTTTCATCCATTGCACATCCCCCGCAGTCATTCTACCTTCGCCACCAGTGCTATCTTTGTGTTCAAAATCTCCAGCTAACATATAAGTAACTGTTTCAATTCCTCTGTGAGGGTGGGGCGGAAAACCTGCAATATAATCTTCACTATTTTCTGATCCAAATTCGTCTAACATTAAAAATGGATCAAAGTAATTTGGCTCAACACCAATACTTCTTTTCAATTTAACTCCGGCACCATCTGATGCTGGAATAGGGTCTATAATTTTACTTACTTCTATATTTGACATTTAATTTCCAAACTTTTTATCAATACTAAAATCTTTAGCTCCATTAATAACAAGAAATAAAAATCCTCCAGCAAGACTAATATTTTTCATAAATGAAATAAAGTGCATTTGATCACTTAAATCACTATGAAAAATAATCGCAGTAGCTATACAAAATACACTCAGCAAAGCTGCTGAAATTTTAACTTTATATCCTGCTATTATTAGTATTGAAGCACCGATTTCTAATATGATTGCTGGGATTAAAAAAATACCAGGCATGCCTAAGGACTCCATCCAACCAACAGTTCCTTCATAGTTTCCAATTTTATTTATTCCACTTAATAAAAAAATAAGTGAAATAAAAAACCTTGCTACTAAATCTAATATATTTGTCATGATTTATTTATTGTGTGAACCATCACAGAATGGTGCATTGTTAGTTTGTTTACATGCACAGAAAAACATTTTTTTTGTTTCTTTTGCCTTGTATGCCAATGGAGTAAACTCAGTTCCTTTATGTGATCCATCACAAAATGGTTGCTTTTTTGATTTTCCACATGAACACCAATAATAAGATTTATCTTTTTCAACTTCCACTGCAATTGGTCCATTGCCAGCACTCTGTCCTTTAGTCATATTTACCCTTTCGATTAGTTTGGAACATAACTAATGATTTGTTACAAATTATGCAAGTACGCAAAATAATCATACTAGTATTTAAAAACATACCTTGATAATTAAAATAAAATAGTTATTTAAGTGACATGAAAGAATTAATTAATTGCCCAGCTGAAAGAGCTATATATTTTCTTGGTGGTAAGTGGAAAATAAGAATTCTATTTACACTGTTTCACAATAAGACAGTAAGATTTAATGAGTTAAAAAAAGTATTAAAAACTATCACTCAACAAATGTTATCTAAGCAACTTAAAGAGTTGGAAACCGATGGCATTGTTAATAGAAAAGTTCATCAAGTAGTACCTCCAAAAGTTGAATATTCACTTACAGAATTTGGCTTATCAGTAATTCCTATTTTGAAATCTTTTTCTGATTGGAATAAAAGAAATACTAGAACTATCTCATTAAAACTTAATAAAAACTTTGAAGAAAACAGAATAAGATAAAGCTTATTCTTTTGACAACATTGTTTATTTGTGGTTGTATTGATTAGCGCTGATTTAAGTTAAATTGCAGAGCGCTTTAAAAATCCTGCTAAAGCGACACTTCAACCACCGCTTTAGCCGGTGGTTTTTTTTTGAAATTTTCTCAAATTAAAATTGGGTATTTGAACCGTATTGTGCACCCAGCATTTTGCTAAAGCACTAAAAAGGAGAGAAGAGCTAATTTTTACCCTCTTTGGTTAATTAGTTTCTTTTCTCCAAATTAATGGAGGGTAGAGCTATTTCAAAATAAATTGATTTGATTTGTATCAAAGTTTTAGCCTCTTAACTCTGTATTGGAGAAAAAATGAAAACAAATATACTAAAAGAAAGATTAGATAAAGGACCAGTAATTTGTGCTGAAGGTTTTTTATTTGAAATTGAAAGACGAGGCTACATGGCATCTGGAGAATTTGTGCCAATGGTTTCATTAGATCATCCTGAAGTTCTTGAAAATTTACATAGAGAATTTCAACACGCAGGATCAGATATTGTTGAAGCATTTACTTATAATGGTCATAGAGAAAAGATGCGAGTTATAGGTAAAGAAGAATTATTAGAACCACTTAATAGATCTGCTTTGAAAATTGCAAAAAAAGTTGCTTTAGATACACCCAAAGGATCTCAACCAAACTTAATGGCAGGAAATATTTCTAATTCAAATATTTGGAAAAAAGATGACAAACAAGCTCAAAAGGTAGTCGAAGGTATGTTTTCCGAAATGATTGGTTGGGCAGTTGACGAAGGTGCTGACATGTTGATTGGTGAGACTTTTTATTATGCTGAAGAAGCTTTCAAAGCTCTTGAAGCAATGAAGAAGGCTAATCTTCCAACTGTATTAACAATTTCACCAATGGGTGAAAACAAAATGAGAGATGGAAAGTCTGTAGTAGATACATGTAAAGAATTGGAACAGAGAGGTGCAGATGTTGTAGGTTTAAATTGTTTTAGAGGACCAGCAACAATGTTGCCGTTCTTAAAAGAAATTAGAAAAGCAGTTAAATGTCATGTTGGTGCTTTACCAATTCCTTATAGAACCAATGAAAAATTTCCAACTTTTTTTAATTTACCTGATAGAGATGATTGTGGTTGTCCCTCGCCTCATGGAAGAACATTTCCTACAGCTCTGGATCCACATTTTTGTAATAGATATGAAATAGGTCAATTTGCAAAATGGGCAAATATTTTAGGCATACATTACCTGGGTGTTTGTTGTGGTGCTAACCCAATGTTAATAAGGGAAGTAGCGGAATCTGTTGGTTTAAAGGTACCTGCAAGTAAATACAGAGAGAATATGGAAAATCATTTTATGTATGGAAAAAATAAAAGAATTCCAAAACATATGACAGATTATGGAGATAAGGCATAACTTTAATTAGAGCTTATGTTGGGTAACAAATCTAGTAAGTTTTTGATTTCTAACTTTGGTTGGAAATCAAGATTATCAAAAATATTATTATTTCTGTTTACCCAAATAGAATTATAACCATAGTTTCCTCCACCTGATACATCCCAAGTGTTGGCACTTAAAAATGTAACTTCATTTTTTTGAATTTGATATTTTTTTATTGGTATATCGTAAACTTTTGCGTCTGGTTTATAAATTCCAACTTCTTCAATAGAAAATAAATCATCAAATAAATTTTCTAAATTATTGCTTTTCACAAGATCGTTAAGAAGGGCAGGTGTTCCGTTTGAAAGAATAGCAAGTTTAAACTCTTTTTCTTTAAGTGATCTTAAAACTTCTGGCACTTCTTTAAATGGCGAAAGAATTTTATAAAGGTCTAATAATTCATTTCTCATTGAAGAGTCAATTTTGTAAGCTTTCATAGATTTATCCAAGCTATCTTCAGTTACTTGCCAAAAGTCTTTATGTCTTTTCATCAAACTTCTAAGCCAAGTATATTCTAGTTGAGTGGTTCTCCAATAATTTGCAAAACCTTCCCACTTATCACCAATTTTTTCTTTGCATTTTTCTGCTGCTGAATTGACATCAAATAATGTGCCGTATGCATCAAAAATTATTGCTTTAATATTTTTCATAATTAAACTTATTTAAATGAGTAATATTAGATTATTTTATAGTGAAAGTTTATCACTTAATTTAACAGCTACACTTGATAAATCACAATCTCATTATGTGTGCAAAGTAATGAGAGTTAAAGAAAATGAAGTTTTTTCTTTATTTAATAGTAGTGGAGAGTGGGAAGCAAAAATTTTAAGTATTTCAAAAAGTATTGTTGAATTTAATATTACTAATCAGTTGAGACAAAAAGAAAACTCCAAAGAATTATGGCTTGCTTTTTCACCCATTAAATCAAACTATTTTAATTTTATGATTCAAAAAGCAACAGAGTTAGGTGTTACAAAGTTTTTGCCCATAATATTTGATCGAACTATTGTTCGTAAGATTAATAAAGAGAGAGTTGAAAAAGTCATTATTGAAGCAACTGAACAATCTAATCGGATTAACGTTCCTTTAATCGAAGACCCTCAATCTTTGGAATCTTTTTTGAAAAATAAAAACATGGATTTAATATTTACAGATTTAAACTCAAAAAATAATAAAATTGATACAGATCAAATAACGTCTAAGCCAACTTGTGTAATAATTGGACCGGAGGGAGATTTTTCTGAATTGGAGAGAGAACAGATTCTTAAATTTAAAGGTGTTCAGCCAATTAAAATCAATGAAAACATATTGAGATCAGAAACAGCTGTAATTTCAGCTATATCGATCATAAATTACGCAATAAATTGATATTTTGTCGCGAAAAGTAAAGTGTAATTTTACAAAAGACAAACTATATAGTGTCTACAAATGAAAAAAATTTTATACATATTTCTAACTATTTTTTATTCATCAAACACACTTGCTAATCAACCGAAGGATTGGCAGTTAGGTTTTCAAGACGCTGCATCCCAGACAATGAGAGAGATAGTTAATTTTCATGATAATTTGTTACTACCTATTATAATTGCAATCAGTGTCTTCGTATTATTTTTGATGATTTACGTGTCTATTAGATTTAGAGCTTCAAGAAACCCAAATCCATCAAAGACAACACATAATGTTGCAATTGAAGTGTTGTGGACTTTAATTCCATGCTTAATTCTGATTGTTATAGCAGTACCATCTTTCAAAATTTTATACAAACAAGATACTATCCCAAAAGCAGATGTTACGGTTAAGGCTATAGGTTACCA
Organism: Candidatus Pelagibacter bacterium nBUS_28; assembly: GCF_051200915.1. Classification (GTDB taxonomy): domain Bacteria; phylum Pseudomonadota; class Alphaproteobacteria; order Pelagibacterales; family Pelagibacteraceae; genus Pelagibacter. The sequence continues at coordinate 1,149,462 of NZ_CP172844.1, read as the reverse complement.
GTGGTATTGGGGTTATGAGTATCCAGATGAAAATATTATTTTTGACTCATATATGATTGAAACTAAAGACTTAAAAAAAAATCAACCAAGATTATTAACAGTTGATCACGAAGTTGTTGTTCCAGTTAATAAAGTAGTGAAGGTTTTGATTACAGCAAATGATGTTTTGCATGCTTGGGCACTACCATCTTTTGGAGTTAAGAGAGATGCGGTACCAGGAAGAATTAATGAAACATGGTTCAAAGCTGAAAAAGTTGGAACTTACTATGGACAATGTTCTGAACTTTGTGGAATTAAACATGCGTTTATGCCAATTACTGTAAGAGTTGTTTCTGAGGAAGATTATGCAGAGTGGCTAACAGGTGCAAAAATTAAATTTGCAAAAGAACCATTATTAGAAAACGAAAATATAAAACTAGCGAGTAACTAAAATGTATACACAAACAGCATCACACGACGATCATCACACACCAACCGGTTGGAAGCGTTGGGCTTATTCAACTAATCATAAAGACATTGGAACAATGTACTTGATATTTGCAATTGTTGCAGGTGTTATAGGTACAGCTTTTTCAGTTTTGATGAGAATGGAATTGATGCATCCTGGTGATGGGATTTTAGGTGGAAATTATCATCTATATAATGTTTTAGTTACAGGTCATGGATTGATCATGATCTTCTTTATGGTGATGCCTGCAATGATAGGTGGATTTGGTAACTGGTTTGTTCCAATAATGATAGGCGCACCTGATATGGCTTTTCCAAGAATGAACAATATTTCATTTTGGTTATTACCAACTTCATTTATTTTATTAATACTTTCAATTTTTATGGATGGTCCTCCGGGTCAAACAGGAGTTGGTGGTGGTTGGACTATATATCCACCTTTATCATCTAAAGCCGGTCAACCAGGACCTGCAATGGATTTTGCTATTTTAAGTTTACACTTGGCTGGAGCATCTTCAATTTTAGGTGCAGTAAACTTTATCACCACAATTTTAAATATGAGAACACCAGGCATGACGCTACACAAAATGCCTTTATTTGCTTGGTCTATTTTAGTTACAGCGTTCTTACTATTATTGTCATTACCAGTTTTAGCTGGTGCAATTACAATGCTTTTAACTGATAGAAATTTTGGTACAGCCTTCTTTGATGCGCAAACAGGAGGGGATCCAGTTTTATTCCAACACTTATTTTGGTTCTTTGGACATCCTGAAGTTTATATTTTAATCTTACCAGGCTTTGGAATGATTAGTCATATTGTTTCTACATTTTCAAAAAAACCTGTCTTTGGCTACTTAGGAATGGCTTATGCAATGGTTGCAATTGGAATTGTAGGTTTTGTTGTTTGGGCTCACCACATGTACACAGTTGGTTTAAGTACAGACACTAAAGCTTATTTCTTGGCAGCTACCATGATCATTGCTGTTCCAACGGGTATCAAAATATTTTCTTGGATAGCTACAATGTGGGGAGGATCTATTTCATTTAAAACTCCAATGGTTTGGGCTTTAGGATTTATATTTTTATTTACTGTTGGTGGTGTAACAGGTGTTGTTCTTGCAAATGCAGGTGTTGATACAGCGATGCATGATACATATTATGTTGTTGCTCACTTTCACTATGTATTATCTCTAGGTGCAGTTTTTGCAATCTTTGCAGGTTTTTATTATTGGTTTGGAAAAATGTCTGGATATGAATATTCAGAATTTTTAGGACAATTACATTTCTGGCTTACTTTTATCGGAGTTAATTTAGTGTTCTTTCCACAACACTTTTTAGGTTTAGCTGGTATGCCAAGAAGATACGCTGATTACCCAGATGCATTTGCTGGATGGAACTATGTTTCATCTATTGGATCTTACATATCAGTAATAGGTTTATTAGTATTTTTTGTAAATTTAATTTATTCATTTTCAAAGAAAAAAGCTCGAGCCCAAAATCCTTATGGAGAGGGTGCTACGACTTTAGAGTGGACAGTACCATCACCACCTAATTTTCACACTTTTGATGAATTACCGAAGTTTGAAGATGAACAAAGTCTTGAAAAATCTAGCAATTAAAAAATAATCTAGATTTTTCACACTAAAAAAAATGATCAAGTCTAAATTAAAAAATAGAAACTTAAGTCAAGAAGACGTTTTTAATTTTTCAGAACTCTTTAAGCTTATGAAGCCAAGGGTAATGTCATTAGTTATCTTCACTTGTGCTGTAGGTTTATTGATGGCACCAAATGTTATTTCAACAAAAGATGCAATTATAGGAATTATTCTTGTATCTATTGGTGCTGGAGCAGCAGGTGCATTGAATATGTGGTATGAGTCAGATTTAGATGCACTGATGACACGAACTTGTTTAAGACCAATACCAACTGGTAAAGTTAATAAAAATCAAGCTTTGGTTTTTGGTGTTGCACTTTCAATATTTTCAGTAATCGCACTAGATTATTTTGCTAATAGAATATCGGCTAGCTTATTACTATTTACAATTCTGTTTTATGTGTTGATTTATACAGTTTGGTTAAAGAGAAAAACTCCACAAAATATAGTTATTGGTGGAGCAGCAGGCGCATTACCACCAGTTATAGGGTGGGCGATAGCAACCAATTCTTTATCATTGGAGCCTATTACATTCTTTTTGATCATTTTCTTTTGGACACCATCTCATTTTTGGGCACTGAGCCTTTATAAATCAGATGACTATAAAAAAGCTAAAATCCCAATGCTTCCATTAACAAATGGCATTGAAAGCACTAAGTTAAATATCTTTATCTATTCTTTAATTATGATCCCTGTAATTGTAATGCCATATGTAATCGATTTTGTTGGATTAGTTTTTTTAATCCCATCTTTGATTTTAACTTTGTATTATAATTTTTTATGTTTTGACCTATATAATTTTAAGAAAAATAAATTTAATGCAAAAAAAGCAAAATCTATATTTGGATATTCTATTTTATATTTATTTCTGATATTTGTTCTTTTTTTAATAGATAAAATTTTATGATGACACCTGACAAAAAAACTAAGAAGAAAAATATTTTAACTGCTGTAGCAATTTTAGCATTTATGGTTTTTTTGTTTGTATTTACTTTATACAACGTTGGAGTTTTCGATAGACAGTTATGATTAAGAAAAAAACTCTAACACCAGTATTACTTGGAGGCATATTTTTTCTTATGCTTGGACTTTCTTTTGCGGCAGTCCCACTTTATGATATGTTCTGCCGTATAACGGGGTTTGGTGGAACTACTCAGGTCTCAAAAGAGGCTCCGAACATAGTTTTAGATAAAGTAGTAAGTGTTAGATTTGATACCAATGTGAATAATCTTACTTGGGACTTTAAAGCTAAATCAAATGTAATTGATGTAAAAGTTGGCCAAGTAAACAGAATTGAGTTTGAGGTTCAAAATTATGGCGATGAAACCACTTATGGAGTAGCTAGTTTTAATGTTTCGCCATCAAGTTTTGGAAAATATTATAGTAAATTGGGTTGTTTTTGCTTTGAAAAACAAGAACTTAAAGCTGGGGAAAAAGCAACTTATGTTATGACTTTTTATTTAGACCCTGAGCTTGTCAATGATCCAACTACAAAAAATTTGCAAGATGTAACTATGTCGTACACTTTTTTCTCGACAGATTACTATAAACAATCATAATCACAAAAAATGTCAGCTGAAAAAAAACACGATTACCACTTAGTAGACCCAAGCCCTTGGCCTATCTATGTTTCATTTTCTTGCTTAGTGCTAGCAATTGGAACAATATTTTATATGCATAATGATGTTTCTTGGGGAATGTATTTAGGACTAGCTTTAGTTTTATACGGTGCTTATATGTGGTTTAGAGATGTTGTAATAGAAGCAGAACATCAAGGGCATCATACACCTGTTGTTCAAATTCATCACAGATATGGGATGACTTTATTTATAGCATCCGAGGTTATGTTCTTTGTTGCATGGTTTTGGGCTTACTTTGATATTAGTTTATTTCCAAATGAATTTGTTGGAAACGTTTGGCCACCAAAAGATATTGAAACATTTGATCCATGGGATATTCCACTAATTAATACATTGGTTTTACTTCTTTCAGGAACGACAGTTACATGGGCTCATCACTCATTAATAGAGAGTGATAGAAAAGGGTTTATACAAGGTTTAACATTAACAGTAATTTTAGGTTTCTTTTTCACTTTGCTTCAAGCCTATGAATATCATCATGCTACTTTTGATTACTCTGGTCATATTTATGGAGCTGTATTCTATATGGCAACAGGTTTTCATGGATTTCACGTTATAATTGGAACAATATTTTTAGCAGTTTGTCTTGCTAGAGCTAAAAAAGGACATTTCACCAAAGATCATCATTTTGGATTTGAAGCAGCTGCATGGTACTGGCATTTTGTAGATGTAGTTTGGTTGTTCTTATTTGCAGCAATATACGTTTGGGGAAGTTAATAATTAACTCTTGAAGAACAAGTTTCTATTTTCAGTTTTTGTTTATTTTATTATTTTAGTTTTAATATCCCTAGGCTCATGGCAATTATATAGGTTAAGTTGGAAACTAGATTTAATCAAACAGATTGAAAACTCATTAAAAAATGAACCTATTGAACTATCTAGTATTAAAGAGAAAAACTTTTTAAGAGTTAAAACTTCAGGAAAAATTAATTTCCAAAAGCAAATTTATTTATACAATCTAAATGAAAATGGCAAACCTGGGTTTGAGGTGGTCAATCCTATTTTAATTAATGATAAAAATTATTTAATTAATAGAGGGTGGATACCGTTTGATAAAAAAAACAAATCTGAAATTAATTTAATTAATCAAAATAATATTATTGGCACTTTAAAAACTCAATCTAAGGCAAATTCTTTTAAACCAAAAAATGATATTGAAAAAAATTACTGGTTTACATTAAATCGAGATGATATTTTTAAATATACAGGTAAAAGGTTTTCAAAATATATAATTTATTTAAATGGTGATTATAGTTTGCCAAAACCTAAAGTAGTAACTGCTAAAATTTCTAACAACCATAAAAAGTATGCTATTACTTGGTTTTCAATGGCGATTTCAATTCTTTTAATATATCTATATTTTAGAAAAAAAAATTATTAGATGGAATACTTAAGTACTAGAAATAATAAAAAAACCTTTAAATTTAAGGAAGTTTTTATAAAAGGCCTTGCAGATGATGGTGGTTTATTCATACCCAAATCTCTTCAGAAAGTTGATATTAACAATCTTAGAGGGCTTGGGTATAATGACTTAGCAAAGAAAATTATTTATCCATTTATTGGTGACTTCATGACCGAAGCTGATTTGGATAAAATCATTGATAAATCTTATTCTGTTTTTAGAAAAAAAAATGTTGTTGATCTTATAAAACTTGGAGACCGTTCTGTACTTGAATTATTTCATGGCCCTACATTAGCTTTTAAAGATGTTGCAATGCAACTTTTAGGTAATTTTTATGAATATTATCTAAATAATCAAAATGAAAAAATAAATATTGTCGTAGCCACTTCAGGAGATACTGGAGCGGCAGCTATCGATGCTATTAAAGGGAAAAAAAATATTAATATTTTTGTACTTCATCCTCATAATAGAGTGTCGACAGTTCAAAGAAAGTTGATGACCACTGGAAAAGACAAAAATGTTTTTAATATTGCTGTGAATGGAAATTTTGATGATTGTCAAAATTTAGTCAAAACAATGTTTGCGGACAAAACTTTTTCAAATGATATCAAAATGTCAGGTGTAAATTCAATAAACTGGGCACGTATTATTGCTCAAAGTGTATATTATTTTTATAGCTATTTTTTAATTGAGGATGACAAACGTCCAATCAATTTTTCAGTACCAACAGGAAATTTTGGTGACGTATATGCCGGATATCTTGCTAAAAAAATGGGCCTTCCAATTAATAAATTGATTGTTGCCACTAATCAGAATGACATCCTTCATAGAGCTATTTCAAAAGGAAGTTATGAAGTGGAAAATGTATCTGAAACATTATCTCCTAGTATGGATATACAAGTAGCAAGTAATTTTGAAAGACTACTTTATGATTTAAATGAAGGTGATGATTTGCAAACAATAGATGCAATGAAAAATATTAAAGAAGTAGGAAAACATATTATTAATCAAGAAAAATTAGATAAAATAAATGCAGATTTTTTATCTGCTCGAATGAACGAAGATGAGGTTTTAAAAACAATTAGTAAAGTTTATGAAAAATTTAAAATTATATTAGATCCTCATAGTGCAATTGGTTATGGTGCTTTTGATAAATTCAATTTAGATGGAAATAATATAGTTTTAGCAACAGCTCATCCATGTAAATTTCCAGATGCAATTAAAAAAGCAATAAATTTAAAAGAAGACCTGCCTAAAGAATTAATGTTTGTTATGGAGGAAAAAGAAAATTATGATATTATTGACAATGAAGTTGAAAAAATCAAACAACACATAAAAGAAAGAATTTAATGCATATAAAAGAAAATGATCAAATTCCTAATGCAGATGTTTTTGTTATGAAGAATGGAGAACCTGTTAAAAAAAACACTCTAACATTATTGAAGGATAAAAAAGTAGTTATTTTTGGTCTTCCAGGTGCTTATACTTCAGTATGCTCTGCAAAACATCTTCCAGGATATGTGAATATGTTTGAGCAATATAAGAAAAAAGGAATTGATCACATAATTTGTATTTCAGTGAATGATCCATTTGTAATGAATGCGTGGGGCAAAGAACATAATGTTGAGGATAAGATATTAATGATTGGAGACCCATTTTTAAATTTTACTAAAGGAATTGGAGCAGATGTAGATAAAAGCGCAAGAGGACTTGGTATTAGATCTAATAGGTATACAATGTTAGTGGATAAGTTAAAGGTTGTTAAATTACAAGAAGAGGCAGATGCGGGATCTTGTGAAATTTCTGCCGCTGAAAACTTTATTAAACTAGTCTAAATTTGCAGCTTTTTAGCCATTAAATCTACTTCTTCATTAATAGGATTTCCGGCATGAGCTTTCACCCAATTCCAATTTACATTTAAAGATTTATTTAAATTATATAATTCAACCCATAAGTCTTTATTTTTAACATCTTCTTTTTTTGATGTTTGCCAATTATTTATGATCCACTTTTTTATCCACTCTGTTATTCCAAGTTTGACATATTGCGAGTCTGTATAAATTGTTATTTGTGATTTAGTGTTCATCTCCCTTAATGCATTAATAGGTGCTAATAATTCCATTCTATTATTAGTAGTATTTTTTTCATTACCACTAATTTTTTTTATTTTTCCATCTTCATTGATTATTGCCGCCCATCCACCATTACCAGGGTTTGTTAAACAAGAACCATCAGTATAGATTTCAATCATTAATTTAAATAATTTTTATAAGACTTTAAGTTATTATGTGTAATAAGTTTTTGATAATACTCATTAGGATCTTTAATTTTAATCAATGCTGTACTGGGAGTATTTGAATAATCATATAATCTAGTTAATAGATATCTCATTGCAGCACCCCTACATAAGATGTTCAATGATTTTTTTTCATTTAATGAAATTTTTTTAACACTCTCGTAGCCCTTTATTAATTTGTTAATTTTTTGCTTATTCATCACAAATTTTTTATTTTTATAATCAAAACATAAAGCATTTATGCAGATAGCAATTTCATACATAAAGATATCATTTGCAGCAAAATAAAAGTCAATTACCCCAGACAATTTATCTTTATTAAAAAAAATATTATCTATAAATAAATCACCATGAATTACTCCTTGAGGAAGTTTTGAGGGCCAATTTTTTTTTATATCTTTTAAATTATTTGATAAAAAATTTTGTAAATTATTAAATTTTTTTGATTTAAAATGTATACTTTTTAATAATGGTCCCAATTCTTTAATACCCATTGAATTTTTTCTTGATATATTTATTTTTTTAGTAATTTTATGGATGTTTGCAATTACTTTGCCTACTTCAAAACAATTATTTAAATTTAATTTAATCTTATCTTTTCCATTTAAGAAAGAAACAATGCACGCTTTTTTATTTTTCAAATTTATTAAGTGTGAGCCTTTTCTACTTTTAAGAGGTTTTGGACAATTAATATTTGAGTTATTTAATATCTCCATTAATTTCATAAAAAAGGGTATCTCTCTATTTGAGACTCTCTTTTCAAAAATTGTTAAAATAAACTTATTTTTTTTTGTTTTTAATAAGTAATTTGTATTTTCAATTCCTTTCTTTATTCCTTTGAAATGGGTAATTTTTTCCATTTCAAATTGATTGTTAATTGAAACAATATCTTTCTTATTAATCTTTGTATAAACAGCCATTTAATTTAATTTATTTGGGATTTTAAATACCACGTCTTCTTTAATTATCTCTACTTCATCTATCTTAATAGTAAATCTATTTTTTAATTCATTAATAAAATTATCTACTAATATTTCGGGCGCCGAAGCTCCTGATGAAATACCAATAGTGTTTGAATTTTGAATTTTATCATAAGGTATTTCGCTTTCTGAATGGATTAATATTGAATTTTCACAGCCAGATTTTTTAGCAACTTCCACAAGTCTGACTGAGTTTGAAGAATTTCTACTACCAATTATAAAAAACATATCGCAATTTTTAGCTATATTTTTAACAGCCATTTGCCTATTTGTTGTTGCGTAACAAATATCTTCTTTTTGAGGTTCTCTTATATTTTCAAATCTTTTTTTTAAAATTTGAATAATATCTTTTGTATCGTCTACAGATAAAGTTGTCTGGGTAACAAATGCAATTTTTTTATTATTTTTATTCTCATAATTTTTTGCCTCTTCTTCATTCTGTATAAGATCAATTGATCCTTCAGGTAATTGACCCATAGTGCCTATAACTTCAGGGTGATTTTTATGACCAATTAAAATTATATGGTAGCCAGTTTTATTTAAATTTTCAGCTTCTCTATGCACTTTAGAAACAAGAGGACATGTTGCATCTACATAAGTCATATTATAATTTTTAGCATCTTCTGGTATTTTTTTTGGAACACCATGAGCTGAAAAAATAACTGGTCTTGATTTATCATTTATTTCCTCAAGTTCTTCAACAAAAATTGCTCCTTTTTTTTTTAAATCATCAACAACAAATTTATTGTGAACTATTTCATGTCGCACATAAACTGGTGTGCCGTATTTTTGAATTGATTTTTCTACAATTTCAATAGCTCTTTCAACACCAGCACAAAAACCACGTGGAGCTGAGAGCAAAACATTAATTTCTTTATTTTTCATATTTTTCTAATAAATATTCGAGCAATATATGTGGAAAGGTTAAAGACGCCAAACCTATAAATATCACTTTTAAAATAGAACTGTTTAAATCATAAATATTGTTTAAAAAAAACAAACTTATTACGCATAAAATAGCTGTTAAAATTGTAAGTGGTAGTGCTTTTTTTAAAAATTTAATTAAACCATTATTAAAATCTAAATTATCTATTTCAATTATCAAAGAAATACTATGTCTTAAAGAATGTAAGAAACAAAAATACAATGTAAATGCTACTAATGGCGAAAGATAATAATTTAAAATAATAATTGAAAAATAATCTAAAAAAATTACAAATTTTTTAATTTCAAATTCTTTTATAAATAATAGAACACTTGATAAAGTACTTAAAACAATTCCAATTAAGAGGATCTTATTAGTTTCTATATAATCTAAGATTGTATAGAAAGTTTCATCTTCAACTAATAAAAATTTATATATTGTAACTGTTTCATCAAAATGAAAAAACATAGGTGCCAGAATAATCAGTAAACCTTTAAAAAAGTATAACAGTGGATTTATTGAATTATGGTTTGTTGTTAAAAATTGAGTATCTTCTTTACCGAAATGATATGACGCAACAATTAAAAAAAGAAGTAAAGATATTGCTGGTAACAAAACCCAAGCAATGATTATAAAAATAGTAAGTAATATGTATGAGACATAAAAGATAAAAACATTTTTAATATCAAAAATTTTTAAAAGTCTTTTGCCTTTAATGTGGTCAAGAGATCCATGAGAAACCCCAATAACTAAAATGAGGAATAAGCAAATTAGAGGAGAGATTGAAAAATTCTTAGCTTTAAAAGTGATTATAGAAATAATGTTACAAAATAAAAAAAAAATAAAAGAATGATTTAAGTTTATTCTTTTTATATTATTTATCATATTAAAAAAGTTGTCTCAAAAATTTTAATTTTGGCATTTTAGAAATAATTGACAGATCTTCTAGTAAATTACTTTTATTAGATAAAAAATTTATTACAGTTTCAGAAGGGCAGCCAAACATTTTAAAAAAAATTTGTCCCATATCTTTTGGATTATTTTTTAAAACTTTTAGAAATATATTATCTAAAAATTGGTATTTTTTACCCAGTGTAAATAAACTAGTATTTTGAATATTATCTAAATTTTTTCTTATATACTTGGAATGTTCTTGAATATTGAGAAATGTATAACCAGTGCTTAATCTAGTCATACCGCCCACTGTTCCAATATTAATTTGATTAGGCTTTTTAATATAATCTATATTAAATAGAGGTATCGCACCGACCTCTTTATAGTTAATTGTGAAATCTTTTATTTTTAAATGGTCTTTAATATAGTTATTTAATTGCTCATCATAATCTTGAAGAGATGAGTTTTTAAGATCTGAAATCCAGGTAGTTTCTACAAGTGCTTTTTTTTTTGAATAGGGAAGTGTATAAAAAAAATGCACACTATCTTTTTGTTCACAGTCAAAATCCATTAGATTGAATATTTCTTCATCAAAAAAGTCTTTCTTTGTCTCTATTTCGAAACCAGAAAAATGCTGCCATAGCTTTCCTTTGCTATTTGCCGTACTCTCAACGCTATTAAAAATAAATGAATTGTTAATATTTATTTCATTTAAATTTTTGAGAAAAAAAATATTTTTATTCTGTTTTAAAGATTTAATTGTTTTGTCGTAAAATAACCCACTATCAATTGTTTGGTAAGGAGTATTTTTGCATTCTAAATGCTTTGTATGACTTGGTATATTAATAGAAAAATTGGTCCAACTTTTTTTGACACAATCCTCAAAGTTATGAGAAAAAATTTTCCAGAAAGACCAAGTCTTATCTTTAGTATAATTATCCCTTGGCTCAATGATTGCCAAAGTTTTATCATTTAATTTTTGGTGAAGATTTAATTCATACGCAAGAGATAGACCTGCACAGCCACCTCCAATAATTATATAGTCAAATTCTTTCATCTAAATTTATTTCTTTCCTAATTAAAGAATGATTATGTTGAATATCATTATCACTTTTGTTAATCAAAAATAATTTAATTAGATCATACACTGAACAAAAAGTTTCAACTATTTTTTCAATGTTAGTTACATAAATTTTACCTGATTTTTTGTAATTTTCTAAATTTTGTTTTTTAAGAATTTTATAACCAATTTTTCTATAAACTCTCCTTGCAACCAAAATAGCAAAACGAAAAGCAAATGGAATTTCTTTGATTGAATAGAATGAATTTTTATAATAACTCTCAGAAAGCTTTATAGTAGACCTTATTTCTTCAAAATTTAGACCTATGTAAGACCTTCCAAAATTAAGATCTTCAACAACATCTCTAGAGATATTTGTCAGTTGCATTGCAATACCAAGATCAATTGCTGATTTTAATGAGACCTTTTTATTCACTCTTAAAATTTTAGCCATCATTAAGCCAACCGTTCCTGCCACTCTATAGGAGTAGAGCAATAAATCTTTTTTTTTATGTAGTTTTATACTTTGCTGAATATCAGAATTTATTCCATCTAATAAATCATGAACGACTTTCATTGGAATATCAAACTCATTAATGAGTTGCCACATATTTTTAATAATAGGATCATTAAATTTTTTATTATTAAAATTATTTTGAAAATTTAAAAATTTTATTTTTTTTAGCTTAATCGATTCATTACTATCTGCAATATTATCAGCGACCCTACAAAAATCATACAAAGCTGAACATTTTAAATAAGTTTTTTTTGGCAAGAAAAATCCTGCCCAATTAAATGATTTTGCGTATATTGATAAATAACTCTGACCTGGCATTATATGATTTTATCTAATACTTTTGCAGAAGACAACACGCCTGGAACTCCTGCTCCAGGATGGGTTCCTGCTCCTACAAAGTAAAGACCATCATATATCTCTGATTTATTATGAAATCTAAAGTAAGCTGATTGAGTAAATTTTGGTTGGATAGAAAAACCAGAACCATATTTAGTATTTAAGTCCTTTTCAAAGTAATCTGGCGTAAGATAAAAATCTTCTATAATATTTTCTTTAAGATTAGGCATTAAATCTTTTTCCATTTTATCTATCACTAATTTTTTCATTTTTTCGCCTTCAATATTCCAATCAATTTTTGATTGATTATTGGGAACTGGGACTAACACATAAAAACAATCATTACCTTCGGGAGCCATTGATTTATCAGTTGCTGATGGTCTATGAAGATAATAACTAATATCTTTATTCAATTTTTTTTTGTTAAATATATCCTCTAGGTGTTCTTTATATTTGTTACCAAATTTAATTGTGTGATGCTCAACGTTCTCATATACCTTTTTTGTTCCAAAATAATACACAAACAATCCCATAGAGTATTCCATACGATTTTTTTTCCAGTTAAATAAAAGTGAATTATTATTTCGACTCAATAATTTTTCGTAAACAGCAGGAGGATCTGCATTACATATCACGCTATCAGATTCTATAATATTTTTGTTATTTATTTGAACACCAGTAATTTTGTTATTTTTTGAAATTATCTTGGTAACTTCACTTTCTTTCAATATCTTTATTCCAACCTCATTCATTAATTTTTCGTAACCTTTTATAATATTTCCAGTCCCACCCATCGAATAATGTATCCCCCATTTTTTTTCTAAGTATAGAATTAGTCCGTAAATAGAGGTTGTTGAAAAAGGGTTTCCACCAACTAGAAGAGGATGCATGCTTAGCATTCTTCTTAATTTTTCACTTTTAATATATGAGGAAACTAGTGAATACACAGATTTATAACTTTTAAGTTTTAAAAGAGCAGGCAATTGTTTCATCATTACAAACGGTTTATCAAAAGAAACATCTGCAAGTTCCGTAAAACCTTTATCAAAAATTTTTTTTGTAAAATTTACTAACCTTTCATAACCTTTTACATCTTCTTTATTAATATTTTGAATTTGATTTTTCATTTCTGACTCATTTCCCGAGTAATCAAATTTTGTTTTATCTTCAAAAATAAATCGGTACCAAATTTTAAGAGGAGTTAGTTTAATATAATCCTTAGGATCTTTTTTAAATAAATCAAATAATTCGTTAATTAAATAGGGGGCTGTTATTACAGTTGGTCCACCGTCAAACGTAAAACCATTTTTTTTAAATACTCTTGCTCTTCCACCTAAGTCCGGATGTTTTTCTATTATTGTCACTTGATGACCTTTAGCTCTAAGCCTAAGTGCAGCTGCAATTCCACCAAATCCTGAACCAATAACTATAGAATTCATTTTAACAATTTATAGTTTTTTAAAATAATTGTAAGAATATTATGAGTTAATCTTTTTTAACTCTTCCTTAGTTTCATCTAAGTTTTTTTGAAATACCGCGTCAAGTTTAGATTTATCAACAGAAGTTGTGATAATTTTTTTAACTGAGTCTACCGCAATTTTAATTGACGCATCTTTAATTTCTTTAATTGCTGCTTCTTTCATTTGGCTTATTTTATTTTCAGCTAAATTCTTTTTAATTTCAGATGATTTATGAAATTTATCATTTAGCTCAATTATTAATTTGTCTGAATCTTTTTTTGCCTCATCTAAAATTTCATTACTTACAGTTTGTGCTGTATCTAATTTATTCTGTGCATTATCTAGCAATGTTTTTGCTTCAGTTCTCAGTTTTTCACTTTCATCAATTTCATTTTTGATATCAGAAATCATTTTATCTAACATTTCGGTGACTTTCTGAGGAATTTTAAGATAAATTAAAGCTCCAAAAAAAATTATAAATGAAACTGCTACCCAAAAAGTTGCATCAATTGCCATAATATTTATCTCCACTTCTTCTTGATAAATCATCTACAATTGCTGAAATACTACTGTTATTCACCTCAGCACCAATAAGTTTTTGGATCAATTCTGATGAAGTCTCAATTGCTATCTTATTAATTTTATCAGGTGCACTTTTTTGTAGTTCTATTATTTCTTGTTCTGCCTTGCCAATTTCATCATCAATTTGCTTATCCAGAACGTCTTTTTTAGCACTAATATCTTTTAATGCTTTTTCTCTTGCTTGATTAAAAATATTTTTTGCTTCCATCTTACTTCTTGAAACAATTTCTTCATATTCTTTAACCTTTTCTTCACTATTTTGTCTTTGTTTCTCTGCAGCCTCAATATTTTCTAAAATTTGTGATTTTCTAGACTCTAGGTTGCCACTAATTTTTGGAAGTATTAATTTTGATAAAACTATATACAAAATTCCAAAAGTTAGAGTTAACCAAAAGATTTGTGAAATCCAAAATTCTGGATTTAATTGAGGCATACCTCCGCTTTCAGCTGCAAAAGCTTCCAATGAAAAAAGGAAGCTAAAAAATATTGACTGAAAATATATTTTTTTAATCATTAAATTTAAAACGCAAATAGAATGATTAATGCAACTACTAATCCAAATAATCCTGTTGCTTCTGCAAGTGCAAAACCTAAAAGCAAGTTAGGAAATTGTTTTTGTGCTGCAGATGGATTTCTCATTGCACCTGATAAATAATTTCCAAAAATTATTCCGATACCAACACCGGCACCAGCTAAAGCTATTGCTGCTAGACCTGCTCCGATCATTTTTGCTGCTTCTAATTCCATTATATCCTCCTATGTTAATTAATGGTGTAAATTTAATGCATCATTTAAATAGATGCAGGTTAAAATTGCAAAAACATACGCTTGAAGAAAAGCAACTAAGATCTCCAAACCTGTTAATGCAACCGAAAAACTCAGTGGAAGCCATCCACCAACTATTCCAAGACTTATCACAAAGCCTCCGAAAACTTTCATCATTGTATGACCTGCCATCATGTTAGCAAACAATCTAACTGATAAACTTATTGGTCTACTCAAGTAAGAAATTATTTCTATAACTACAATCAGTGGAAGTAGCACTGCAGGAACCCCACTAGGCACAAATAGTTTTAAATATCCAAAACCATGTTTCATAAATCCAATAATGGTTACTCCTATAAAAATAAATGCAGCTAAAACAAATGTTACAATGATATGACTGGTAACAGTGAAAGTATACGGTATCATTCCAAACATGTTGCAAAAGAGCACAAACATAAAAAGTGAAAATATAAAAGCAAAATACGGTTTTGCTTTAAGGCCAGCTGTATCACTAATCATTTTTGAAACAAATGTGTAACTAAGTTCCGCTAGCAGTTGGATTTTATTTGGTATCAATGAATTTTTTTTTGATCCAAGATTAAAAATTAATAGAATTGCAACTGAACTAATAATCATAAACAAACTTGCATTTGTAAATGAAATGTCAAATGTGCCTATTTTAATTTCTGGCCCAATTCTGTGCACATTGAATTGAGTCATTGGATTTGATGCCATAAATTTTATTTATTTTTGCATATTTTTTGCAGATCTAATCACGTTGGTAATTCCAGCAACCACACCTACAAAAAAAAATATTAATATAAACCAGGGTTTAGTACCAAAGGTCTTGTCAAAAATAAACCCAATAATTGTCCCTACAGCCACAGCTGATACTAATTCTGTGCTTAATTTGAAGGCCGTTCCAATAGATGATGGATTATCCTTTTTATTATAGAGATTTTTCTTCGAAACTTTACTTTTTGCAATCTCTAAGCGAGTTTTGAACGGATCTTTTGGCATTTATATAGTTTAGGCAACCATACTCTCTGCTTTTTGTAAATCAACAGCAACGAGTTGGCTTATGCCTTTTTCAGGCATTGTAACCCCGTAGAGTCTATTCATTTTAGACATTGTTAAAGCGTGGTGAGTTACAATAATGAATTTTGTATTAGTGATCTTTATTAACTCCCCAAGAAGGCTACAAAATCGAGTTACATTTGCATCATCAAGTGGTGCATCAACTTCATCCAATACACAAATTGGTGAAGGGTTGGTTAAAAAAACAGCAAAGATTAAAGAAAGAGCGGTCAAAGCTTGTTCACCTCCTGATAATAAAGTTATTGATTGAAGTCTTTTACCTGGTGGACTGACTAACATTTCAAGTCCAGCCTCAAGAGGATCATCGGAATCAACTAATTCTAGTTTAGCATTTCCTCCATTAAAAAGTTTAGTATAAACTTCATTAAATTTTCTATTAACTTTTTCAAAAGCTTCTATTAATCTTTCTCTACCTTTTTGATTAAGTTCATTAATACTTTCTTTTAGTTTGATTATTGCAGTAACTAAATCTGAACGATCTTGTTCCATTTTTTTTATTTCTTCTTCATACTTGCTAGTTTCTTCATCAGCTTTTAAGTTAACTGATCCTAATCTTTCTCTTTCTTGTTTCTTTTTATCCAAAGAATCTTCTTGATCTACTGGGTTAGGAAGGTCTTCCATACCATTGAGGTTTGAATTTTCTAAAATATTTACTTCAGTTAAACTAAGCTCTGAATTTATTCTATCTAGTAAATCACTTTTCCTCTTTTGTAGACCTTCAACAGTTGCTCCAGAACTTGCTTTTCTTTCTCTAATTTGAATTGATTGTTCTTGAATTTCATTTAATTGAGATCTTAAGCTTTCTATCTGTTTATCAGTTTCTTCAATAACAGCGTCGTTATCAATTTTTTCTTTATCTGATATTCTTAAATTTTCAGTAATTTGACCTTTTCTTTCAGCTTGAGCTTTAGGTTGATTATCTAATTCTTTTAATTGATCTGTTAATTTATTTTTTCTATCAGTCAATTCACCAACCATTTTTTCTGAATTAGCTAATAAATTTTTCCAACTTTCAACTTCTGTTTCTATAGTTTTTATTCTCTCATTACGTTTTATAGACTCATTTTTAATTGATTGATTTTTACTGTATGCATCAGCATACTTTTCCTGAAGTTGTTTTATATTTTGTGATTTTTCATTTACACTTAATAATGCCTCTCTTGATTTTTCATTTTTCAAATCATTTAAGAAATTATCAAGTTCCATATTACATCTATCTAATAAGGTAACTGCTTGATTGATTTCGTTACTATCAATTAACTCTTTAACTCTGTTAATAGAGTTTTTAACATTTTTAATTGGGCCAACACTGATGTTTATTGACCCTTCAGCTATATTATTTACTACTTCATCAACTGCTTTTTGCTCGTCTTTTAGTTTATTTTTGGCATCTTCTAATTCTTCATTAGACAATTTTTCAGTTTCAAAATATTTAGAGTCAACCTCTATTAGATCAGTTTTTTCTTCTTTAAGTCTTTTTTCATTAGAATTGGCATCAATTATAATTCCTCTTTCCCTTGAGATATCCTCATCTAAAGTCTGTAACGATTTTTTAATAGTTTCAATTTCATCTTGTGTTCTGGTATTTTCTTCATCTAAACTTTGAAGTTCAAGGTTTAATCTTTGAATCCTTGACAAATTTTCTATATTTTTTTCTCTAAGGGGTGAAACTTTATCTGTTGCAGATTTAATTAAATTTTCTAACTCAGATATTTTATTATTAAAGCCCTCTACTTCTCCTTCTGCCTCATTATTGATTTCGATTTCAATTCTAATTTCTTTATCTATTTCAATTAATTTTAAATAATAGAGTCCTGCTTCAATTTTTTTAATTTCTTCAGAAATTAATTTGTATTTTGACGCTTCCTCAGCTTGTTTGTGAAGATTAGCTAGTTGTTTTTCTTGTTGTCTTCTAAGTTCATCAGCTCTTTTAAGATTATTTTCTGCAGCTCCCAATCTTAGTTCTGCCTCATGCCTTCTAACATGTAATCCTGAAATTCCAGCAGCTTCCTCTAAAATAGCTCTTCTATCTGTCGGCTTTGCAGTTACTAATGCACCAATACGTCCTTGACTAATCATTGAAGGAGAATGTGCACCAGTCGATAAATCTGCAAAAAACATCTGAGCATCTCTTGCTCTTACCTCTTTATCGTTAATATAAAATTTAGAGCCTTTATCTTTTTCAATTTTTCTTCTAACATTAATTTGATCAAGTTCACGATATTGAACTGGACCTTCGTTATCTTTATTATCTAAATCGATAGATACTTCTGCAATATTTTTAGATGCTTTATTGGATGTACCAGAAAAAATTACATCTTCCATTCCTGATCCACGCATGCTTTTTGCTGAGGTTTCTCCCATTACCCACCTTAACGACTCTACAATGTTTGATTTACCACAGCCATTAGGACCAACTATTCCTGTGAGACCTTTTTCAATTAAAAAATTTGTTTTATCAGCAAATGATTTAAATCCATTTAACTGGATTTTTTTAAACTCCATGCACTAACTTATATCAGTTTTTCTAGTGCTTTTTTTAAATTTTTGTAATTTAGAGTTTTTTCGAACTTTTCATCGTTGATTATTATCGTAGGAGTAGAACTTATTTTGTATTTTTTAACTGCATCTATTCGATCATTTAAAACAAAATCCTCGATTTCTTTGTCATTTATACACTTTTCAAAATCAACGTTATAACCCTCGCTAATTAAAAATTTTTTAAGATTTTCATTTGCTTCTTGTACTGAGCTACCTTTGACCCATTTTTGTTGGTTTGCATAAAAACTATTTAAAATTTTCGAATCACCACCGTTATTACATTGTGAAACTTTTGAAGCATTGAAAGCTGCTATATCTAAAGGAAAGTGTCTAAATTCGATTTTAGCTAAACCTGTATCAAGGTAATCTTTTTTAAGCTCAGGGTACACATCTTTATGAAAATTAGCACAATGACTACAAGTTAAAGATTCATAGGCTATAATTGTAATCTTTGCATCTTTACTTCCAACTACAATTCTTTTTATTTCCTTTGCGCTAATGGTTGAAATAGTACTAAAAAAAATTGTTATAATTATTAGAATTTTTTTCATTTTTCTTTAAATACCTTGGTTAGTTCAATCAGAGATTTCTTAATTTTATCATTCTTAACATCATTAATTTTATTTTGATATTTATTAATTGCCACATTTTCCTGATGCAACTCTTTTTTTGAAAAGATTTTCTGTTCATCATCAAAGCTAATGAATTTGAGTTTTTCTACAACTGAATAACCAAAAAAACTATTCATTTTATCTAAAATATCTTTTTTGGAGTATTCCATATCAATCTCATGACCCCTTTTAACCATTACCATGAGAGTGCTAACTCCAAATTTATTAGAATTCTTAAATGTTTTTGGATAACAAACTTTAAATAGATCATCTCCAACAATATATCTCCAGTTGCCAAGTGTTTCAGAATAAATATGACCCTTCTTATTAATGATTTTTTTTACATTTTTAGGTAAAGTGTCCTTAAAAGATCTTAAACCTTGAATGGTGACATTTCCGCGCTTAGTATTATTTTTAAATTGCATATGAAAGATCAGACAATAACAAATAAAATTCTAAATTGGTATGATATTAACAAAAGGTTATTACCTTGGAGAAAAAAAACTACTTCAAAAAAAAAGCAATATTACACCTTAGTTAGTGAATTTATGCTTCAGCAAACTCAAGTTGTAACAGTGATACCGTATTTTAATCGGTTCATTAAAAATATTCCAGATTTAGAAACTTTAGCCAGTTATGAAAATCGAAAACTTATTAAGCTTTGGGAAGGTCTTGGCTATTATTCAAGAGTTAAAAATTTAAAAAAGCTGCTCAAGTTGTGATTAAAGATTTTAATAAAAAATTACCTAATAATTTTTTAGATTTAAAATCACTACCTGGTATTGGAGATTATACTGCAAGTGCAATATTGGCTATTGCATTCAACAAACCCTTTATTCCATTAGATGGAAATGTGGAAAGAGTTTTAAAAAGATATCTATACTTAAAGAAAGAAAATCAAATACAAAAAGATAATTTAATCAAAAGCAAAAAAGTTTTAGGAACCTCAAGTAGATCTAGTGATTATGCTCAGGCGTTAATGGAATTAGGTGCACTAATCTGCAAACCAAACAACCCTCTTTGTGAAAAATGTCCAATCTCAAAAAATTGCAAATCTATTGCTAAACAAGATTTTATTTTAAATAAAATTAAAAAAAATAGCAAAGATAAATACTTTTTACTCAAAGTTTATAAAAAAAATAATAAATATTTATTGGTTAAAAATAGAAATTTCAATTTTTTAAAAAATTTCAATATTTTTCCAATGCAAGAATTAACCAAACCTAAAAACTTTAACCAAAATTTAAATTTCAAATTATCAAATATGAACATGAATATTAAAATCAAAAATGATAAGATGATTAAACCAATTCCTTTTTCCTATTGGATTGATCCTAAAAAATTAAAAAACTATACTTTGCCAACTTTTACAAAAAAAATTGTTACTTATTTGGAAAATCATAAATGAAAAAAATTGCAATAATAGGAGCAGGTATTTCAGGTCTATTTGTTGCAAACTTATTTAAAGAAAATCTTGATTACCAAGTAGCTATTTATGAAAAAAATACATCAATCAATTTAGATGAGGGATATGGAATTCAGCTATCAACAAACAGTATAAAACTTCTTAATACAATTGGATTTAATACTTTAGAAAGCAAAGATAGATTTAACCCTGAAAAAATTGATTTTTATGAAATTAAACATGAAAAAAAAATATGTGACTTAAATATTTCAGAGTTTAATTCTGAAAATTGTAAGTACACAACTCTAAAAAGGTCTAAATTAGTCGAATTTTTAAAAGATAGATTGGAAGACAATACAATTAAGTATGATCATAATATTGAAAATATTGAAAAAAATAATAATAAAATAATTTTAACTTTTAATAACAGTATTAAAGAAAGTTGTGATCATTTAATTATTTCTGATGGTGTATTTTCCAAAGGTAAGTCTCTTATTTCTAATAATGAAATAAAACCTACCTATAATAATTCAATTGCTATTAGGGGCAGTATTTCAAGAAAAAACCTTAATAATTTAAAAGAAAAAAATATTTCTTTATTTATGGGAAGCAATTTTCATTATGTGATTTATCCAATAAATAACGATAATGAAGTCTCAAATTTTATTGGAGTTTTAAAATATAAATTAACAGCAAATGAGCTTGATAATTATGGGCTTTTTAAAGAGGAGGGTTTTATTCAAGGTATTAAAGATAAATTACAAAATAAAATTTCTGCAAATATTCTGGATAATCTTAATGACATCAAATGCTTTCCAGTTTTCATTAGCAAAGGCTACCTTAAACCAGGCACCAATATCTCATTAATTGGAGATGCTTTTTTTGCCTTTCCACCTTCATTTGCCCAAGGAGCCTCTCAATCTATTGAGGGTGGTTATGAATTATTTAATGATATTGCAAATAATAAGAATGAATTTTACAATAACAGAATTGTAAAAGTTAGAATGATAAATAATAGATCAAAGCTTAATCATTTCGCCTTTCATTTATCAAATCCAATAATTGTCTTTTTTAGAAATATTATTTTAAAATTTTTAACAAAAAATAAATTTTTTCTATCAAGTTATTTGGGTAAAATTTATAAAAATTAATTTTTAGCAATTAATCTTTGTCTCAAGTAGTCAATAGGATGTGTTCGTCCATTAATATCGCAATGCCAATAAGTCCAACCATTACAACTTTCAGCACCTAGAATAGTTGCTGCAACTTTATGAATAGATCCTTCGGTTTGTTCATGCTTAATGCTACCATCAGCCATAATTCTTGCAGAGATTTTTTTCTTATTATCAAAAATGTTGGTACCTGGTTTGATTATTCCAAGTTCCACTAAAGAGCCAAATGGAATTCGTGGTTTTGATCTATTATTCTTAAGCGTATCAAGCAACTCATCTTCTATTGGCTTTGTATTTTTTAACCTTTGATCTGCTGCTTTAAAATAACTTTTTTCTTTCTCTATACCAAAATAGTTTCTACCTAATTTTTTTGCTACAGTTGCTGTAGTCCCAGAACCTAAAAATGGATCTAAAATCATGTCATCTTTATTTGATGACGCTAATAAAACTCTGTGTAGTAGAGACTCTGGTTTTTGTGTTGAATGTACTTTTTTACCATTTTTTTTGAGTCTTTCAGAGCCATTGCAGATTGGTAAATTCCAATTTGATCTCATTTGCAGATCGTCATTTAAACATTTTAATGATTGATAGTTAAAAGTATATTTTGACTTTTCACTCTTTGAAGCCCAAATTAAAGTTTCATGAGCATTGGTAAATCGTGTTCCTCTAAAATTAGGCATTGGGTTATTCTTATTCCAAATAACGTCATTTAAAATCCAAAATCCTAAATTTTGAATTGCAGTTCCCACTCTAAAAATGTTGTGATAACTACCTATGACCCAGATGGCTCCATCTTTTTTTAATATTCTTTTGCACTCAGCTAACCATGTGTACGTAAAATCATCATATTTTTTGAAATTTTCAAATTGATCCCATTTATCATTTACTGCACTTACTTTAGATCGATCTGGTCTAGTAAGCTCACCTTTCAACTGTAAATTATATGGAGGGTCTGCAAAAACTAAATCAAAAGTTTCACTTGGAATTTTTTTCAATTCCTCAAGACTATCTCCGTTTATAATTTTATTTTTAAAATCAGTTTTCATTTGTATAAAATAATTAGACTCCAAAAGGATTCTTGGGTCAACCTGTGATTGAATTAATTAGATTCGATTTGTGCTAACTAAAAGATAGATAACTAGATATTGTATATCTTGAATTTAGATATCGGAGAGAATGTTTTTCTATGATGCTTATTACTACCAAGTTTTTTAATAGCTTTTAAATGTTGTTTCGTTCCATATCCAAAATTTTGATCCCAGCCATATCCTTTGTTTTTCTTAGCCAATGTAGTTATGAATTTATCTCTAGCAACTTTAGCAACAATTGATGCTGCTGATATTGAGGCTATTTTTTGATCACCTTTAATTATTGCTTTTAAATTATAATTTTTTAAATCAGGAAGTTTATTTCCATCAATTAAAATATGAGAAGGTTTTTTTTTAAGTTTTTTTATAGCTCTTTTCATTGCAAGTAGACTTGCCTGTAAGATATTAATTTTGTCTATCTCTATAACAGATGCTTTGCCCACTGACCAAATAGAATTTTTTTTTATATAATTTGATAATAATTCTCTTTTATCTTTAGCAATAGTTTTAGAGTCTTTTAATAATTTTTTATTAATATTTTTATTTAAAATTACTGCTGCTGCATAAACGGGCCCAATTAAACTTCCTCTTCCAACCTCGTCGACACCAGCTACAATTTTCATTTAAACTATTATGAGGTGATAAATTAAAAGTCCAACCAAAACTCCCTTTATAAAGGAAATCCATAGAAGGCTATAGTTAGAAATTTTAAGTGTTTTTCCCCACCACGAAAAATATCTTTTATGCAATTCAATCATATTAAATTAAATAACAATCTTCATTTCAGTAATCTTATTCTTAATTTTTTTTAAGTCTTCCCATGAATATTTTTTATTTTCTGGAAATCTAATTAGGTAAGACGGACTAAATGAAATTATCAGTGGATAGGTTTTATTTCTTAATATTACTTCTTTCCATTTTCCTCTTTCAGATGATATTTTACTGTTAATTCCTGTTACAGCCTCCATTGCTGAGCTCCCCATTAAAATAATAATTTTTGGATTGATAATTGAAATATGTTCTTTTAAGAAAACAGAGTATCTTTTAATTTCTTGAGATGTAGGTTTTCGATCTTCTGGAGGTCTAAAATTGACTGCATAACTGCAATAAATGTTTTGTCTTTTTATTTCTATTGCTAGTAACATTTTATTTAATAATTCTCCTACCTCACCCTTAAATGTTTTGTGGGCTTTATCTTCTTCATCTCCTGGCGCTTCTCCAATCAACATAATTGAACTATTTATGTTTCCATCTCCAAGGATAAGATTTTGTGAGTTATCTTTTAAATTACAATTTTCGATTGAATTAATTTGTTTTTTTAACTTTTCTAAAAGTTCAGCTTTATTAGTTTGATCAGTATCATTATTATTTTCAATAATATTAAATCTATTTATCGGCTTATTTTTAAATATAAAATTTGGTTCTATAGTATCTATTAATTGTTCGTCTAATTTGCCTTTTTGATTTATCACTTTTTTAATCATACAATGATTTAATGTTTAACAAACTAATAAAAATAATAGTTGTTTTTGGGTTATTCTATCAGACCCCTTTATATTCTAAAAGTGCTAGTTTTAATGAATTTAATTCACGAGATTTATCAAATTATTTTTCAGGAATTATTGCATTTGAAAATAAAGATAATTCTGATGCTTTAAAATTTTTTAATGCATCCAAGGTACTTCTTAATAAGCATGATGCATATTTGAAACGATATACTTTTTCTTTAGTATTAGAAAATAAAGTTGCCCAAGCTATTAATGTTATCAAAAATAATAGTAATGATGAAAATTTAGATTTTTTTGAAGCTTATCTACTTTTAATAGCAGACAATTTAAAAAAAAATAATTTAAATCAAGCAGAGAAATACTTGAATTTAAGTTTACAATTTCAAAATGAAAATAGATTTAATTTAGTAATATTTGAAACATTAAGACAATATCTTTACACTTTTAAAAACAAAAAAATTTTATTTAACAAAAAAAATTTTGGCAATATATCATTAATAAATCAAGCATTTCAAAGATGTTATCTGAAAAAGGAAAATACTAGGTCATCTTTTCTAAATTTAATAAATAATCCTGATGGAGATTATTCAAGATACATATTTTTTTATATTAATTATTTAATCGAAAATGATCAAATTGAGGAGGCCAAGGTAGTTTCTAATCAGCTTGAATATATAAATTCTACGCTTCTTTTGTCTCAAAGTAAAAGTTGGATTGAAAATAATAATTTTAAAGAATTTAGTAAAATCTTCTCATGCAATAATCATAACGATATTATCAGTGAGTTTTTATTTTTGATTTCAAACTTATACTCCTCCCAAGATGATATTGAAAAATCTAATTTCTATTTAAACCTTGCAAATTACTTAAATCCAAAATTTATTTTAAATTCAACACTTGTAGCTGAAAACTTTTATCTAAATGAGGAATACGAGAAGGCTAAAAAAATATTAAAAAATTTCGATAAGAAATATGAATTTTATTATTGGTTTAGAGTAAAAAAAGAAGCTCAAATAATTATTAAAGATAAAGGTTATGATGAGGGTATCAATTATTTAAGCTTAAAATTCAGTAAAATTAAAAACCCAAATGTTAAGATGGTTTTTGATATCGCAAATTTTTATAAAAATTCAAAAAATTATGAAAAAGCGATTGAGTATTATACTGAAATCATCTCATCTCTGGATGATAATTCAGAAATTAAATCTGATTTACTTTATAGACGTGGTGGAAGTTATGAGCGATTAGGTAATTTTCAAAGAGCTGATGGAGATTTAAAATACTCACTACAAATTAATCCAGATGATGCTTATGTTTTAAATTATTTGGCTTATTCGTGGTTAGAACGTGACTATAAAATAGATGAAGCAATGAGAATGTTAGAAAAAGCATATGCTTTAAGAAGTAATGATCCTTATATTACAGACTCGATAGGGTGGGCATATTATTTGATAGAAAATTATATTGAGGCAGAAAAATATATAAAAAAAGCTGTTGAATTAATGCCAGAAGATCCAACAGTTAATGATCATTATGGTGATATTTTATGGAAATTAAATAGAAATATTCAAGCAAGATATTTTTGGAACTATGTTTTAAGTTTAGATGATGCAGATGAAGATATTAAAAAAAATATAAATATAAAAATTACAGAAGGTCTCAATAATTCTTAATGAAAACTAATAAAGTAAAATCATTTGCTAAGATCAATCTAGCTTTATATGTTACTGGTAAGCTAACCAGCCTTCATAAAATTGAGAGTGTTGTTAAGTTTATAGAGTTACATGACATAATCTCTATAAAAAAAATTAATAGCGATAAACACAAGATTTCTTTTAATGGTAATTTTTCCAAAAATATAAAAGAAGATAATACAGTTAATAAATTATTTAAAATTTTAGAGGAAAAAAAAATATTAAATAATAAAAAATTTCAAATTAAGATAAAAAAAAATATCCCACAGGAAGCTGGTCTTGGAGGGGGTTCTATGAATGCTGCTACAATTTTAAATTTTTTAATTAAAAAAAATTTTATTAAGATTAACCAAAAAAAAATTTTACAAATTACAAAATTAATTGGCTCTGATGTAATTTTGGGTATTAATCCAAAGAGTACAATTTTATCATCAAATGGTGCTATTAAAAAATTTCTAAAAACTTCAAATTTTAATATTTTGCTTGTTCGTCCGAATTTTGGATGTTCTACAAAAAAAATTTATTCAGGAGTAAAAAAATTTAGCAAACCTATATTTAATAATTCTAAAAAAAAAATGATGAATTTAAAATCTTTATTGAAATATGAAAATGACCTAGAAAAAGTTGCATTCTCTAAGTATCCAAAACTAAAAATATTAAAATCTTATTTAGAAAATTTAAACCAACCTTTATTTGTAAGAATGACAGGGTCTGGTTCAGTAATAGTTGCTTATTATCAAAGAAAACAAGATTGTGAATTAGCAAAAGTTAGATTTAAAAGAAAATTTAGAAATTATTGGTGTAATGCATCGAAAACTATATAAATTTTATTTTTTTGTGTTATATGAAAACAATATTGGGGCGTAGCCAAGTGGTAAGGCACTGGTTTTTGGTACCGGCATCCTAGGTTCGAATCCTAGCGCCCCAGCCATATATGGATAACTTTTTAGATAAAATTTTTTTTAGATCTCGTAATCTTGATTACATAAGTCAAAATCTTAAAAATTTAACAACCCAAACACCTGCTAAAAGAATATTTGAAGCACTTAATACTTATTCGAAGAGTAGTGAGGTTAGATATGTTGGTGGGTGTGTAAGAAAAGTTATTAAAAAAGAAACAGTCGATGATATTGATTTAGCTACAAATTTAGTACCCAGTGAAGTTTGTGATGCTCTAAAGAGACAAAATATTAATTTTTACGAGACTGGCATTCAACATGGAACTATTACTGCTATAATTGATGACTATAAGTATGAAATTACTTCATTAAGAAAAGATGTATCAACAGACGGAAGGCATGCAAAAGTAGAATTTTCCTCTAACTGGAAGGAAGATGCGGCAAGAAGAGATTTTTCCATAAATTCAATATATTCAGACAAAGATGGTAATTTGTTTGACCCTTACAATGGTAAAAAAGATCTTGAGAGTGGGAATATTAATTTTATAGGGGACTCGGAAAATAGAATTAAAGAAGATTATTTACGTATTCTTAGATATATCCGTTTTTTTATAAATTATTCAAATCAAAGCCATGACCTTAATATAATTAAAAAAATAAAAAAAAATATTGGTGGTGTTTCAAAACTATCATCAGAGAGATTGTTAGATGAATTTAAAAAACTAACAAAATCCAATGCATTTTTAAAAATATTTAATGATAAGATTAGTTTAGAACTTATAGAGATTATTTTTCCTCAACTAAAAAATTTAGAAAATTTTAAGAAATTAAATTCTTACGCAATTGACAATCTATCAAAGGTAGATTTTATTTTTTTATTATCACTATTGATAGTTGATGGATCAGATAATACTGATTATTTTCTTTATAAATTTAATATCTCTAAAAAAGATCAAAAAAGATTAAAATCAATTGATTTTTTCTATAAAGAAAATGTAAGTATAAAAATTTTTAATGAAAAGAATTTTAATAAGATTTTTTATTATAATGGCAAGCAAACAGTAATTGATATTATCAATTATAAATTATTTACATCCTCGAAAGTTGAAAAAAAATTAATTAAATTAATAGAAACTTATAATTATAAAGTTATCCCAACTCTTCCAATTGATGCAAGCACACTCATGACTAAATATAATATTGCTGAGGGAAAAATGTTGGGTAAAAAACTAAAGTTGATAGAGGAAACATGGGTTCAAAATAGTTTCCAAATTTCAGAAAAACAAATCCAAAAAATTATTAAAAGTTAAATATATTTAACGTCTTTTATTTCAAAATTTTTAACTCCAGCAGGAGTTGTGATCTCGACTAGATCATTTTTATTTTTCCCAATTAAACCTTTGCCCATTGGTGATTGAAAAAAAATTAGTTTTTGTTTTAAATCAGCTTCATCTTTTCCAACAATTTTGTAACTAATTTTTTCGCCATTATCTAGGTTTTCTAAGAATACAGTAGAACCAAAGATTATTTTGCCCTCATTATTTAATTTTGTAACATCTATGACATTAGCTCTTGCAATAATATCATTGATTTCTGTTATTCGTCCTTCGCTATGAGACTGTTCTTCTTTAGCAGCATGATATTCTGCATTTTCTTTAAGATCTCCATGCGATCTTGCTTCTGCAATTGCAGCTACAATTTCAGGTCTCTTTTTTTCTTTTAAAAAAACTAATTCGTCTTTTAGTTTTTCCAAACCATTTAATGTAATTGGTTCTTTATCCATTTTTTATTTCCACTTAGCTAATGGTGGCAACGACATTAATATACCTTCTACATTTCCACCAGTTTGTAAGCCAAATTTAGTTCCCCTATCATATAATAAATTAAATTCAGCGTATCTTCCTCTTTTAATATACTGCATCTCTTTCTCTTTTAAAGTCCATTTTTTGTTAATTTTTTTTTCAATAATATTATTGAATATCATTTGAAATGTTACCCCAACATCCCTTACAAATTTGAAGTCGCTTTCAAAATTATCTTTCTTGTAATCAAAAAAAATTCCACCAATTCCTCTTGCCTCATTTCTATGCGGTAGAAAGAAATATTTATCACACCATTCTTTATATTTTTTATAATATGTTTTATTATGACGATCACACATTTTTTTTAATGATAGATGAAAATTGTTTTCTTCTTTTTTATCTTTTATTGAGGGTGTTACATCCATCCCACCACCAAACCAATTTTGAGTTGTGCAAATATATCTAGTATTAAAATGCATTGCTGGAATGTAAGGATTTTGCATATGCATTACTATTGAAATTCCTGAAGCCCAAAATCTTGGATCTTTACTAGCGCCAGGAATATTTTTTTGAAATTTTTTTGGAAATTTTCCATAAACTTTTGAAAAATTTACTCCTACTTTTTCAAAAATTTTTCCATTTGTAATAATCCTATATTCACCACCACCTTCATCTTTACTTTTATTTCTTTGCCATGTCGTTGATTTAAATTTAATTTTATTTTTCTCTAATTTAACGATGTCATCACAAATAGCATTTTGCAAAAGCTTGAACCAATTACTAGTGATGTCTTTTTTTATTTCATTATCCATTTTATATTAACCCTGTTTGTCTTAAACTTTCTGCCAAAACAACTGCAACCGAGGATGCAATATTAAGCGATCTAACATTTTCTTTCATTGGTATCTTCAAGCGATCATTTATAGATTGATGAATATTTTTAGGAACACCAGCACTTTCTCGACCAAACAATATCGTATCATCTTTTTTGAAATTAAACTTTGTGTAAGATATCGATGCTTTTGTTGTCATTAAAATAACTCTTTGATTCTTTTTTGCCTCAAAGAAATGTTTTGAACTTTGATATAAATCAATTTTATCCCAATCCATGTAATCCATAACTACTCTTTTAAAACGTTTATCACTGAGATGAAAACCACATGGTTCAATAATTTCAAGTTTAGCGCCTAAACAAGCGCATGTTCTAATTATTGCTGCTGTATTTTGAGGGATATCTGGTTCATACAATGCAATATTAGGTCTTTGGCTCATAATTATGTGTCATTCTTTCAGTAGAAAAAAAACTATTATCTTATAAGAAATCGTATATTAAGTAATTTTTTAACAATAATATTTAAAAAAATGTCAGATAAAAAGCCTAAAAGAAGAGAATTTCTATTCACTGCATCTTACGCAGTTGGAGCTGTTGGTGTTGGAGCGGTAGTTTGGCCATTAGTAGATCAAATGAATCCCGATGCATCAGTGAAAGCATTAGCCAGTACAGAAGTTGATGTAAGTTCAGTTAAACCTGGAAATACTATAACTGTGCTTTGGAGAGGAAAACCAGTTTTTATCAGAAGAAGAACTAATGAAGAAATTTCAGAAGCAAAATCAGTCAAAATGGAAGATCTAAAACATCCAGAAAAAGATGAGGATAGAGCTAAAGATCCCGAATGGTTAGTGATGCTCGGTGTTTGTACCCATTTAGGCTGCGTACCATTAAATGATAAAGGTGATTACGATGGTTGGTTTTGCCCATGCCATGGTTCGCATTATGATACATCAGGTAGAATTAGAAAAGGTCCCGCACCTTTGAACATGGAAGTTCCAAAATATGAATTTGTTAATGCAAAAACAATTAAAATTGGATAATTAATATTATGAGTGATCACGAATATACACCCACATCAAAAGTTGGAAAATGGTTCAATGATAGACTTCCACTTTTAACTTTAGCAAATCACTTAACAGATTATCCTACACCAAAAAATTTAAACTACTGGTGGACATTTGGAGGAATTTTAACTTTTTGTTTAATAACTCAGATTGTAACTGGTTTAACACTTGCTATGCACTACATAGCTCATGCTGATATGGCTTTTGAAAGTGTTGAGCATATCATGAGGGATGTAAATTATGGTTGGTTAATAAGATACATTCATGCAAATGGTGCATCGATGTTTTTTCTGGCAGTCTACATTCATATATTCAGATCTTTATTTTATGGATCATATAAATCTCCAAGAGAAATTATTTGGATAATTGGAATAATCATTTATTTGTTAATGATGGCTGCTGCATTTATGGGCTACGTATTACCATGGGGCCAAATGAGTTTCTGGGGAGCAACAGTTATTACAAATTTATTTAGCGCAATTCCATTAGTGGGTGAGGGAATTGTTACTTGGTTATGGGGCGGTTATTCTGTAGACAATCCTACTTTAACTAGATTTTTTACACTCCATTATTTAATTCCTTTTTTAATTTTGGGATTAGTAGTTTTGCATATTTGGGCTCTTCACGTTCCTGGAAATAACAACCCAGTTGGAATTGATATAAAGAAACCTTCAAAGGATACAGTGCCGTTCCATCCATACATTGTTATTAAAGATGGATTTGCATTACTGATGTTTATGATTGTTTTTGCCTTTTTTGTTTTTTATTCACCAAATATTTTAGGTCATGCTGATAATTATATTGAAGCTAATCCAATGGTAACCCCAGCTCACATTGTTCCCGAATGGTATCTTTTACCTTTTTATGCAATTTTAAGATCTGTGCCTGACAAGTTGCTTGGAGTTGTAGCAATGCTCTCAGCTATTTTAATTTTAGCTGTACTACCATGGTTAGATACTTCAAAAATTAGATCTGCAGTATTTAGACCTCTATACAAACAGTTCTACTGGATACTTGTGGTTGATGTTCTGATTTTAGGATATATGGGAGCTATGCCAGCTGAAGGGCTTTATCTGTTGATTGCAAGAGTAGCTACAGCGTATTATTTTCTTCATTTTTTAGTAATTTTACCAGTTTTAGGATTTAAAGAAAAAACATTACCTATTCCATTAAGTATAACGGAGCCTGTTCTTGGAGGCTCTCCAAATTTAGCAATGGCTAAAAATAAACAAAGTATAGATAAATAAAGTGAAGAATTTTATTAAATTATTTTCAATTCTAGTCTTATTTTTTTTTGCATTTACCCAATCACAATCAGCTGAAAAAGTTGATTACTTAAAAACTGATTGGAGTTTCAAGGGACTTTTTGGTAAATTTGATAGAGGTTCACTTCAAAGAGGTTATCAAGTTTACACGGAAGTATGTGCGTCTTGTCACTCAATGAAATATCTAAGCTATAGAAACTTAGGAGAAAAGGGTGGACCAGAATTTTCAGAAGCTGAAGTCAAAGCTATAGCAGCATCATTTGAAGTAATAGATGGACCAAATGCAGATGGTGAAATGTTTGAAAGACCAGCGAAATTATCTGATAAATTTGTAATGCCATACGAAAATGTCAAAGCAGCCCAAGCAGCAAATGGTGGAGCATATCCACCCGACATGTCAGTTCTTGTTAAAGCTAGAGGTGGTGGAGTAGATTATATTTATTCTTTGCTTCAAGGTTACGAAGATGCACCAGCTGGAATGACTTTAGATGAAGGTGTTCATTACAACAAATATATGTATGGAAATAAAATTAGAATGTCTGCTCCACTTTCAGAAGATATAGTTGAATATGGTGATGGAACAAAAGCAACAGTTGAACAAATGTCAAAAGATGTGACAACATTTTTAATGTGGGCAGCAGAGCCACATTTAGAATCTAGGCACCAAATGGGTTTTAAAGCGATTATTTATTTGATTATTTTAACTATCTTAGTTTATTTCAGTATGAAAAAAATATGGTCACGTGTTGAATCTGAAGTTTAATACATCACCGTCTTTAACTATATAATCCTTACCTTCTAGTCTCATTTTTCCATTAGTCTTTGAATTTACCCATCCATCGTTTGCTACAAAATCTTCATAAGAAACTGTTTCTGCTCTTATAAAACCTTTTTCAAAGTCAGTATGAATTTCACCAGCTGCCTTAGGAGCTGTACAATTTTTTTGGATTGTCCATGCTCTTGTTTCTTCTGGACCAGAAGTAAAATAGGTATCTAATTCTAAAATTTTATAACCTTTTTGAATTAACATGCTTAATCCAGTTTCTTCCAAGCCAATCATATCCATATAGTTTTTTCTCTCTGAAGACTCTAGTTCATTGATTTGATTTTCTATATCAGCTGAAACAATCAAAGTATTTTCTTCACCAAATTTTTCTATAAAATCTTTTGTATATTGATTACCCTCTTGAACACTTTGCTCGTCTACATTACATACAAATATTTTAGGTTTTATTGACAATAAACCACTCTGATTAAGTTGTTTGCTCTCAAATTGAGATTTTAGAATAGAAATATCCTTGTCATTATTAATACAATCTAGCGCTACTTCTAATATCTTTAATTGTTCCTCATCAACGTTTTTTTTATTACTTTTTTCTAATCTTTTTTGAATTGATTCTAAATCAGCCAACATCATTTCGGTCTCAATAATTTCTAAATCTCTGATGGGATCTATTGTTGGGTTAACATTTTGAATATCATCAGAGTCAAAACATCTAATCATATGAATAATTGCATCCACTTCTCTAATATGTGATAAAAACTTATTACCTAAACCTTCACCTTTTGATGCGCCTTTTACTAGTCCAGCAATGTCTACAAATGAAATTGTGGTATTTATGATTTTTTTTGATTTTGAAACTTTAGATAGGTTGTTTAATCTTTCATCTGGAACTGGAACAACCCCAACATTTGGGTCAATCGTGCAAAAAGGAAAATTGGCTGCTTGCGCCTTACTTGAGTTTGTTAATGCATTGAACAGGGTAGATTTACCAACATTGGGCAAACCAACAATTCCACATTTAAAGCTCATTATTTGTTATTATTTACTGTACTAGAAAATAGATCTAATTTTTTTTCAACTAATATACTAATCGACTCGTTGATATGGTTTGAGATTTTTTCAATACCAGCTAACTCTTCCTCTTCAAAATTTTGAAGAACAAAATCACCAACTTCTATGTTTTCTTTTGGCTTACCTATTCCAATTCTCACTCTTGAGTAATCTTTACCTATAAATTTATCAATAGATGCAATCCCATTATGTCCTGCACTTGATCCACCAAATTTTGCTTTAATCTTCCCAAATTCAACATCTAAATCATCATGAAAAACAATTACATCTTCTGCATCTATTTTAAAGTACTCAATAAGCTCTCTTATACAAATTCCAGAATTATTCATAAATGTTAGAGGTTTGATTGCATAGACTTTTTGATCACCAACATTTCCAGTTGTGAGTAGCCCTTTAAATTTGGGTTTTTGTTTTGATAATCCAAATTTTTTATTAATAGCATCGATAATTTTAAATCCAACATTATGTCGATTATTTTCACTATCTGGTGTTGGATTACCTAAGCCTACGAATAAAAGCATATTTTTTTAATGGATAGTAAAATTTAACTTTGACAGTTTATTTATTTTCTTCAGCTGCTTTTTTATCGTCACCCTCTTTTTTTTCACCTTCAGCTGCTGGTTTATCACCTTCTGCTGCTGCTTCTGCTCCAGCTTCTCCTTCTGCAGCTTCTGCTTCAGCTGGTTTTTCAGGTTCCTTCATTACAGTAGGTGCGGCCAATGTTGCTATAACAAAGTCTCTTCCTTTAATTGTTGGAGTTACATCTGTTTCTAAATTAATAGATGATATTTTGAAACTTTCACCAATCTCAACGCCATCAAGATCAATTACTAAGTTTTCAGGAATTTTTTCACTTGGACATCTTAATTCTACTTTTCTTCTAACGATGTTCAAAACTCCACCTCTCTTCAAGCCTGGAGATTTTTCATGGTTAATAAATTGAACAGGCACTTCAATTCTTATTTTTACACCTGGAACCACTCTTAAAAAGTCTACATGAATAGGTTCATCTGAAATGATGTGATATTTAATTTCTCTTGGAAGAACGTTTTGAGGTTTTCCATCGACATTTAAAGTAACTACATTGGACAGGAAATTTTCTTTATCGATCAGAGACTTTAATAATTTTTTTGAAATTGAAACTGTTTCATTTTGTGCTTCACCACCATAAATTACAGCTGGTACACTACCATTATTTCTTAGCACACTAAGTTCACCCTTAGTTTTTGTGTTTCTAATGTTTGCATCTAATGAAATCATAAAATCATGGGTTTTTAGCCCAAGTTCTTTAATAACTCAAGGTAATTATTTAAATAAATCTGAGACAGATGTTGAGTTAGATATTCTTTTAATTGCTTCTCCCATTAAGCCAGAAATTGGCAGTACCTCAATGTTTTTAGCACCCTTAATTTTATCATTGTTGTCAATTGTATCAGTAATAACAAGATTTTTGATTACAGAATTTTTAATTTTTTTTACAGCCTCACCACTTAAAACTCCATGTGTGATGTAAACATAAACTTCTTTCGCACCTCTATCTTTAAGTGCTTTTGCAGCGTTTACTATTGTTCCACCTGAGTCAATAATATCATCAACGATTACACAAGTTTTTCCTTTAACATCTCCTATCACATTCATTACTTGTGATTGACCTGGCTTTGGTCTTCTCTTATCAACAATTGCAAGTCCTACATTTAATAGTTTTCCTAAAGCTCTAGCTCTTTCAGTTCCACCTACATCTGGTGCAACACAAATAATATTTTTATTTTTTATTTTTTTCTTTGCGTGTCTTGCAAAAATTGGAGTTGCAAATAAGTTATCAACAGGAATGTCAAAAAAACCTTGAATTTGACCAGCATGTAAATCAACTGTTACCACTCTATCTGCGCCAGCTTTAGTAATTAGATTTGATACAAGTTTTGCTGAAATAGAAGTTCTTGGAACAACTTTTCTATCTTGTCTTGCATATCCAAAGTATGGAATGACAGCTGTAATATTTTTTGCAGATGATCTTTTTAATGCATCTATGCAAAGTAAAAGCTCCATTAGATTATCATTAGCAGGCGATGAAATTGACTGAATAATAAAAATACTGTTTCCTCTTATATTTTCATTAATCTCAACATAAATTTCTCCATCAGAAAAATTTCTGATGCTAGAATTTACTAATTTAGATTTTAAATATTTTGCAATATTTTTGCTAAGAGGCTTATTGCTGTTACCGGATAATAATTTCATTAAAAAACCTAGTTAAGCATAATTATTGATATATTTCTACCATAATCATCGTGATTTAATTTTAAAGCTCTTCTTGCACTAAAAAATTTATTTGTTTTATCAAAAGTATCAATTTTTAAAATATCTATATTTTTAATCTTAATGGTTTTAAGCGAAGCATATATATACTTAGTTAAATCAAAGTATAATCTATTTTTTTTATTCTTAAAAAATATATAATTTTTTTTATCTTTTTTAATAAACTTTCTTTTAAAATCTTGTTTAACTTCATAATTTTTTTGAGAAATAGATGGACCTATAGCAGCTGTAATATTTTCTAATTTACAACCTTTTTTGATCATGAACTTGATTACTTTAGCAATAATGCCTTTAAACGCTCCTTTCCACCCAGCGTGAATTGCAGCTATCATCTTCATTTTGTCTTCATAAATTAGTATTGGAGCACAATCAGCAGTTAGAACGCCTATAGGAAAATTTTTTTTATTAGTAATTATAGCATCAACCTTAGGTTTCTCTTTATTGTCATATGCCTTATCAATGAAAATGAAATTATTGCTATGAATCTGATGAGCTAAAAAAATATTTTGTGCTTTTTTACTAATTTTTTTTCTAACTATTTGTAAGTTTTTTTTGATATTTTTCTTATTATCTTTTGAGCCTGGACCACAGTTTAAACTTTTGTAAATATTTTTAGAGTGACCACCAACACTATTAAAAAAGCAATGTTTAAGGTCTTTTATTTTTGCTAATCTTTTTGATCTAATCAATTTCAAAACCTGTTTTGAATTTATTTTTTTTCTTTTTTATTAACATTACTTTAAATAGTTCACCCATTTGTTTTTCATCAATAAGTCTTCTTATTCTATAAAATAAATCTGATTTTTCAGAAAAGGTTAGATTTTCACTTATAATCTCAGCCCTTTGAACTATCCCCATACTTGTCAAAAATTTCTTATGGTTGCTAATTATAGAACTTAATTCATCGAATTGATTGGTAAATTTTTTAAATAAATCGAAGTTAATATTGTATGTTATGTCAGTTTCCCCAATATTTTCTAAAATATTTGAGTATTTATGATTTTTGATAGCCTGTAAAGTTTCACGCATTTTAATATCTAAATACCCATAATCAATTATTAATATTCCACCATCATTTTTTTTTATTAAGTTACAAATATTTTTTAAATATTCAAATGAACTTGGCGAGTATTCAATAATTTCTTGTTCTTTTGAAATAGCAAAATTTAAATTTTGCTCAATTTTTTTAACATCAGCAGGCTGTTCTTTAAATTCAGCTTTACCTTCTTCTTTGAAATTAACAAATCTTTCAACCCAAACTTCTTTTTTTTTAAAAAACTGCTTAATAGGAAGTGCATCAAAAAATTCATTAGCTAAAAAAATAGTTGGGTAGGAATTATTAGTATTTATATCTTCTATCCAAATTATTTTTTCAGACTTCAAACTTAATTGTTGTTTTTTTTTCAATAGTTCACTTTTTTCATGAATTTGAAAATTACAGTTAAGAAAACATTCTGGAAAATTTTTTAATGTTTCAATTATAACCTTCATCATTTCACCATTTCCAGCTCCAAATTCTAATAGATTAAATTTTTTTGGTGATCCTAGACTTTTCCAAAAGGTAACTATCCAGATTGCTATTATTTCTGAAAAAACTCTTGTAATATTTGGGGCAGTAATAAAATCTCCTTCTTTTCCAAAAGGATCTTTTTTCATATAGTATCCATCAACTTTATCGTAAAGTGCGAATTCTATAAATTGATCTAACGGTATATCTTTATTATTTAATTTCATTTTTGAGGTAAAAAATAGTTATTCCAATTGAAGCAAATACTAAACTAATTATTTGGCCCATAGTTAAACTCAAAATTAAATAACCTATTTGTTCATCTGGAACTCTAAAAAACTCAACAAAGAATCTAAATATAGAATAAAAAATTAAAAATAATCCTGAAATTAAACCAGGTTTGTTTAAATAGTTTTTATTTGTAAAATAAATTAATATTATAAACAAAATTAAGCCTTCTAAAATTGCTTCATATAGTTGTGAGGGGTGTCTGGATAAATTATCTACTTTAATAAAAATTATTGACCAAGGCACATTGGAAGTTGTTCCGTAAAGTTCTGAATTTATAAAATTAGCCAGCCTGCCAAAGAAAATTCCAACTGGAGCAACTATTGATACTTGGTCTAAATAAAAAAATGGATTTTGATTATTTTTTTTTGCAAAAATATAACTTGAAACAATTATACCTAACAATCCACCATGAAATGACATCCCACCTTGCCAAATTTTAAAAATATCTAAAAAATTGTCTAAGTAATATGAAAAATTGTAAAATACGATGTAACCTATCCTTCCACCTAAAATTATTCCAATGATAAGATAAGTAATATAATCATCAAATTTTTCACTGATATCTGAATTTTTGATAAATATTTTTTTGCATAAGATCCAACCAATCACAATCCCCAAAATGTAAGCTAAAGAATACCATCTGATTTCAAATGACATAATTTGAAAAGCGACTGGGTCAAAATTATTGATGAACATTTTAAATAATACTTATAATGTATATCCTAAATATGAAAAATTCTAAATTTTTAATTGATAAACTTGGTAAACTTTTTGAACAAGGTATTATTTCTTCAAAAGATCTTACTTCAGAGCTATTTAATATTTTAAAATCTAAAAGAGATGAAATCGTCTTTAAAATGAAAATTGTTAGCAAAGATGAATTTGATGTATTATCTAAACGAGTTGAAAGTTTAGAAAATAAAATAAAAAAATTAGATACAAAGAAAAAAACTAAACAGGTAAAAAAATCTTAACACTTAGTCCGTTCATTTTAGATTTATCAAGAATGATATTTCCACCATGTGATCTAATGATATCCGATGCTATAGACAATCCAAGACCTACGCTTGACTTTGAATCTGCTCTCCCTTTGTCAATTTTATAGAAAGGTTTGAATACATTTTCATATTCTTTATTAGGAATGCCAGGACCATCATCATCGGTTATAATTAGTATATTTGAATTTTCTTTGCTCAGTTTTATTTCAACTTTGTTCCCGTATTTTAATGCATTATCAATTATATTATTTAAACATCGACTAATTAGATTTTTTCTACCACTAATATAAACTCTGGGGAGCAAATCTTTTTGAATATTTTCATTATTATATTTACTAACAATTTCTTTTATTAATTCTGACATATCGAACATTTCATCTTTTTCAGCGTAAGATGAACTTGTAAATTGAAGATATTCATTAAGCATTTTTTCCATTTCATTAATATCTTCTGTTAATCCCGTAGCTAAATCTTTATCTTTAATAAAAGCAATTAGCAGTTTCATCCTTGTAAGTGGTGTTCTCAAATCATGACTTATGCCAGATAGCATTTCAGTTCTTTGATTTAAATGTCGAAGTATTCTCTTTCTCATTTTATCAAATTCATGTCCTGCCTGTCTGATTTCTAATGCTCCAGATGGTTTGAACTCCTCTATGTCCTCACCTTTACCAAATCTCTCAGCTGCTCGCGCGAGGTTAGTAATTGGTCTGGTTTGATTTTTTAAAAATATCAATGAAATTATTACCATTATGATTGCAGGAACGGTAATCCAGAGGGCAAATATTCTCGCTGATGAACTAGTAACCCTATCTTTGGGTACTAAGAATTTAAAGTATCCATCTTGATATTTTATCCTTAAATCAATTAATTCTTTATAACTAGTAGTATCAAACCAAAATTCTTCTGTACCAAAGTTTGATTTCAATTCTCGTCGGAGAGTTCTATCAATTGGACTAAACCATCTTTCAGTATATCTATTTTCTAAATTTTTATTGTTAACAAGTTCTATATTTAGATCTATGAATAAAGAAAATTGATTTTTTAATTCATCTTTATTTGTTTTTTCGTTGCCGTAAACCTCAACAAACAAATTGATTTCATTAATTAATGCCTTGGTCATTCCTTTGTTAGTTTTAATCCAAAGACTGTCAAAAAATACTACTGTTATAACTAATTGAAGAACCAATACAGGCACCGCAACAATTAAAAGAGCTCTATAAAATAATCTTTTAGGAAGTATATTTTTTAAAAAATTACTCAATCCAGAGAACATACCCAGCACCTCTTATTGTCTGTAAAAATTTTGGACTCTTAGGATCAATTTCAATTTTTTTTCGTAATCTTGTAATAATTACGTCTATAGATCTCTCTTTATCAAGTCTAATTAACTGACCAATATCCTCTCTTGAAAATGTTTTGCCAGGATTATTAATCATTTTTTCTAAAATTATTTTTTCTGTAATATTAATTTTAAATTCTTTATCGTTCTTGAATATCAAAAGTTTATTTAAATCTATTTTAACATTTGCAAATTCAATAATTCTGACTTGTTCAGTTTTTAAAGTTTTGTCTAAAATATTTCTAATTCTTAAAATTAACTCTTTTGGTTCAAATGGTTTTAGCAAATAATCATCTGCTCCAGTCTCTAGACCTTCAACTCTTTCATTTGCCTCTCCTTTAGCAGTCAAAAGGATAATAGGGGTATCTAATTTTTTTTTATGATCTTTAATAAATTCCAATCCATTTTTTCCTGGCATCATTATATCTAAAATAATTAAATCAAATTTAATGATACTAATTTTTTCCGATGCATCTTCAGCACTATCTGCAGTTGTAACTAAAAAATTATTTTCATTTAGGTATTTTTTTACTAATGATCTTATTCCATCATCATCATCAACAACTAGTATATGTGCAATAAATTTATCCATTAATAATTTTACTTAATACATTATCAAAATTTATCACTTCCTCTGAACTTGAATTAAGTAATGCGTTATAAATCCTTTTTTTTTGTAAATTGAAAATTTCGTTAAATATTTTTTTTCCTTTTTCATTCAAAAAAACATGCTTCACTCTAGTATCCTGATCATTTTTCTTGAAGGTTACAATTTCTAATTTGATTAAATCTTTAAGTACTCTGTTAAGGCTTTGTTTAGTTACTTTTAATCGCTTTAAAAGCTCAGAAATTGAAATACCTTGGTACATCGATAACAGATGAATAACTTTATGATGAGCTAAACCAATAGAATATCTATCTAATACCTTTTTTGCGTCTGAGAATGTTTCTCTGTAGCTAACAAATAATTTTTCAATTAAATCTTTTAGCTGTTCATCTTTTAAATATAAAAGTTCTTTCATTATAGGTAAGTTATATTGACATATTAAAGATACAAAGATAATTTTCACTTATAATTTAAAAATTTCATACATGATACCGTACGATAAAAAAACTGGAAAAATTTGGTATAATAGTGAGCTAGTTGATTGGGCTGATGCTAAGATACATGTTTTAAATCATGGACTTCACTATGCTAGTTGTGTTTTTGAAGGTGAAAGAGTTTATGATGGCTCAATATTTAAATTAGAGGAACACACTTCAAGACTTTTTTATTCAGCAAAAAGAATGGGTATGACAATTCCTTATTCCGAAAAAGAAATCAATGATGCCTGTAATAAAATTATTTCAGTTCAAAATGTAGAAAATGGTTATGTAAGACCCACTATTTGGAGAGGAAGTGAGATGATGGCAATTTCTGCTCAACAAACTAAAATTCATGTAGCTATTGCTACTTGGGAGTGGGGCTCCTATTTTGATCCAAAACTTAAAGTGGAGGGAATTAAATTAAATATTTCAAATTGGCGAAGACCTGCGCCAAATACAATTCCTTGGGATACAAAAGCTTCAGGTCTTTATATGATCTGTACTTTATCAAAACACGAAGCAGAAAAAGAAGGGTACACCGACTCCTTAATGTTAGATCATGATGGAAATGTTGCAGAAGCAACTGGTGCAAATATTTTTTTCAAAGATAAAAATGGAGAAATTCACACACCTATTCCAGATTCTTTTTTAGACGGAATAACAAGAAGAACGGTAATTGAGATAGCAAAATCCAAAGGTATTAAAGTTCATGAAAGAAAAATAAATCCATCAGAACTTTCTAACTTTGTTGGATGTTTTTTAACTGGTACAGCTGCAGAAGTCACTCCAGTGTCTTGTATTGTGCAAAATCAATTTAAAGTATGTGAAACTATAATTGATTTAAATGAAAGTTATCAAGCCTTGGTGAGAAAGAAGAAAGCAGCTTAATCTTTGTTATCTTCTGATATTGCGTGATCTATTCCCTTACGCATGTAATCGTAACCAGTAAAAAGAGTTAAAAATGCAGAAAGCCAAAGAAGTATAATTCCAATTGTTTGGGCATTATAATCTTGAAAATTTATAATCTTATTTCCTGTATTTCCTGAAAGTAAAAAAGCAATTGATACCATCTGTAAAACGGTTTTTAATTTTGCAAGATTTGATACTGGAAGTTTTATTTGTCCTTTAGCTAAAAACTCTCTTAAACCAGAAATTAATATTTCTCGGGTAAGAATAATTATTGCAGCAATAACTTCATAATGTCTAATGGTACCATCCATTACCAACAAGATTAGCGCAGTAGCTACAATAATTTTATCTGCAATTGGGTCTAATAACTCTCCTAATTTAGACTCTTCACCAAGCATTCGAGCCAGCATTCCATCTAAAAAATCAGTAAATGAGGCCACAATAAATAATATTAATGCAGTCAAATCTCCATAAAAACCAGGAAGATAAAAAGCCAAAACAAAGAAGGGGACTATTATTATTCGCCCAATTGTTAATATGTTTGGAATTTTTCTAAGCATAATTATTCATGAAAAAAGTTATATATCTTTTTTGCAACTTTTTCCTCAACACCTTCTACAGACTTTATCTCATCAAAACTAGCAGACTCAACAGATCTGGCAGATCCAAAATGGTTTAATAAAGCCCTTTTTCTAATAGCGCCTATACCATCGATCTGATCCAACAATGATTTTGATAATCCTTTAGCTCTTTTGGCTCTGTGAGAGGTAATTGCAAATCTATGTGCTTCATCTCTAAGTCTTTGCATGAAGAACAAAGTTGGATCATTTTTCTCAAATTTATAGCTTTTGCCATTATAGAAAAATGTTTCATCTCCACTATTTCGCATTTTACCTTTTGCAATAGCAATCATTGGAAGATCATGAAGGCCCAATTCATCGAGCACTTCTTTTGCCGAA
The DNA here is from genome assembly GCF_051200915.1 of Candidatus Pelagibacter bacterium nBUS_28. Lineage (GTDB taxonomy): Bacteria > Pseudomonadota > Alphaproteobacteria > Pelagibacterales > Pelagibacteraceae > Pelagibacter. Next base: position 1,106,264 of record NZ_CP172844.1, on the reverse strand, counting down.
GAATATTGGCCTTTACCACCATCAATTAGTATTAAATCTGGTAATGTTAAGTAATTTCCTTTTTCTAAAATTGCTCTTTTAAATCTTCTAGATAACACTTCTTTGAGCATAGCAAAGTCATCTTGTTCAGCGCCTTTAGTCTTAATATCAAATTTTCGATATCTTTTTTTTACAAATCCTTCATTACCAAAAGTAACCATAGCACCAACACTATTAGTTCCCGAAATATGGCTGTTGTCATAAACTTCAACAAGATTAATGACATTTTTTAGATCAAATTTTTTAGCAACACCGTCAAATAAATTTTTATTATTATTTGTTTCATAAAGTTTTCTATTTAATGACTCTTTTGCATTTTTTTTAGCCATTGCCACAACTTTTGCCTTGGTGCCTTTTTTAGCGGTATTGATGGAAATAGTATTTCCTTCTTTTTTACTTAAAGTTTCTTCTATTAGTTTCTTATCTTTAATGTCAGCATTGATAATAACTAATTTAGGAACAGTTTTATTTTCATAAAATTGCATTAAAAAAGATGACATAATTTCTGAAATTTCTTGATCTGGATCATGTTTTGGAAAGTAAGCTTGGTTTCCCCAGTTTTGTTTTGATCTATAAAAAAATACTTGAATACAAGCTTTACCAGACTCTTTGTATCCAGCAATTACATCAGCATCAACTAGGTTTGCTTCATTAATTCTTTGTGACGATTGAATTATATTTAGAGATTTTATTCTATCTCTAAAAATTGAAGCTTTTTCAAAATTAAGTTCATCACTTGCTGCTTCCATTTCTTTAGAAAGATTTTTTTGTATATCTCTTGATTTTCCTGATACGAACAGAATTGCTTGGTCTACAGTTTTTTTATAATCAGATTTATCTATGTAGCCCACACAAGGACCTGAGCATCTTTTTATTTGATAAAGTATACAAGGTCTTTTTCTATTTTTAAAAGTTCCATCATCACATACTCTTAATTGAAATATTTTTTGGAGCATCTTAATAGTCCAATTAGCAGTTCCTGCAGATGCAAAAGGACCAAAGTAAAACCCTTCTTTTTCTTTTTTACCCCTATGCTTCATGACCCTTGGCCATTGTTCTTTTTCACCAATGAATATAAAGGGAAATGACTTATCGTCTTTAAGTAAAATATTAAACTTAGGTTTATGTTTTTTGATTAAATTAGCCTCCAAAAGTAATGCTTCACTCTCATTTGCTGTAGTTGTGATCTCTAATTTAAAGGTTTGAGATAACATTCTTTCTGTTCGAATGATGTGATTTTTTTCAGCTACATAACTTTTTAATCTATTGGGAAGATTTTTAGCTTTTCCAACATAAAGAATATCATCTTTATGATTTAGCATTCTATAAACACCAGGGCTTTTAGGAATTAGAGGAAGTTCTTTTTTAATTACTTCTTTTCCAAGTTCAGAGCTTTTCATGACTTCTTTTTTTGGTAATTTGAATACCAACAGAGGTACATTCTTTTAATATCTCTAGTTTTTCTATTTGAAGCATTATTTTACCAATACGTTTATCTTTAAATAAGACATCAAAAACATCTTCTGCAAGTGTCTCTAAAAAATTGTAATGCTTATTTTTAGTAAGTTTTTTGATTAATTTTACAACTTGTCCATAATTAACAATAGATTTGATATCTTTATCGCTTGTTGGTTTTTTATCTTCATAATCAATCTCTAAGCTGAATTTTACTTTTTGAGGTTTTTCTTTTTCAAAATCGTAGTAACCAAGTTTTAAATCCAAAGTTAATTCTTTAATTAGAATTTTCTTTTCGTAATTAAATAAGCTTTTATTTTTATCTATTTTTACAACTTTTAAATTATTTTTTTTCATTCTTTACCTATTACATCTGGTGTTTGCCAATTTAAGTTTTGACCACTGTCAATTGCTAAAACTTGTCCTGTAATAGAGCTGTTTTTAATAAAAAAGTCAACAGCATTACAAATTTCATTTACATCTACTTGTTTTTTTAAAGGTGTTGCTAAGTATTGCTTTTTAAAATGTTTTTCAGTTTGTCTTTGGTTTTTTATAGTTGGTCCTGGAGCAATTCCATTAACTCTAATTTTTGGAGCAAAGTTCATGGCACTTGTTTTGGTTAAAGTATAAAGACCAGTTTTGCTTATTGTATAAGAAAAGAAATAAGGAGTAAGTTTGAATACTCTTTGATCTATAATGTTTATAATATTGTTATTTTTGCCTTTAATATTTTTAGAAAATTCTTTAGACAATAAAGCAGGTGTTCTTAAATTTGTTCTTAAATGCCTTCCCCAACTATCAGTGGTAAAGTTATCTAATTTATCGTTTTCAAAAAGAGAAGCATTGTTAATTAGGCAATCAAAATATTTCAATTTAGATTTTGCAAATTTAACTATTTTATTTACATCCGTTTCTTTACTTAAATCTCCCTTAACCAAATAAATTTTAGTACCATTTTTCTCTAATTCTTTTTTTAAAGCTTCAGCTTTTGATTTTGATTTATTATAATGGATTAATATTTCTTTTTTTGGACCGGATAATTTTCTTGCAATAGCAGCACCAATTCTGGTTGCTCCACCAGTAATAATTATTTTGTTTGCTTCCATTTTTTCTTACCCTTTTGTGCTCTTGTACCTGGAAGGCCCATTGTTGATCTGCCTTTTGGATACATTTTATTTTTTGAACTATATTTTTTTACCTTAGGATTTAAAGTAATTTCTAGTTCAGATGCTTCAAGTTTTCTTATTTCATCTCTAATTTTAGCTGCTTCTTCAAACTCTAAGTTGGTTGCAGACTCTTTCATTCTTTTGTTAAGGGCTTTTAGATGTTTCTTAAGATTGCCACCAATATTCTCATCGGTTCCAACTTTTACATAGTCCTTTTCATAAACACTTTCAAGAACATCTCCAATTCCTTTTTGGACACTTTTTGCAGTGATGTTATGTTTTTTATTGTAAGCTACTTGAATAGTTCGCCTTCTATCTGTTTCTTTAATTGCATTTTTGATACTTTTTGTTTCTTTATCAGCATAAAGAATAACTTTACCTTCAAGATTTCTTGCAGCTCTTCCAATAGTTTGAACCAAAGAAGTTTCAGATCTTAAAAACCCTTCTTTATCCGCATCTAGAATTCCAACTAAAGCACATTCTGGAATATCAAGTCCTTCTCTAAGCAAGTTAATTCCAACTAGAACATCGAACACTCCAAGTCTTAGATCTCTCATGATCTCAATCCGCTCTAAAGTATCAATATCAGAGTGCATATATCTAACTTTAATACCGTTTTCATGAAGATATTCAGTTAGATCCTCTGCCATCTTTTTAGTTAAAGTGGTGACTAATACTCTAAAATTATTATTTATTACTTTTACACACTCGTGCATTAAATCATCTACTTGGTTTTTAGCTGGTCTAATCTCAACAGGTGGATCAATTAACCCTGTGGGTCTAATGATTTGTTCTACAAATTTATTTTTTGTTTGTTTTAGTTCCCAAGGCCCAGGTGTGGCTGATACAAAAACAGTTTGAGTTCTCATTGCATCCCATTCTTCAAATTTAAGAGGACGGTTATCCATGCATGAAGGTAATCTAAAACCATACTCTGCAAGGTTACTTTTTCTAGATCTATCACCTTTGTACATCCCATTTAATTGAGGAACTGTTACATGACATTCATCAACAAAAATTAATGTATTATCTGGAAAGTATTCAAATAAGGTAGGAGGTGGTTCTCCTGGTTTTCTGCCTGATAAAAATCTAGAGTAATTCTCAATTCCAGCACAAGATCCAGTTGCTTCAATCATTTCTAGATCAAACTTAGTTCTTTCCTCTAATCTCTGTGCTTCAAGTAATTTATTTTGTTCTTTAAATTTTTTTAATGTTGCCTCCAATTCTCTTTTAATTTTAATTATTGCTTGTTCAATTGTTGGTTTTGGTGTGATGTAGTGACTATTTGCATAAACTTTTATTACATCAAGTTCACTAACTAAATCTCCTGTCAGTGGATCAAACTCTTCTATCTTTTCTAATTTATCTCCAAATAAACTTAATCTCCAAGCACGGTCTTCTAAGTGAGATGGAAAAATTTCAAGGTATTCACCCCTAGCTCTAAAAGTTCCTCGATAAAAATTTTGATCATTTCTTTTATATTGAAGTGCGACTAAAGATTTAATTAATTCTTCTCTGTTATAATCATAATTAGTTTTTAGGCTTAAAGTCATTTTACTATAAGCTTCAACAGAGCCTAGTCCATAAATACAAGAAACACTTGAAACAATAATAACATCATCACGTTCTAGAAGTGATCTTGTTGCTGAGTGACGCATTCGATCAATTTGCTCATTAATTGACGCTTCTTTTTCAATATAAGTGTCTGATCGTGGAACGTACGCTTCTGGAGTATAATAGTCATAGTAGGATACAAAATATTCAACAGCATTATCAGGAAAGAAAGATTTCATTTCTCCATATAGCTGTGCTGCTAATGTTTTGTTGGGCGCAAGAATAAGCGCTGGTCTATTTGTTTTTTCAATAACTTGAGCCATTGTAAAAGTTTTTCCAGATCCAGTTACACCAAGTAAAACCTGGCTAAGTTGATCTTTGTTAGCACCATTTACCAACTGTTTTATGGCCTCAGGTTGATCACCTGCGGGCTTAAAATCAGTTTTCATCTGAAACTTTTTTCCACCCTCTAGTTTAGGGCTTATTGCAGGATTTTTATTCTGCACAGCTGTAATTAGATCTTGATAAGTGTTCTGCATTATTTATAAAACTATTAGATTAAAATTATATTTCAATGAGCATAATATCAGACAGTTTAAAAAAGATTAAACCATCACCAACGATTGCTGTAACTCAAAAAGCAAGAGAATTAAAGGCTGCTGGGAAAGATGTAATAGGTCTTGGTGCAGGAGAGCCTGATTTTGATACACCAGATAATATCAAACAAGCTGCAATTAAAGCCATTAATAACGGAGACACTAAATATACTGCAGTTGATGGAACGCCAGCTTTAAAAAACGCAATCGTAGAAAAATTTAAAAAAGAAAATAATTTAGATTACACAACTGATCAAGTTACAGTTGGAGCAGGAGGAAAGCATGTAATTTATAATGCAATGATGGCAACTCTTAATGAGGGAGATGAGGTTATTGTTCCAGCTCCTTATTGGGTTTCTTATCCTGATATGGTTTTGTTAGCAGGTGGAACTCCGATTATTTTAGAGTGCAACGAAAAACAAGGGTTTAAGATTAATCCAGTTGAATTAGAAAAGTCTATAACTCCAAAAACTAAGTGGATTATACTAAACTCACCTTCAAATCCAACTGGTGCCTGTTATACAGAAGAAGATATTAGAGAGATTGCAAAAATTTTAGAAAAACATCCTAATGTTCATATTTTAAGTGATGATATTTATGAGCACGTTACTTATGAAGGCTTTAAATTTTTCACCATCGCTCAAATTGATAGTTTAAAAGAGAGAGTGTTAACTATGAATGGTGTAAGTAAAGCTTATTCAATGACTGGTTGGAGAATAGGATATGCAGCAGGTCCAAAAGATATCATTAAAGCAATTGCTAAAATTCAATCACAATCAACAACTAACCCATCTTCAATTAGCCAAGCAGCTGCAGTTGAAGCGTTAGTTGGAACTCAAGATTTTATAAAAGAAAGAGCGACTTCTTTTCAAGAGAGAAGAGATTTTGTTGTTAAAGCATTAAATGAAATTAATGGAATTGAATGTTTAAATCCTGATGGTGCATTTTATGTTTTTCCAAGCTGCAAAGGTTTAATGGGTAAAAAAGATTCAAATGGAAATGAATTGAAAACTGACACTGATTTTGTTCAATCTTTATTAGAGAACAGTGGTATAGCAGTTGTACAAGGTTCTGCGTTTGGCTTAGAAGGTTTCTTTAGAATTTCTTATGCCACTTCAATGGAAAACCTTAAAAAAGCTTTAGAGAAAATTTCTTCTTTTTGTAAAAGTCTAAACTAAACCAAGTCTAATTACAGAATTTCCAGCGTCTACAATACTATCTTTTGCAGGTTTAAATTTCATACCTAGTAAATCTTCAGAATATGAAGTATCTGTCTGCATTAGAATTCCTAGTTCTGGCACCATAAGTTTTGCGGAAGAGTCTAGGTAACTAATTAGCTTTAGCATAAAGTTTGGCATTTCTTTTTTTGGTAGTTTTTTCGCATACTTTGGAAATGCTTCTTGCATAATTTTAGAAATTTCGAGCATTTTTTTAACTTCTGAACCAATTAATAAACGTCTGCCATTTACTTTAGAATTTTTCAATGAAAGTACATGTGCTTTTGCTACATCTTTTACATCAGAAATTAATATTCCGAAATTTGGGGCCATTGGATATTTTCCTTTAAGGAAAAGTTGAACATATTTAGTTGATGTATTTTCTTTATTATCTAATGCATCACCATTAACACCACCTGGATTAATTACTGTTAATTTATCTCTCAATCCTTTGCTTTCCATTAATTCCCAGGCAACTTTTTCAGCTTTAGTTTTAGATATAATATAATCATTAGAACCACTCCATTCAGTATCTGACCAATCATTTTCTCCTACATTGTAAGGGTTGGTTCTATTGGGTCTTTTAAACATTGCAGCTATTGAAGATGTTAGAACTATCTTTTCAACGTTAGCTTCTATACCTGCGTTTAAAACTCTCAAAGTTCCATCTTTAGCAGCTGGAACTAAAGCCTCTCTATTTCTTGAACTTTTCATAGGGTAAGGAGAGGCGGTGTGTATAATATATTTACAACCTTTTGCAGCTTCGTTCCAACCTTCATCTTTTAAAAGATCCAATTCAACAAATGATAATTTATCTGTTGAAACATATTCACTTATAGTTTTTTTTGTTTTCTCTAATGAGTTTTGGTTTCTTACAGTTCCTAAAACTTCATATCCAGAGTTTAATAATTCAATAGCTATATGTTTTGCTATCCATCCACTTATTCCAGTTAATAATACTTTATCTGCCATTATATTTACCCTTCTATTTGTTATTAGTTATTAATCTCGAATTAGTGAGATAAGAATTTTTCGGCTTCAAGTGCAGCCATACAACCCATTCCTGCAGCTGTAACGGCTTGTCTAAAAGTTTTGTCTTTAACATCGCCTGCAGCATAAACTCCAGGGACATTAGTTTCTGTAGAATCGGGTTTAGTTAATAAATAACCCTCTTTATCCATATCTAATTGTTCTTTAAATAAAGCTGTTGCTGGATCATGTCCAATCGCAATAAATAACCCATCAATCTTCATTTCTTGAATATCGTTAGTTTTTAAATTCTTAACTTTAATTGCTTTAACATTTTTAGGATCATTATCTCCGATAACTTCATCAACAGCACTATCCCAAATAATTTCAATTTTTTTATTTTCCATTAATTTTTTTTGAAGCATCTTTTCAGCTCTTAGTTCATCTCTTCTATGAATTAATTTAACTTTTGATGCAAATTTTGTAAGAAACATTGCTTCTTCAACAGCAGCATTACCACCACCGACAACTGCAACTTCTTTATCTTTAAAGAAAAAACCATCACAAGTAGCACAAGCTGAAACTCCAAAACCTCTGAATTCTTGTTCTGATTTTAAATTTAACCATCTTGCTTGAGCGCCTGTAGAAATTATAATGCTATCTGCCGTATATTTTTGACCACTATCGCCAACAGCTTCAAAGGGTATAGATTTTAAATTTACCGATGAGATATGATCTTCAATCATTTCTGTTCCAACTGCTTTAGCCTGATCTTTCATCTGATCCATTAACCAAGGACCTTGAATTACATCTGCAAAACCTGGAAAATTTTCAACATCCGTAGTTGTTGTCAATTGCCCACCCGGTTGAACGCCGTAAACTAAAATTGGATTTAACATTGCACGTGCCGCATAAACTGCTGCAGTGTATCCGGCAGGACCAGATCCTATTATTAACACTTTTGTGTGTTTTGTTGGATTATCACTCATACAAAAGTTATATAAGGATAAATGGTAAAATTAAAAGGGATATTATTGACTGAAGGTATGCATGGCATGATTAGCCAAGTGGAAGGTTTGGCTAAAGCCTTAGATATAGATTTCACACACCACAAGGTTGAACTAAACCATTTATGGAAATTCATTCCACCAAATTTTAGTCCAGTTTCACAAAATGTATTTAAAAAAATTGATCATGATGATTTTGATGTGATTATCTCATGTGGGCGTAAAAGTGTTATTCCTTCTATTCATTTAAAAAATACAGCCAATAAAAAAGTATTTAATATTCATATTCAAGATCCAAAAGTAGATTTAAATAATTTTGATTTTATTGTCGCCCCAGAACATGATGCAATACAAGGTCAAAATGTTATTAGCACAAAGGGTGCTATTCATTATCTTACTGAAAACGAAATTAGTGAAAATAAAGATTATCTGAATTCATTTATAAAAAAGGATGAAAGAAAGATCTGGACTTTAATATTAGGTGGTCCAACAAAGTACTATGATTACTCAACCAAAAATATGAAACATATTTTTACATCTCTATACAAATTATTAAAAAAACATGATTTTCAGCTTGTGGTAATTCCATCAATGAGAACTCCACTGAATACTATCCATTATGCTAGAGAATTTTTTGGAGATAATCACACAATTATAATGGATGTTGATAAAAAAGCCTATTTATCAGCTTTAGCATTATCTGAAAATATTATTGTTACATGCGATTCTAGCTCAATGATTTCTGAAGCAGCCTTAACTGGTAAGCCAATTTATATTGCCAGCATTTTGCCTAGAAAAAATGATAAAAGATTTCAAAGTTTTAGAAATTTATTTAGGGAATTAAATATAACTAGAAATTTAGGTGAAGAAGTAGAAAATTGGACCTATGAAAAGCTAGATGAAACAAATAGAGTGGCAAATATTATCAAACAAAAAATTAATTCTTAATGTCACTTTTAGACTCAATTCAAAGCCAATCAAAAAAACATGAATTTCCATTTGACCATTGGGAGTATAACAATGCTTTATCTGATGGTGCAATTGAAGAAATTATTAAAGCAGATATTCCCGATGTAAGTAAGCATAATCTTAATTATGATGGAACGAGAGCAATCGATGGTGGTGCAGCTGAATTTAGAGAAGGGATAGCTTCAGGGGGTGAGGCAATTAAATTTAGATGTTTTGTTACAAAGGAAAATGAAAAACAATTCCCACACTTAGTTAAATTTATTAATGAATTACAATCCAAAGAAGTACATCAAACTATCTCAAAAATGATTAATAAAGATTTGTCAAACTCATATGTAAGAGTTGAAGTTATCTGTGATCGAGAGGGTTTTTGGCTAAAGCCTCATTGCGATATTAAAGAAAAACTTATGTCTGGCTTAATATTTGTGAATAATGCTAACGAATCTGAGGAACTTGGAACAGATTTTTATAATGAAAAATTAGAAAAGGTTAAAACAGTTCCTTACAAAAATAATTATGGATACATGTTTACTAGTGGGCCAAATACTTGGCACGGTATGGAAAAGAAAACAATAGTCAAAGAAAGACGTTGTATTCAGGTAAATTATGTTACCTTTGAAACTGACTGGAAAGTTTTATAATTTAATTAAAGTTCTTTATTAGCTGTCAATATTTTATTAATTTTAATAAAGGCTCTCCATCCATCGGAGTTAAGAATATATTTTTCATATTTTTTTTTTATTAAATCAAATGATGAGTCTAATCTAGGTAATTCAATAACATCACAACTATTATTCTCAGCAATATCAACAGCTTTATTGGCAAGCTGCAGATAAACTTTTTTTTCTAAAACAGGACTTGATGAAATTAAATTTTCCACGACCAAACATTTAGAAAATTCTTTTTTAGCATTTTTGGAAAAGCCTTTATTCATAATGTCTTGTATTGAATAAATTAGTAAACCAACATTGTAAGAAGAATCATTTTTTGCAACCAAGATACCGTTCGACTCTTGTTTTAAAACTAATCTAATATAACTTTTTAATCTATCTAATCCCCAAGAAGGAAACTCTTCAGCTAATAATGGTAAAATACTCATTAAGCTTAAGTCACTATCTTGAAATCTAAAAATATTGAGACCTGGTAGTTTATTTGTATTATTTGTACTGAGCACACTTTGTACTTATCTTAAATTTAAAAGAACTATTTGATCTGGATCAATAACAATTTATACTTTAATTATATATTTTGGTATGCAGTCCGCACAATTAAACAAAGAATCTAACGAAAAGAGTAGATGCTCAGAGTGCAATATCAGGTCATACTCATTTTGTAGATGTTTGCAGGAAGATAAGCTTAAAGAGTTTTCCAATATTTCATCAGAGAAAAAATTTCAAAATAAAGCAAACATTTTTTTACAACAAGATGATGCTAAAAATATTTATAATATCACTGAAGGAAATGTAAAAATTTATCAATTAATTGATGATGGTCGTATTCAGATAATTGGCTTTCTTTACCCTGGAGATTTTTTTGGTTCTTATAAAAATGGCAAATATAATTATTGTGCTGAGGCTATTGGTAATGTACGCGTATGTATTTTTGAACAAAAAAAACTAGATAAGTATATTGATAAAAATATGGTGCTTGCAAAAGAACTTTTAAATCAAACATCTCACGAATTAACACTTGCTCAAGATAGAATGGGTGTTTTAGGCAAGTTAGATGCAACAGAACGACTTGCTAAGTTTTTGATGAATATATCAGAGCAAAGAAAAAGAATTGGCTGGCAAAACAATCCAATAAGTTTACCAATGACTAGACAAGATATAGCTGATTACCTAGGATTAACAATTGAAACAGTAAGTAGAGAAGTTTCTAAATTAAAAACTTCAAACATAATTAAAGTCTTATCTTCTAAACAAATCTACATAAATGATTTTGAAAAATTATCTAATCTTTCAAAATAAATTAAATAGCCCCAGTATTTAACTGAGACTATTTATTAGATTATTGTCTGCTGTTAATTGGTATTTCCTTAACATATTTTGGCAAAGGTTTTTCCTCTGTCAATTTAATTGACAACAAACCCTTTTCCAACATTGCTTCTTTGACTTTTACATCTTTACCAATAATGAAACTGGCACAGACATTTTCTTTTTCAACACCTTTGTAAAGATATTCTTTATCATCTTTTTCAACTTTTTTATTTGAAGTAGATTTAATTAAAAGAACATTATCCTCAACACTGACTTTGACATTTTTTTTATCAATACCAGGTAATGCAACTTCAATATTGTAGTCTTGCTTTCCTACCTTCGTAATATTGTAGCCACATCTATTAGTTTCAAAAGCATCCATTTCTCTGAGATGAATATCTTCAAAATGTTTGAACATATCATCAAAACCAACTGAAAAAGGTTTTAATGAGTCTATAATTGATAGTGATTTCATGTTTCTCCTTTCTATTAATTTAAAATAACAAAAGTTGAAAAAAAAAATTTGGTTTAAATCAAAATTATGAATTATTGATTTTGATCAAAACTGATCTTTATTGATGCATATCAGTACAAAAATTAATTAGAGAAATATATTTGTAATGAAAGGAGTAATGATGAACTACATGTTAACTAACAAGCCTTTTCATAGTAAGGCTAATATTGCGATTACAATGATGTTCATTGCGTTTGCAGTTATGTTGTTTGCTGTTTATATGCCAGAATTTACTTCTAATCTTAAGGCAGGAGTAGGTGGCACTGGTTTAGATTACAATCAAATACCATGATATGAAAAATAGATGGGTCCGGACCCCAGTGGTAATTTTGATTTAAATCAATATCAAATTTTAAAAAACATCTATTTTGCAATTATGAAAATACATAATCTTGTAAAAACTTTGTTACTAGCCATAGCTATAAGTTCTTTAATTACTTTTGCTACTGTTTTGATTTCACCATATCTATTCTAGGATAGGCCCCACCATTCAGAGACAATGATGATACTCTATAGGGTAGATACATGGTGAGACCTACTTATTTGTAACAGAATAAATCTTAATATTTTTGATTCACATCAACTTTTTCTTTTTAAATTTCTTTAAAAAAAAATTATGTCAATTAAAGATCTAGTTTATAAAGTTCCAGGTTTATCATTTGATGTTAGTAGACTGGTTGACACTTATAGAAAAATTAAAAGAAAAAAAGAATTTGATCAAGGTGATGGGTCAGTGTCACATATAGATAGTATTTCTCTTAATAAAATTCCAGGAAATGATGATAGTACATCTGGAAAATATTCATGGGGACTTTATTGGACAAAACCCGATAGTTCAGGACAAGAAGTTGCTAGAGCAGATTATATTGAAGAAAACAATTTTACTGAGTTTTTACCAGAGTTTGAAAACACATATTTCAAATTTGTTTACGATATATTATCTAGAAGATTTGCTTTAGGTAGAACTCGAATATTAAAAAAAGGACCAAGATCAACTTTAAGTTGGCATAAAGATCCAGAACCAAGGTTGCATATTCCAATTATTACCAATCCAGGATGTAGATTTGTAATTGAAGACAGATCTTTTCATTTACCTGCAGATGGAGGTGTATGGATAGTTAATGCAAAAAAATACCATAATTTTTTTAATGGTGGAGAAGAAGATAGGATACATTTGGTTGCAACACTTCCACATAGCAAATTATTTACTAAAAAAAAGTATACTTATAATCAATTATGGGATCAATGGGCGAGCTAGATTTAAATTTTTTATTAAACTTTTTAGCATGGCTAATCATAGCTAACTTCTTATTTATAATTTTTCGAGTATTTATATTTGGAAGTTTTCCTAAAAGTTTTATTTATAAAATACATCATTCATTCTTTAAAGTTTCACATAAAGATTTTGCAAAAGTACATTACAAAGGCATCATTCTCCATGTAACCTTAACAGTTTTTTTTGTTTTACTTCCCTATATTGTCTTAAGATATTCAATTTAATTTCATAAAATTTTATCTAACCAACATTTGACACAAATCAAATTATAAAAACTTTGATCAAGATCAAATAAAATTTTGAATCAGTTATTAAGGTAATATTTATGGATACAAAAAAATATATATCTATCTTTATCTCGTTAATATTAATTTCAATTACATTACAGGCAAAAAGTGGTGAAGCAGATAAGCTTCCTGTAGTTGTCCAGGAGCTAGTAGCGGCACCAGCAGTTCCAGCTCATAACATAGTTGCAAAAGGGGGACCTAAAGTAATTAAAGTGAGAATGAGTATTACAGAAAAAGTCATCACTATTGATAAACAAGGAACAAAGTTCAGAGTTTTTGCCTTTAACGATAGTGTTCCAGGGCCACTTATTGTTGCCCATGTAGGAGATTATATTGAGCTAACTCTAGTCAATCCTAAAAAAAATAATTTTGAACATAATTTAGATTTTCATGCAGCAACAGGTGCTCTAGGTGGAGGAGGTCTCACACATATTTTACCAGGTGAAGCGGTAGTACTAAGATGGAAGGCAACTAAACCAGGGGTATTTGTTTATCATTGTGCGCCAGGTGGTGCCATGGTGCCTTGGCACGTTGTTAAAGGAATGAACGGTGCCGTTATGGTTTTACCTAGAGATGGATTGAAAGATAGAGAAGGAAATCCAATCACATATGACAAAGCATTTTACATTGGTGAACAGGATTTTTATCTTCCAAAAGATGATAACGGAAATTACAAAGAATATATTCACCCTGGTGATGGTTTTAGTGATGTTTTAGAGGTGATGAAAACATTAACACCTACCCATGTTGTATTTAATGGATCAGAAGGTGCGTTAGAGGGAGACAACGCTTTGACTGCAAAAGTAGGTGAAACGGTAATGTTTATCCACGCACAAGCAAATAGAGATACACGACCTCACTTAATTGGTGGACATGGTGATTATGTATGGCCAAACGGATCATTTAATGATCCTCCAAGAACTAATTTAGAAACTTGGTTTGTACCAGGAGGCGCAGCTGGAGCAATGGTTTATAAATTTAGACAACCAGGAACTTATGTTTATCTAAATCACAATCTTATTGAAGCGTTTATCTTGGGTGCAAAAGCTGAAGTGAAAGTAACAGGTAAATGGAATAATGATTTAATGGAACAACTAATGGAGCCTACAAGAATTGCAGATTAATAATATGTATGTATCCGATAAAAGCTTGAATGAAAGTATAACGCTAGAAAAAATATCAAAATTACAAAATGAAAACAAATATCTCAAAGATGAAATGGATGAAGAATCACAAAAGTTCATACAAACTATAAGTGTTCTTAAAAGAGAGATTGAGTTTTATAAAAATAATACTGATATTTTAAATAGAGAAATTAAAAATCTAAAAAAAACACAAAGGAGAAAACTGTTTACATCATGAAAAAATATATATTAATACTTTTTTTAATATTTTCTAATTACGCGATGAGTGAAGAAATAAATATTAAAATGTTAAATAAGCTAGATAAAGAAAGAATGGTTTATTCAGAAAAGGTTATCAATATTAATGTTGGAGATAAAGTTTTTTGGGAAGCAACAGATAAAGGGCATAACGTCGAATTTATAAAAGGTGGCGTACCTGATGGTGTAGAAAAATTTAAATCTAGATTAAATGAAGATGTAAGTTATGAATTTACTATTCCAGGTATTTATGCCTATTGGTGCACTCCACACAAGAGTTTAGGAATGATAGGGTTTGTCATCGTTGGTGATGATAAGTCTAATTTAGATATGATTAAAAAAATAAGATTTTTTGGACAGTCTAAAAAATTAGCTAAAGTATTGATTGAACAAATATAAAAAATGGCACAAACAGTAAAAATTAATTCTGATACATCTAAGTTTGTAAATAAAAGTGGATTAATGACTGGTGACCCAATTTATAAACCATTCAGATATCCTTGGTGTTACGATGCTTGGTTGACGCAACAAAGAATTCATTGGTTGCCAGAGGAAGTTCCGTTAGGAGACGATGTAAGAGATTGGCAAAAAGTAATTTCTGCTTCAGAAAAAAATTTATTAAAACAGATATTTAGATTTTTTACTCAAGCAGATGTTGAGGTGAATAACTATTATATGGGTCACTGTATGAATGTATTTAAACCGACAGAAGTGAAAATGATGTTATCCGTCTTCTCTGCGATGGAAACAGTTCATATTGCTGCTTATTCTCACTTATTAGACACAATAGGTTTGCCAGAGACAGAATATTCTGAATTTTTAAAGATTAAAGCTATGAAGGACAAGTATGATTACCTTCAAAAATGTGATGTGAATTCTCTTCATAATATAGCAAAAACATTGGCAATATTTAGCGCTTTTACTGAGGGCGTTCAACTATTTGCCAGTTTTGCAATTTTACTAAATTTTCCACGTCATAATAAAATGAAAGGAATGGGACAAATCATAACTTGGTCAGTGAGAGATGAAACTTTGCACTGTAATTCAATGATAAGATTGTTTCAGGAATTCATAAGAGAAAATAAAGAAATTTGGACAGATAAATTAAAAAACGAAATTTATGAAGCGTGTAGAATAGCAGTATCACAGGAAGATGCTTTTATAGATGTTTCATTTGAAATGGGGCCTCTTGAAAATCTAAAGGCTCAAGAAGTAAAAGATTATATAAGATGGATTGCAGACAGAAGACTTGTTCAATTAGGACTTGATAGAATTTATAATATTAAAAAAAATCCATTAACTTGGTTGGACTCCATATTAAATGCTGTTGAGCATATGAACTTCTTCGAAGGTAGATCTACAGAATATTCAAAAGCTGCAACTCAAGGTACATGGCAAGAAGCTTTTGAAGATCTAAAATCACCTTATTTTGATTTACTTGAAAAAAATAAGGTTATTGGTGAAACAGAATTTTTTAAACCTAAACATTAGTGAGAAAACAATATGTTAAATAAAACTGAAATAAAAGACAAACCAATATGTAAAAATTTTTCAGAATATAATGATGTTAGGAAGAATTTAAATAATGCTTTATCAATTAAAGACCCATTCAATCACTGGGCATTTGATAAAGTTCTACCAAAAGATTTAGTAGATAAATTTCTTAAACTTCCAATTGATCCACCAGTTATAAATTCTTATTCGGGTAAAAGAGAAAGCAACAATAAATCACGAATATTTTTTAATAATGAAAATTGTAAAAAATATGATTGCATGGAAGAGATTGCAGAAATTTTTAATAGTGATGGAATAATTAATACGTTAAGTTCAATTTGTGGTCAAGAATTTTCTAAAGGAAAACTTCGTATTGAGTATACATTAGACACAGGTGATTTTTGGTTAGAACCACATTTAGATATTAAAGAAAAAATGCTAACATTCTTAATTTATCTTTCAAGTGATACAAACTCGTATGCAAAAGATTGGGGAACTACAATTTACAACAAAGATTTAACATTTAATTCAAAAGTACCCTATAAGCAGAATACTGGATTTATGTTTGTTCCAGGTGAAGACACTTGGCATGGGGTGCCTAAACAATATATTTTTGGAGTTAGAAGAAATTTGATTATAAATTATGTATCAAGTGATTGGAAAAGTACTAGTGAACTTTATAAAATGAATTAAAATTATTTTTTACAATTACATTCTTTAACAAGAAAGAAATGAATCAACGCCATTGAGAACCACATCCAAGTCATTTCATTGATAAAAAATAAAGTGTTGCTATGAGATATCATTGCTCCCTGGTTAATATCTTTCCACAAAAATATAATTCCAAGAAATAAAAAAATAAAACCTGAGTAACTTGTTTTCATCAATTCCTATCTAATAAATCTAAATATTGTCAAAAAGCTATGATTTAAGCCAATAATTTTCTATTAGTTTCTTGTCTATAAGCTGCCTGTTTTTTTTCATTATCAAGTAAACCAAATTTTTTACGAAAGATTTCTCTCTCTTTCTCAAACTGTCGTTTAATTGAATAATGTAAAATTGAAAAACTTATAAGTGTAAAAATATATGCAGACCAAATATAAATTCCATAACCATTTAGATATAATATTTCATTAATCATATTATTTTTTAACCTTTTTTTTTTAAATAAAGATTGATCTGCATCAAATCTAATAAAAAATAAAAAAGATATATCTTTTTAATGATCAACTATAATGATGAGATAGTTAAAAAATTTACTATTGCATCTATATTTTGGCTTGTAGCGGGATTAGCAGCAGGTTTACTAATTGCTTTTCAGATGGTTTTCCCATCATTAAATTTTGAACCATTATTAACATTTGGTAGGTTGCGCCCCCTACACACTTCAGCTGTAGTATTTGCCTTTGGTGGCAATGTGTTGTTTGCAACAAGTTATTTTGTAGTTCAAAGAACTTGCCAAACTAGATTATCAGGTGATGGATGGGCAAATTTTACATTTTGGGGATACCAGGCATTTATTTTAATGGCTGGTTTAGGATATTTATTTGGAGTTACCCAAGGTAAAGAATATGCTGAACCAGAATGGTATGCTGATTTATGGTTAACAGTAGTTTGGGTAATATATTTGATAATTTATTTAGTTACACTTACAAAAAGAAAAGAACCTCACATTTATGTAGCTAATTGGTTTTTTCTTGCTTTCATAGTTACAGTTGCGGTTCTACATTTGGTTAACGGTGTTTCTATTCCAGTATCATTGTTTGGTGCAAAAAGTTATCCGTTATGGGGAGGTGTTCAAAGTGCAATGATCCAATGGTGGTATGGACATAATGCAGTAGGATTCTTTTTAACAGCTGGATTTCTTGGAATGGTTTATTATTTTATTCCAAAAAGAGCTAATCGACCAATTTACTCTTATAGGTTATCTATTTTACATTTCTGGTCTTTAATTTTTTTATATATTTGGGCGGGTCCCCATCATTTACATTACACAGCCTTACCAGATTGGGCTCAAACATTGGGTATGACTTTTTCAATTATGCTTTGGATGCCTAGTTGGGGTGGAATGATAAATGGAATG
This sequence comes from Candidatus Pelagibacter bacterium nBUS_28, assembly GCF_051200915.1. Classification (GTDB taxonomy): domain Bacteria; phylum Pseudomonadota; class Alphaproteobacteria; order Pelagibacterales; family Pelagibacteraceae; genus Pelagibacter. Next base: position 1,088,277 of record NZ_CP172844.1, on the reverse strand, counting down.
ATGACGTTATCTGGAGCTTGGTACAAACTTCGAGAAGATCCTGTTTTAAAATTTATGATAATTTCTCTAGCATTTTATGGGATGAGTACTTTTGAAGGCCCTTTAATGTCTATTAAAGAAGTTAATGCATTAAGTCATTATACTGACTGGACTATTGGCCATGTTCACTCAGGCACATTAGGTTGGGTAGCATTTATTAGTTTTGGTGTAATTTATTATTTGTTTCCAGTTTTATGGAATAAAAAAAATCTTTACTCACTAAGATTGGTTAATATTCATCTTTGGATTTCCACTATTGGTATTGTTTTTTATATATCTTCAATGTGGGTATCAGGAATTATGCAGGGTTTGATGTGGAGAGCTTACGATAATCTGGGTTTTTTAGAGTATTCTTTTGTTGAAACGGTTATGGCGATGAAGCCATTTTATCTAATTAGAGGTATTGGTGGAGTTCTATTTTTTGTTGGAGTTTTGATCATGATTTACAACTTAATCAAAACTTTAGAGATACCTAGTACAAATAAATCAACAATTTCTCAAAAGGCTCAAATCCAATGATGGAAAAACATAAAAAATTAGAAAAAAACTCAATTTTATTATTAATTTTTACGGTTATCGCTGTTTCAATTGGTGGCATAATTGAAATCGTTCCACTTTTTAGATTGGAAACTACAATTGAACCAATCAAAGGTGTTAGACCTTATACACCCTTAGAACTTAAAGGATTTAATATTTATTTAAGAGAAGGTTGCTATACGTGCCACAGTCAACAAATCAGACCATTACGAGATGAAGTTGAACGTTACGGGCATTATTCTTTAGCAGCAGAAAGTATGTATGATCACCCATTTCAATGGGGATCAAAGAGAACAGGGCCAGACCTTGCTCGTTTAGGAGGTAAATATTCGGATGAGTGGCATGTAGAACATTTAATCAAACCTCAAAATGTAGTTCCAGAGTCAATTATGCCTAGCTATAAACATTTAAGTAATCGAGTTTTAAGCTTTGATGACATGGGAAAACATCTGAGAGCATTAAAAATTACTGGTGTTCCTTACACAAAGGAGATGATTGAAAATGCTTCAAAGGATGGTCTTGCACAATTAAGACCAGAAACAGATTTAGCAGAAAATTTAAGAAATAGATATGGTGAAAAAGTAAATATCAGAGATTTTGATGGTAATGAAAACTTACCCACAGAATTAGATGCTTTGATTTCTTACCTTCAGGTCTTAGGAAGTATGGCGGATCTAAAAAATTATGACCCTCAAATAGTTGAAGAGGTTAAAAAATGATAAGTTTTATTTCTGACAATGCAGGTGTTTTAGGTCTAATTATTTTTTTCTCTATTTTTTCAGTAGTTGTTATTTGGTTATTTAACCCAAATTTTAAAAAAAAAATTGAGTCACATAAATTTATACCAATTAAAAATGAAAAAGTAATCTATGTCCGAAAAAAATAACAATAAAGAGATTGATAAAATAACAGGCCAAGAAACTACTGGACATGAGTGGGATGGTTTAAAAGAATTAAATACACCTGCACCAAGGTGGTGGATATGGGTATTTATAGTTACAGTAATTTGGTCAGTTGGTTATTGGATTGTTTATCCTTCTTGGCCAACTTTGACTGGAAGCGGTTATCGTGGAGGCACAGTTGGAATACTAGATTGGACTCAATATAAAAAATTAAGAGATAATCAAAAAGAAATATTAGATATTAGAGAAAATTATAAAGAGTTTTTTAAAGCAACCTCATTTGACGAAATACTTAAAGATAAAAAATCTTACACTTATGCAGTAGCAGGAGGTAAAGCGGCATTTAGAGATAATTGTGCAACATGTCATGGATCAGGTGCCGCTGGAGCCAAGGGGTATCCTAATTTAAACGATGATGATTGGTTGTGGGGAGGAAACGTTGAGCAAATTTATTCATCCATAAAATATGGTATTCGATCTGGTCATGATGAAGGTAAATATTCTGAAATGCCAGAGTTTGCAGAAGTTTTAAATGATGAGCAAATTAATCAGTTGGCTGAATACATCTTATCTCTCAATGAAAATAACAACCAATCAAGTGAAAATACCTTATTCGCTGATAATTGTGCTGCTTGTCATGGAAACAATGGTGAAGGAATTCAAGATTTGGGCGCTCCTAATTTGAGAGATAATATTTGGTTTTATAGTAGTGGCGATAAATCGAGCATTATTTCTCAAATTAAAAAGCCAAAACATGGAATTATGCCAGCTTGGGAGGATCGTTTAGATGACCCAACTATAAGAATGCTAGCTTTATATATTCATTCACTATCAGCGTCACAATAAGACATTAATTATGCATGAAAGTTTGGAAAAAAATCCACTACGTTTGTTTTCTGAGCAAAAAATCATCTTTCCAAAAAGAGTTTGGGGAAAATTTAGAAAAATAAAATGGATTATTATGATTGGCACATTGTTTGTTTATTATTTTGCTCCTTGGATAAGATGGGATAGAGGTCCACAGATACCAAATCAAGCAATATTAATTGATATGCCGAATAGAAGAGCATACTTTTTTTTCATTGAGATATGGCCACAGGAAATTTATTTCTTAACTGGAATATTAATATTCTTAGCAGTAGCATTATTTTTAAGCACAAGTCTTGTAGGGCGTGCCTGGTGTGGTTATGCGTGTCCACAAACTGTTTGGACTGATTTATTTGTTTGGGTGGAAAGAATTTTTCAAGGAGATCGTAACTCTAGAATGAAATTAAGTAATGCACCGATCAGTTTTAACAAAATATGGAGAAAACTATCAACTCATATAGCTTGGATCATAATTGCAATATTAACTGGAGGTGCGTGGGTTTTTTATTTTAATGATGCACCAACATTATTAGAACAAATTATAAATTTTGATGTTCCTTGGTCTGTTTTAAGCTGGATTGTAGTTTTAACTTTTTCAACTTATTTGATGGCTGGTTTTGCAAGAGAGCAGGTTTGTACTTATATGTGTCCCTATGCTCGGTTTCAGTCAGCAATGTTTGATAGGGATACATTAATTATAAGTTATGATGAATTTAGGGGAGAGCCAAGAGGCAAACATAAAGCCGGTGATAGTTGGGAGAACAAAGGTCACTGCATTAATTGTACAGAATGTATTCAAGTTTGTCCTATGGGCATTGATATAAGAAAAGGTCTGCAAATGGAATGTATTGCCTGTGGCTTGTGTATAGATGCATGTAATAAGATTATGAAGAAAATTAATCTTCCAGCGGGATTAATTAGATATGATACAGAAAAAAATAAAGGTAGACGCTTTAGAAACGAAAAAGAAAAAAAAGGCTTATTAAGGGGACGCACATATAGTTATTTATTAATCCTTCTTATTTTAAGTGCAGCAATTCTTTATACACTGTTGAATAGATCAATTTTAGAACTTAATGTTTTGCATGATAGAAATCCATTATTTGTAAAACTTTCAAATGGTCAAATAAGAAATAGTTATGATATTAAAATTCTCAACAAATCATTTAAAACTAAGAAATATTCACTCTCTATTGAAGGTCTAAAAAATTCAAAAATTAAAATTCAAGGTATAGAAAGTTTATCTTCTAACAACTTACCTGTTGTGGCTAATAGTGTTGGTCATTATCGTATTTTTCTTATAGCGGATAAAAATAAAGAGGTTCGAAAAAAAGTAATTTTCAATATTAAAGAATTAGATGATGAAATATCGGACACAGTAGAAAACATATTTATTAGTGGGAAATATTAGTATGATTAAGCAAAAAAATAACAATTTTCCTCACTATTTTATAGTTTTCTTCGTTATTTTGATAATTTTAGATAGCATATTTGTTTATCTAGCAACCTCAACTCATAGAGGTGTAGTAACTGAGAACGCTTACAATCAAGGATTAAATTACAATAAAATAATTGAGGCTAGTAAAAAACAAAATGATTTAAATTGGAAAAGTGAAATCATTTATCAAGATGATTTTCTAAATTTTTATTTAGAAAATGAAAAAAAAGATAGTTTTGATGGAGCTTCTGTTACAGCTTTTTTAGTTAGACCAACTCAAACTGGTTATGATTTTTCAATTAAATTAGAAAAACAAACAAATGGTAAATTCCAAAAATTAATTAAATTTCCTTTAAAAGGACAGTGGGATGTAAAGATATTAGTAATATGGAACAAGCACAAATATCAAACAATAAAACGAATTTTAATAAAGTAGAGATAAATAAATTATTTTCTCCTTTTGTTAAAATTGATCCAAAAAATAATAATAGTATTATTTTTAAAGTAAAAAATATTCACTGTGCTTCATGTATCCATCTTATTGAAAAATCACTTTACACTCTAGAAAATGTTTTTTTTGTAAGAGTGAATATGTCTACTGAAAAATTAGAAATTAAGTGGGTAGGTGAAAAAAAATTAGCAGATAAATTTGCTAAAATTGTATCTGAGTTGGGATATCCAATAAGTTTGTATGATGTTGATAATTTAGATAATGATTTTGAAGAGAATAAAAAAATCTTAATAAGATCTATTGCAGTGTCAGGCTTTGCAGCAGCGAATTTAATGTTAATTTCAGTTGGCTTATGGTCATCATCAGTTGAGACAATGGGATTTGCAACAAGAGAACTATTTCAATGGATTTCAAGTTTAATTGCACTACCAGCTATAATCTATTCTGGAAGACCATTTTTTTATTCAGCATTAAAAGTTTTGCTAAAAAAAAATACAAATATGGATGTGCCAATTTCATTGGCAGTAATTCTAACTAGTTTAATTAGTTTTTTTGAAACAGTTAATAGTGGTGAGCATATCTATTTCGACTCTGCGATAATGTTATTATTTTTTTTACTAATTGGTAGATATCTAGATGTTTTAGCAAAAGGTAAGGCAAAAAAATCTGCTAAAGAATTACTTTCAGCTTTAGGTGGAACTGCAACAGTTATAAAGGATGAAAAACAAGTAATTGTTCCGATAAAAGACATAAGAGCAGGAGATATTATTACAATTTCTATAGGAGAAAAAATACCTGCAGATGGAATTATTCTAAACGGATCTACAGAAATAGATTTAAGTCTTATCAGTGGTGAAACATTACCTAAAAAAGCAAATATAAATGATAATGTATTTGCCGGTACAATTAACATTTCAGCACCAATTCAAATTGAAGTTTCTAAATCTACAGAAAATAATTTACTCACAAACATTGTGAAACTAATGGAAAAAGCAGAGATAAGTAAATCCAAGTACACCAGAATTGCTGATAAAGCAGCCAAATTATACACACCAATAGTACATTTAGCTGGCTTATTTACATTTATTGGATGGTGGATGTTCGCTGATTTAGCTTGGCAACCCTCACTTTTAATAGCGGTAACCGTATTAATTATTACATGTCCCTGTGCTTTAGGTTTAGCAGTTCCAGTCGTTCAGGTATTAGCAAATAATTCGCTTATGAAAAAAGGTATCTATTTAAAATCTGGTGATGCTTTGGAAAAATTATCAAAAGTGAAGTATGTAATTTTAGATAAGACAGGAACACTAACAGTGGGTAAGCCTAATTTAATAGGATCATACTCAGAAGAAGATCTACAAATTGCAGCATCGTTAGCACATTATAGCAAGCATCCTTTTTCAAGATCTATTTGTAATCAATTTAATGGCAAATTACTTAATTTAGATAATGTAAAAGAAATAATTGGTTGTGGAGTGGAAGGATATTTTAAAGGTAAATTATTAAAACTAGGAAAAAAAAATTGGTCTTGTCCTTCACAAAAAGATGAAAATGAAATTTTTTCAGAGATATGGCTTTCGGTAGAAAATGAAAAAAAAATCTGTTTTAGTTTTGAGGATCAATTAAGAAAAGATACCAAAGATGTAATTGATGAGATTAAAAAATTAGGAATTACTCCAATAATTTTATCTGGTGATCGAAATGAAGTAGTAAAAAGAATAGCAGAACACCTTGGTATAAATGATTATTATTCTGAATTTTCAATAGAAATGAAAAGTGAATTTATTAGAAAATTAAAATTACAAAATAAAGAAATTCTGATGGTTGGAGATGGTTTGAATGATGCCCCATCGCTGGCTGAAGCTGATGTATCTATTTCACCATCGACTGCAATGGATATTACCCAAAATACTGCAGACATTGTTTTTCAAGGTGAAAAACTATTTCCAATTATTAGTTGTATTAAAGTTGCAAAAAAATCTGTTTTATTAATTAAACAAAATTTTTTAATGGCAGTTATTTATAATATCTTTGCTATTCCTATGGCGATCATAGGTTTGGTCACACCATTAATTGCAGCTATTGCAATGTCAAGTTCTTCATTATTTGTAATTGGAAATAGTTTTCGTTTAAATCTAAAAAGGAAAAAAATTTAATCATGAATATTTTGCTCTATCTTATACCTATTGCACTTACTCTTGGTTTAATAGGGTTACTAGCATTTTTATGGACGTTAAAAAATAATCAATACGAAGATCTAGAAGGAGCTTCTGAAAGAATTTTGATTGAAGAAGAAAAAGAAAAAAATGATAGAGACTAGTCTATTGATATTTAGCAGAAAATTGTTTTATATATCCTTCAATTTGATTACCTGGCATTGGTTTGGAAAATAAAAAACCTTGTATTAAATTTATACCAATTTCTTTTAGATATTTTAGCTGCTCTTTAGTTTCAACTCCTTCAGCTATTATTTGATTATCTAATCTATTTGCCATTGTTTTAATTCCTTCTACCGCAACACGAGAGCGTTTATTAGTTACAACATTATTAATTAACTGTTTATCTAATTTAATGATATTCCAGGGTGTATTAATCAAACGTTCAAGATTACTTCCTTTTACTCCATAATCATCTAAAGCAACTGACACTCCTTGATTTTTCGCATATTGTATTTCCTTATTGGCCGCTTTGTCATCAATTCTAGTATTTTGCGCTTCTGTAATTTCTACTATTATTTCATTATCAATTAAAGTTTTTATATATTCTATTTCTTCCATCACTAGCTTTCCTGCTCCAATATTTGCAAAGTGAGACATTTGAAAATTAATTGAAAATTTTATCCTTTTATCGATATTAATATTTTTAAAACTTTTATCAAAAACCGTTCTCCATATTCTAGTACCTTCTTTCATAGATCTTGTATTTAAGTGAACAAATTTAGATAAGAAATCTTTTGGTAAAAGTATAGTACCATTAGGCTTAGTCCATCTTATTAAACATTCAAAAAATTTAATTGAATTATTTTTTATATCAATAATAGGTTGAAAATAAAAACTTAATTGACTTTTTTTAAGAGCTTCACTTAATCCATCAAGTGTAATAATTTCATTTAATTCCATAGAGGTAGCAATAAATTTATCATCTGCAAATTTATAATTATTACGACCATTTTTTTTAACAACTTGCAAAGCTCTGTCGGCGTATGATAAAGAATCTGAAATTTTATCATCAACACGAAGTATCGCAGAACCAAATGAACACGTTTTTTGTATTATTGTCTTATTATCATCTAAGAAAATACTATTCAATTTCTTATGAATAGATTTTGAAAATTTATTTATCTTTTGAGATAGACTAAAACCTTTATATCCTTTTGTAGTTTTATATTTTTTTTCAATATCTTTTAAATTGAAAATTAAGCCAAATTCTTCACCACCTAATCTTACAGTATTTAAACTATCTACTCCAATTTTTTTTAGTTCTTGACCAAATTTTGTTAAATATTTGTCACCAACATCATGACCAAAACTATCATTAACACTTTTAAAATAATCAATATCAATAATTAGAATTAAATAATCAAATGTTCTTTTACCATTATCACCATTATTCAAAAAGAAACTTCTTCTTGTTTGAACATTTGTAAGTTCATCAACATTAACTATGCTTTCCAATTTATCTGTTTTAATTACAATATAAGATAAAAATACTACTAATAAAAAAAATACTATAAAAATAAATACAACTTCATAAAAACTAACAATAAAATTATTTATGATAACATCATTTAAATTTTCAAACTCATGATTGTGATCAGGTGAGAATAAATGAATTAAAAAAAAACCTGAAAATATTACAAGAAATAAAATAAATAAAAGTAAAACTTTATGTGTTGTTTTTAAATTTATTAATAATTTTATCATATTTAAGTTAAATATTTACCATGTGTAGTTTTGGCCCAATAATGTGGCTTGGTTATTACTTCAAAAATTCCGATGAATGCCGCAACACTATGCAACATCCAATAAATAGGAACTAGCGGTAAGAAAATATATAATTTACTAAATTTCCTTTTAATGCCTGCAACCATTGACATAAGAATATTAGATAAATTGTATAAAAGTATTCCATAAATAAAATATGTTAACAAATCATCTCCAAATCCTACCCAGCTTGAATAATCAGGGGATGTAAGCAAGAAAAACCCTTGTAAAATAGCAAAAGGATTAATTAAGAAATTTATTAATGGCAGTGTTAAAAATAAGTGAAATCCCATAAATCCCCTTAAACCAGTTTTCCATAAGAATTTAAATGGATTTCTATTATGAATTAAGACAGTTATCATGTGTCCTTTAACCCATCTTGTTCTTTGTTTAATCCAAGCTCTTTTGCTACCGGTTGCCTCTTCCCATGTAGTAGAATTTAAAATTGTTGTCTTAAATCCTTTTTGATAAATACGAATACCTAGATCTGCATCTTCAGTCACATTGTAAGAGTCCCAATTATAAAGTTCGTATAATTTTTTTCTTTTAAAATGATTAGATGTTCCTCCTAAAGGAATTGGAGATTTAAATTTATTTAAACCAGGTAAAAACCAATCAAACCATTGAGCGTATTCCAATGAAAATAAACGAGTTAAATAATTATAACCTTGATTGTAATAATTAAGAGATGCTTGCAAACAGACATAATCATCGGGCAAAGATCTAAATTTAGCTACAGCTTTTAATAATTGATCCGTCTCAGGTTTATCTTCAGCGTCATAAATACAAACATATTCACCCCGACAAAATGTTAAAGCATAATTACATGCCTTAGGTTTTGTTTGTGGATAACTTTTAGGTACGATAATGAATTCAAAAAAACGAGGTGGATTTAATTTTTTTGCTAATTCAATAGTCTCTAAATCGTCTTCTTCAAAGATTAATTTTACATCAAGCTTTTTTTTGGGATATTTTAATGCAGATATATTTTTAATAAGTTTTTTTAAAACTTCAGTTTCTTTGTATATAGGAATCAATATTGAGTACGTTGGTAAATTATTTTGTCCTAAAATGGGGATTTCTTTTTTATATCTATTTTTAAATTTTAAATAAATAGCCACTACAAAAAGCCAAACCCTAAATGATGAATTAATTAAAAAAACACACGTACAAAAAGCGGCAAAACAAAAAGAGGTTTCAGCTGGATATTTATAGCCACAGGTGACTAACGTCCCAATTAATGACAATAAAAAAATTGTAAGTTTCAGGGAAAAAACTTTTTTTGCAGATAATTTAGGTTCTCTAATATGAAGCAATTCAGATGCATTTTTAGTATCCGTTCTTTTATAAATTTTTTGAAAAAATAATTTTAGATCCCTAGGTGTTGTTAATACAATTTTTATTTGATCCTTTTGATATTCAGACAATAAAAAATCTATTAATTTTCTATCTATATTTGTTGCTAAAATTAAAATTTTATCATCTTGCTTTGAAAAAGGGTGGCATCTATTTTCAAGGTAAGAAATGTGTTTATTTTTTTTTCTAAAATTTGATAAATCTTTTGATATTTTTTTATTTCTTATAATTTCATTATACAAAATGAAATCATAACCATGTAGGCTCGCTAAAGTTTTATAATAATCTAAATTTGAAATTTTTTTTCTATTAATTATTTTTTGAGATATTTTTTTTAATTCAGGTTTTAGATTTATTAAATTAAACCCTTTGTATTTTCTAACTTTAAATTTTTCGTCCTGTATAATTTTTCTGGATCTTGGAAATGATAAAATTTTAGTATTATAAACTTGCAACATTGCTTATTAAGTTTTGTTATAAATAATTATTAAAAATTAATTTTCTATATTTTTATAAAAAAAAAAAATTTTTTGAAGATTCAACTTCACCATTTTAGGTTTTTTTAAATATCTTGAAGTGAAGTTACTTCTAATTTTCTAGTTTTAAGGGATTTTATAGCTTCTAAGCATGCTTGAGCGGTAGACATGTTGGTACAATATGGAACTTTATTCTTTAGTGTTGCTCTTCTAAGTGCTATTGCATCATTTAGTCTGTGCTCAGTATTTCCTCCACCCGTATTAATCACAAGTGCGATTTTTTTAGAGTCTAAGACGTCTACTATATGAGGAGATCCACTACTTACTTTATTGATGATTTTACATTTAATTTTATGTTTTCTAAAATACTCTGCAGTTCCTTTTGTAGCACAAAGTGTAAAATTTAATTTAATTAACTCTTTAGCTAGATCTATTCCCTCATCTTTGTGAGAGTCTTTTAATGATACAAATGCTAGGCCTTGTTTTGGTAATGAGTTGGCAGCACCAATTTGACTTTTAGCAAAAGCCATTCCAAAGTTTTTATCAAATCCCATTACTTCACCAGTTGACTTCATTTCAGGTCCTAAAAGCAAATCACTGTTTGGAAATTTATTGAAAGGAAATACCGCTTCTTTTACAGCATACATTCCTTTAGATTTATCTCTTAAATTAAACTTTGATAATTTTTCACCAGCCATCACCCGTGATGCAATTTTAGCAAGAGGAAGACCTTTTGCTTTAGATACAAATGGCACCGTTCTACTAGCTCTAGGATTTACCTCAATTACATAAATTTCATCTTTTTTAATTGCAAATTGAATATTCATGAAACCTTTAACTTTTAAGGCTAAAGCTAATCTCTTAGTTTGATTTTCAATTTCTTTAATCAAGAATGGCTTAATTGATATTGGAGGTAGGCTACAAGCTGAGTCTCCAGAATGAATTCCTGCTTCTTCAATGTGTTGCATAATGCCTGCCACATGAACTTGTTTACCATCTGATATTGCATCAACATCAACCTCCATTGCATGATCAATAAACTTATCAATTAGAATTGGATTTTCTTCAGCTGCTTTAAACGCTTCTTCAACAAAGTTTTTAAGCTGACTTTTTTCATGAACAATTTCCATTGCTCTTCCACCTAATACATACGAAGGTCTAACCATTAAGGGTAAACCAATTCTCTCTGCTATTTGGATAGCTTGCTTATATGTTTTGGCAATTCCACTTTCAGCTTGCTTTAACTTTAATTTATTAAGAAGATTTCTAAATAGATTTCTATCTTCAGCTAAATCAATTGATGTGTACTGCGTTCCTAAAATTGGCAGTTTGTTATCATGTAAAAATTTAGCAAGTTTAATTGGGGTTTGGCCACCAAATTGAGCAATAATCCCAATTAGGTTTCCTTTTTCTTTTTCTTTTTTAATTATATTAAAGACATACTCTTCTTTTAAAGGTTCAAAGTACAACCGGTCACTAGTATCATAATCAGTTGAAACCGTTTCAGGATTACAATTGATCATGATGGTTTCAAAACCAGCATCTTTCAGTGCAAAACTAGCCTGACAACAGCAATAATCAAACTCTATTCCTTGTCCTATTCTATTTGGCCCACCACCTAGTATTATGATTTTTTTCTTAGCTGATGGATCGGCCTCACACTCAGAATTAATTGAAAAATTTCTTTGATATGTAGAATACATATAAGGAGTAAACGATTTAAACTCAGCCGCACATGTATCAACTTTCTTAAATACGGGTAATATTTTAAGAGCAGTTCTTTTACGTCTGACAGCATCTTCTGATGTTTTTGTTAACTCTGATAGTTTTTTATCAGAAAAACCAATAGATTTTATTCGGTTAAACTCATTAAAATCTTTAGGTAATCCTTTATTTTTAATCTTAGTTTCATTATCTACAATTTCTTTAATTTGTTCTAAGAACCAAGGGTCAATTTTTGATAAAGTAAATATTCTCTTTAAATCGATCTTTTTTCTTATCGCCTCAGCAACTAATAAAATTTTATTTGGAATACTTTCTTTAAGTTTTTTTTCAATTTGTTTTTTATTTAGATCAAATATTCTATCTAATCCAGAAAATCCTGTTTCAAGTGAAACTAATGCTTTTTGAAGCGACTCTTTAAAGTTTCTACCAATAGCCATAGCTTCCCCAACTGATTTCATAGATGTGCCTAAGGTTGCAGGTGAAGTTGGAAACTTTTCAAATGTAAATCTTGGAATTTTTGTTACTACATAATCAATACTAGGTTCAAATGATGCAGGAGTTACTTTTGTGATCTCATTTTTTAATTCATCTAACGTGTAACCAACTGCAAGTTTTGCCGCAACTTTTGCAATTGGAAAACCAGTTGCTTTTGATGCAAGAGCAGATGAACGAGATACTCTTGGGTTCATTTCAATTACAACCATTCGACCATTTTTTGGATTGATTGCGAACTGAACATTTGATCCACCTGTTTCAACTCCAATTTTTCTTAAACATGCAATGGATGCATTTCTCATCACTTGGTATTCTTTATCAGTTAGAGTAAGAGCAGGGGCAACGGTAACCGAGTCCCCAGTATGAATTCCCATTGGGTCGATATTTTCAATCGAACAGATAATGATACAGTTGTCTTTTTTATCCCTTACAACTTCCATCTCAAACTCTTTCCAGCCTTCTAAGCACTCCTCAACTAATACTTGGCTGACAGGAGACTCGTGTAATCCACTTTTAATAATTTTTAGATATTCCTTTTCATTTTTAGCAATTCCACCCCCAAGACCTCCAAGAGTAAAAGCAGGTCTTATAATTGCAGGTAAGCCAATTTTTTTTAAAACTTTGGATGCTTGATTGATGTTATTGACGATTTCAGATTTAGGTAAATCTAAACCAATATCAATCATGTTTTTTCTAAATTTTTTTCTGTCCTCTGCGTTAGATATTGCTTTAGAGTTTGCACCGATTAATTCTATTTTATATTTTTTTAATATTCCTTTTTTCTCAGCTTCCATTGCAAGGTTAAGTGCAGTTTGACCACCCATAGTTGGAAGAATTGCATCTGGTTTTTCTTTTTTGAGAATTTTTTCTAAAACTTCGAGAGTAATAGGCTCTATATAAGTTTTATCTGCAACGTCAGGATCGGTCATAATGGTTGCGGGATTTGAGTTTATTAAGACAACCTTATAACCTTCGTCACGTAACGCTTTACATGCTTGTGTTCCTGAGTAATCAAACTCACAAGCTTGACCAATAATAATTGGACCAGCTCCAACAACTAATATTTTTTTAAGATCTTTTCTTTTTGGCATTTGTTTTCATGTTGTTGATAAATTCTTGAAATAAATAAACACTGTCTTGAGGTCCTGGGTTTGACTCAGGGTGGTATTGAACTGAAAATATTGGTTTATTTTTTAATCTGATACCTTCAATACAATTATCAAATAAAGATTTATGAGTAACTTCAATATTTTTTGGCAAACTTTCTCTAATAATTTCAAAACCATGGTTTTGACTAGTGATTTCTACATTATCATGTATTAAATTTTTAACTGGATGGTTTGCACCTCTATGACCTAATTTCATTTTTTTTGTTTTAGCACCAAGTGTAAGGGCTAGTATTTGATGCCCCAAACAAATCCCAAATATGGGTAAATTATTTTTAATTAAATCTTTGATTATATTGATGGCATATTTTCCAGTTGCAGCTGGATCTCCTGGACCATTTGATAAAAATATTCCATTTGGTTTAAGAGCTAAAATTTTTTCAGCTGATGTTTTACAAGAGACAACTGTCACTTTACAATTAAAGTCAGAAAAATATCTTAAAATATTTTTTTTTATTCCATAATCAATCGCAACTACATGAAAAGAATTCTTGGTATTTTTTTTGTATCCTGTTTCTTTTTTCCAAGTTTTAAGACCTTTCCAAATATAGTTTTTTGGTGTTGTAACTTTTTCTGCAAGATCAAGGTTTTTTAATCCACTCCACTTAATTGTTGAGTTGGTTAATTTACTAATATTAAATTTGCCAGTTTTAGAATATGCAAGGGTTCCTTTTGGGGCACCTTTGTCTCTAATGAAATTAGTTAAACTTCTAGTATCTAACCCTGTAATTCCAACTATTTTATTTTTTTTAAGCCAAGCATCTAAATGAAGAAATGATCTGTAATTCGATGGCGATGTTATTTCTGAATTAAACACCACTCCTTTAGTCCATATTTTATCAGACTCGTAGTCTTCTTTATTAGTGCCAACATTTCCAATATGAGGGAATGTAAAATTTATGATTTGCCCGGCATAAGATGGATCTGATATAATTTCTTGGTATCCAGTTAATGATGTATTAAAACAAACTTCCGCTGTTGCTTCTCCTTGGTAGCCAATCCCTATTCCTTTAAAAACCTTTTTGTTTTCAAGAACTAAGACGCCTGTGGTGATTTGTGAATTTTTTGAGTTCGATTTTTTTGCTTTTTTGATCAATTACAACTCTTGAGTTAGAGGTTAATACAATAATTGCATTATTATCGCAACAGAGATGTAATATAAAATTGTAAAAAAACAATTTTTCTTTTGAAGATTTTTTTCTTTGAAGTAGATTAAATAATTATGGCATTAAAAGAAACTATCGAAACTGAATATAAAAACGCACTAAAAGCTAAAGATAAAACTAAAATATCAACCTACAGGTTAATATTATCATCTATTAAGGATTTAGACATTGTGAATAGATCTGGTCCTAACAAAAAAGATACTGATGACGAAGATATTAAAAAGCTTTTAAAAAAAATGGTTAAACAAAGAGCCGAATCGATAGATATTTATAAAAAAAACAACAGAACAGATCTTTTAGAAATTGAGCAAAATGAATATGAAATTTTAACAGCGTTTTTACCAAAACAGCTTGGCGAAGAAGAAACTAAGAAAATATGTGCTGAAGTTATATCAAAACTTGGAGCAAGTTCAGTTAAAGATATGGGAAAAGTAATGGGTGAATTAAAAAAACTACATGCTGATGAAATTGATTTTGCAAAAGCAGGTCCACTAATTAAGGAACTATTGGGCAGTTAATGAAATACCCCAAAGAGTACTTGGATGAAATTAAAACGAGACTTAAAGTTTCAACAGTCGTATCAAAGTCAGTTGCATTAAAGAAAAGAGGCAAAGAATACGTAGGTTTGTCTCCATTTAAAACTGAAAAAACTCCATCATTTACAGTTAACGATGAAAAGGAATTTTATCATTGTTTTGCAACGTCTGAGCATGGAAATATTTTTGATTTTGTAATTAAAACACAAAATTTTAAATTTGGTGAGGCTGTTAAACACCTTGCTCAGCTAGCTGGTATGCAGCCTTATATGTTTTCAAAGCAAGATGAAGAAAGAGAAAAAAAATGGAAGGAATATCTATCAATCTATAGTCAGTATGTTGATTTTTATCACAGTGAGCTATTAAAAAATGAAAAATACTCTAACGCTAGAGACTATTTAAAAAAAAGATCACTAGGTAGAGAAGAAGTTAAAAAATTCAAAATTGGCTACATAGAAAAAAATCCCAGTTTTTTTGATAAATTAAAAAATGAATTTAGTGAACAAGCTTTAGTGGAGAGTGGATTGTTTTACCTGGATGAAAAGAAAAAAATATATGTTGAAAGATTTAGAGGAAGATTAATTTTTCCAATAAATAATATTTCAGGACAGCCAATTGCTTTAGGTGGAAGAATAATAGAAAATTTAGACTACTTAGCAAAATATATTAATTCACCTGAAACAACTTTTTTTAAAAAAGGTTCAAACCTATATAATTTAGATTTAGCTAGAAAATTATCTAACAAACTAGATCACATTTATTTAGTTGAAGGATACATGGATGTTGTTGGATTGAGTAAAAATGGAATTGAAAATGTAGTTGCTAACCTTGGAACTTCACTAACTGATAAACAAATTTTAACTTTAAATCAGTTCTTTGACGATATTATAATTTGTTTTGACGGTGATGAGAGTGGATATAAAGCTGCTCTTAGAGCTGCTGAAAATTCTATAAAAGAATTAAGACCTGAAAAACAAATATCCTTTTTATTTTTACCGAATAAAGAAGATCCCGATAGCTATGTTAATAAACATGGAAAAAACTACTTTGTAGATTTTACAAAACAAAGCAAGTTATCCATTCATCAATTTATTTTTAGTCATTACAAGAAACAAACTGAAAATAACCCATCTTCAATGGCAATATTTGAAAAAAAACTTAGATCTATAGCAAATACGATTAAAGATGATTTTATTAAAAAATATGTGCTTGAATATTTTTTGGAAAAAATTGCAGAGTTAACTCCTCACTCCAATCAAAATAAAAAAAAGTTTTATATAAAAAAAACAAAATCACTTGACTCAACTAAAAAATATTTTAACGAAAGCCAATCAATAACTGGTGTAGAGTTAAAAGAATTTTCTTTACTATATCTACTTCTAAATAATCTATCTCTTTTTCAAGCAAATATTCATTTAATTGAAAATATAAAGCTATTCACAGAAATAAATAAACAAATATTTAATTCCATTATTGAAAGACTAAAGTCTGGTGAGCAAATTAGTATTGAAGATGTAAAATTGGATAAACAGCTATTAGATAAGATAAATAAATTTGCTCCAATTAAATATATTCTGAAAAATAAATCTGAAAATGACAATCAAGCAATAGAGTTACTTGATGATATTTCTAAAGATTTGTTTAATTACGATCTTGAGTTCAGAATCCAAGAACTAGAATCGAGGTTTTCAAAAGATATGAGCCAAACAACATTTAATGAGCTAAAAGACCTAAAAAAAGAGAGAAAAATCAACTAATCTCAATAAATTAGCAATGGATTTTTGTTAATTTGATATTATATAAGTCTTTCAAACTTATATTGCTGTGGAAAGAATAATTACTAAATCATTTGCTAGATTAATGGGTAGAGGAACTCACAGAGGGTTCATCACTTATGAAGAGTTAAATAAATCTCTTGGAAAAAGAAATCTATCTGATGAAAATTTATCTCAAGCATTCATTCATATCTTAGATGAAGGTGTAGCCTTAGTAGAAAAAAAATCTGATTTTAAAGTTTTAAGAAAAAAAGAAGGATCGTCTAAAGAAGAAGGTAAGACGATGGAGAAAAGTGATGATCCGATAAGAATGTACTTGAGAGAAATGGGCGGTGTAGAATTGCTTTCAAGAGAAGGCGAGATTGCAATTGCTAAAAGAATTGAAGCTGGAAAAGATGTGATGTTGATTGCTTTATCGCAAAGTCCAATGACTGCCCAACAATTTTATGAGTGGAATGATCAATTACAGAAAGATGAAATTTTAGTTAGAGAAATTATTGATATTGACACAAATTATATGGAAGATGAGTCTACTGGTCCTAGTGCTAAACAAAAAAATGCAGGTGAGACCGATAAAGATGAAAATTCTGGTGATAGTGATGATGATGATTTTAATCCAACACTTGCTGCCATGGAAACTGAAATTAAGCCAAAAGTTTTAAAAACGGTAAATATACTAACAAAAGAATATACAAAATTAATAAAATACCAAAAAGAAAAATTAGACTGTATTTTAAATTCACAAAATTTTTCTCCTGCTAAAGAAAAAGGATATCAAAAAATTGTAGATGACATTTTAGAAAACATTAAGTCACTTCAGTTATCGCCTTCTGTTTTAGAGGAGCTAGTTCAAAAACACTATGTTGAAAATAAAAAAATTATATCTTTAGAGGGAAATCTTTTAAGACTAGCAATGGATCACAACATTCCCAGAAATGAGTTTATTAAGTTTTATATTGGCAATGAGATTAATCCAAATCTTAAAAAATTTTTAGATACCAACTTAATTTGGAAACAGTTTTTTGCAAAAAATAAAGAAGAGTTTAAAAATATTAGAGAAAGATTAATTGAGATCAGTCATAAGCTAGGAATGTCTGTAACAGACTTTAAAAAATTGGTTAGTAGAGTTCAAAAAGGTGAAAAAGAGTCTAGAATTGCTAAAAAAGAAATGGTTGAAGCCAATTTAAGATTAGTAATATCAATTGCTAAAAAATATACAAACAGAGGTCTTCAGTTTTTAGATTTAATTCAAGAAGGTAACATTGGTTTGATGAAAGCTGTTGATAAATTTGAGTACAGAAGAGGATATAAATTTTCTACTTATGCTACTTGGTGGATTAGACAAGCTATTACTAGATCAATTGCTGACCAGGCTAGAACAATAAGAATCCCCGTTCATATGATTGAAACTATTAATAAGATTGTAAGAACTCAAAGATTAATTTTAAGTGAGTTTGGAAGAGAAGCAACTCCTGAAGAATTAGCTCAAAAACTTAGAATGCCACTGGATAAAGTAAGAAAAGTTCTAAAAATTTCTAAAGAACCTGTTTCATTAGAAAAGCCTGTAGGCGATGAAGAAGATAGTAGTTTAGGAGATTTCATAGAAGATACAAAAGCGCTAGCACCTTTAGAGCAAGCTATTAAATCTAATCTTGGCGAAGCTACAACTAAAATTTTATCCACTTTAACACCAAGAGAAGAAAGAGTATTAAGAATGAGATTTGGTGTAGGAATGAATACGGATCATACTTTAGAGGAAGTTGGTCTTCAGTTTTCTGTAACAAGAGAAAGAATTAGACAAATTGAGGCAAAAGCTCTTAGAAAACTAAAACATCCTAGCAGGTCTAAACAATTAAAAAGTTTCTTAGAAAGTTAATTTTTAACGGGCCGTTAGCTCAATAGTAGAGTACTGCATTGACATTGCAGGGGTAGTTGGAGCGTAACCAACACGGCCCACCATTTAAATATTATCTATAATTGATAACTTATAAAAAATGATATAATTAACACTATGATTTTGGGCCTGTAGCTCAGTTGGTTAGAGCAGTACACTCATAATGTATTGGTCCCAGGTTCGAGTCCTGGCGGGCCCACCAAATTCAATTAAATTAATTAGAAGAAAAGTCAGTTAAATTTCTTAAAAGAGCTTCAATACTTCCATCATTAGAATTGATAATTGAATTAAACTCTTCTTTTTGGGTTCTGGCTAAGCTTAATCCCTCAATAATTAAATCTCTTATCAATAAATTATCAGGATTTTTTGTATAAACTCTCCATTCAATTTTAACTTCGGGTCTACTTTCTGTTCCAATAAGCTTACTTAGTACTATTGTATAGTTTTTATTAATTACATTTTTTGAAATAACTTCAATTTCTGGATTAGAATATTCAGCAAGTCTGCTTGAAAAACTTTTTAAAAAATATTTTTTAAATACAGTTTTATAATCTGACAATTGATTTTTATTCAAATTTTTTCTGTGTGAGCCCAAAGAATAAAGGCCTATTCCATTAATATCTACTGAATCAATTGCTATTTTTTTTAATTCTTCAACCCTTTCCTCTTTGGAAAGGTTTCCACTCAGTGTACTTGCAGCTCTATTAACTGTTGATTGAATAAAAACGTCAGATTCTATTGAAAGAGAAATGCTAGTGTTAGAGATAAAAATTATTGAAAATAAAAAAAAAGTAAGAGTTTTTTTCATTTATTTATATTTAAGATAAAATTATTTAGTTTCTATTTCTTCCCAATCACTATCATCCATCGTTTCTATGATTGTATTAGAATTTGATATCTTCATTTGTCTATCCTGTAAATATAAGCTTCTTACAGAAGCATAAAAGTCCATAGAGTTTTTTTCTAAATTTTCAAATGAGTCAATATTCTTTGCTCTAAAGTCTATTCCAGCTGCTGCTCTTGTGCTCCAATAATCAAAATCAGAAAAATGTTGAGTGTTATTACCAACAGTCATATTATACCAAGGATCTCCACCCACAACATTGGCAAGAGAACCTATGGTGTCCCTAACAGTAGATGGTCCAATCACAGGTAGCACTAGGTAACAACCAGGCCCTACACCTAAAGTACCAAGTGTTTGCCCATAATCTTCTTTTTCATATTCTGGAAATCCCATCATATCTGCTACATCAAATATTCCAACAATACCAAATGTTGTATTAATTACAAAACGTCCAGTGTTAATCCCTGCTTTTTTTAATTCTCCTTGCAGAATATTATTTGGAATTGTTGCAAGCGTAGATAAATTATCAAGAGCATTACTCGTTCCAGCTCTCAATGGTGAAGGTAACACTCTGTAGACTTTTGCTACTGGTTTGAAAATTACTTTATCTATACCTTGGTTAAAGGCAAATGTTGCTCTATTTAAGGGCTCAAAACAGTCTTTAATTTCAGCTTGAATATTTTTTTTTGTAAGTTCGTTTTCCCCATCTGATGCTGCAAATGCTGATGCAGAAAGCATTAAAACTATTAAAGACATCTCTATTAATTTTTTCATTTGAATTTTAATTATATAATACATAATAATTAAATGTAAATCGCGATTAAGCTCAAAAAATGACTAAATAATGGCTTATAAAACAAGTTTAAACTACTCCCCAAGCTTTGATTCTAAAAAAAGAAAAAAAAACCAAATTAAATTTATTGTCTTCCATTATACAGGAATGAAAAGTGAAAAAGCTGCAATCAAAAGACTCACTGATTTTAAGTCAGAAGTTAGCTGTAATTATTTAATAAAAAAAAATGGAGAGATTGTTACCATGGTCCCAGATTTATATATTTCATGGCATGCAGGCAAATCATTGTGGAAAAAATATCAATCTTTAAACAAAAATTCTATTGGTATTGAGATTACCAATCCCGGGCATAGGCATGGATATGAGAGATTTTCTAACTCTCAAATAAGATCTTTAATAAAATTGAGCAGATCTTTAATCAAGAAATATAAAATTAATTTAAAAAATATTTTAGGACATTCTGATATTGCACCAGAAAGAAAGAAAGATCCAGGAGAAAAATTTCCTTGGGAATATTTAGCAAAAAAAAATATTGGTTTTTGGCATAACTTAAATAAAAAATTACTTTTAAAAAAAAGGAAAATAAAAATTGATAGTAATCAAAAAAAAATATTCATAAAAAATTTATTTAAAATTGGGTATCCAATAAAAAAATTTAAAAAATTAGCACCTTACTCAGAAAAAAATTTAAATCTAATCACAAAAGCCTTTCAAAGAAGATTTAGGCAAGAGTTAATAACTGGCATTATTGATAAGGAGTGTCTTATAATTAGTCATAATTTAGCAAAAAAGCTTAATTAAATTTACTTGAACTTTTACTTATTGGTAATACATTGGGATTGCCAGATAAATGATTTATCGCTTTAATTTATTAAAGAGGAAAGTCCGGGCTCCACAAGGATACAGTGCCAGATAACACCTGGCGGGGGTAACCCTAGGGATAGTGCCACAGAAAATAAACCGCCATAACATGGCAAGGGTGAAAAGGTGTGGTAAGAGCACACCGGTTCTATTGGTAACAATGAACGCTGGAAAACCCCACTGGGAGCAAGACTAAGTAGAGATGACATTGTTATAAAACTAAAAGCCATCCTTGGCTGGTCATCAGGGTTAGTTGCTTGAGCTTAAGAGTGATCTTAAGCCTAGACAAATGATAGGTTTAAATGACAGAACCCGGCTTATAATTTATCTGGCAATGTTCCTCAAAGTTAATTTTGAATATAAATGAATGTTCTTGTTTAGATTCACTACTGAACCATCATTGCCCTTTTTCAATCTTATGACGTATTTTTAAATATTTAATAATTTGAACTTATTAACAAGTTTGATACTAAAAAATTCACTAATAGCATTCAAAAATTAGTAAGAATCAGTATTTGACACCAAATTAAATTACCCATATATTCCCATATATTCCCAAATATGGAATTTAAAGATTATAAAATATATGTTTTTATCTACTTGCGAGAACAGATTAGACAAAAAAGGAAGAGTGTCTGTGCCTGCTAGTTTTAGATCACATTTATCTAATTTAGGATATAATGGTGTTATTTGTTATCCATCATTTAACAATTCATCGATTGAAGCATGTTCCCAAGACAGAATTGAAAAAATTTCATCAGCAATTGACTCTTTAAATCCATTTGAAGAGAAAAGAGATTTTTTTGCAACATCTATTTTAGCTGAAAGTATTAATTTACAATTTGATAGTGAGGGAAGAATTTCACTTTCATCAAAATTATTAAAACATGCGAAGATAAAAAATAACATGTTGTTTGTTGGTCAGGGTCAAACCTTTCAAATTTGGGAACCAACAGCATTTGAAAAATTTAAGGTAACTGCAAGAAAGAAAGCAAATCTTAACCGTGCAAACCTTAAATGGGAAAAACATTTTAACAATAACGAGGGGAAATAACAGATGACAATTAACTTTAAAGCACCAGAAATTAAAGAACTGCAGCCAAGACTTTTAGTAATGGGAGTTGGTGGAGCAGGTGGAAATGCAATTAATGAAATGATTGAAAATAATCTACAAGGCGTAGAGTTTATTGCAGTCAATACAGATGCGCAGGATTTGAAGTTAAGTAAATGCAAAACAAGAATTCAAATTGGTTTAAATTTAACCAAAGGTTTAGGTGCTGGTGCAAAACTAGATATCGGTCAAGCAGCTGCAGATGAATCTTTAAATGAAATAGTAAATACTTTGCAAGGTTCAAATATGGTTTTTATTGCAGCTGGTATGGGTGGTGGAACGGGCACTGGTGCTGCTCATGTAATCGCTAGAGCTGCCAAAGAATTAAATATTTTAACTGTAGGTGTTGTTACTCTTCCATTTTTATACGAAGGCCCCTCTAGAATGAGACGAGCACAACAAGGTTTGGAAGAATTAAGAAAACATGTTGATACAATTATAGTAATTCCAAATCAAAACTTATTTAAAATTGCTAATGAACAAACAACATTTGAAGATTCATTTAATCTTTCAAATAACGTTCTAATGCATGGTGTTCAAAGTATAACTGATTTAATGGTCAGACCAGGTTTAATCAATCTTGATTTTGCTGATGTAGAAACTGTTATGGCTTCAATGGGTAAAGCAATGATGGGAACTGGTGAAGCAGAAGGAGAGGGTCGAGCACTTAAGGCAGCAGAGATGGCAGTAAGCAATCCATTGATTGATGATTATACTCTTAAAGGTGCAAAAGGATTGCTAGTTAATATTACTGGTGGCAAAGATCTTAAACTTTTTGAAGTTGATGAAGCAGTTAACAAAGTAAGAGCTGAAGTTGATCCAGAAGCAGAATTAATAATTGGCGCAATTACTGATGCTGAATTAGATGGAAAAATGAGAGTATCAATTGTTGCAACGTCGCTAGATGGTCAACAACCAGAGACTAAATCTGTGATAAACATGGTTCATCGTATCCAAAATAGAAATCCAGGATATTCAGATTTTTCTAACATTGGATCATCTGCATCCTTTAATTTTTCAAATTCGATTTCTACTCCTGTTTCACATGGTGCAAATGCACTAAAAGTTGAAAATGAAATTGTTCAGGAGCACACTCAAGAACAGATTAATTCAAATGTTACAAATGAAGAGATAGTTCATAGTAACAGTATTGAAACGGAAAACGTTGTTGAAGATAGTTCTGTAAACGAGATTGAAAAATCTTTTACTCAAGAAGCAATGGAATCAACTCAAGAACAAACAGTTGAAGAGAGTATTCAAGAGGATGTTTCGAATGATCTAAAAGAATTTGGTGTTGACTCAGATGCACCAGATTTATTTAGCTCAGAAACTGAAAATTCAAGTTCAGATGATTTGCTATCTTCAAGTGATGGAGAAGAAGATGATGATCTTGAAATACCAGCATTCTTAAGAAGACAAAAAAATTAATGGTCTTCAAAGAAATAAATGGACGCCACCATAGTACCGGTAGTAAAAAAGCATTATCCGGTAATGCTAAAAGAAATTATTAGCATTATTTCCCCTCAATATGGTGGCACATTTATTGACTGTACTTTTGGACAAGGTGGTTATTCTAAAAAAATATTAGAGTTTGAAGACACCAAAGTAATAGCGTTAGATCGGGATATCGAAAGTGAAGTAAAAGCCAATCAATTAAAAGATAAATTTGAAGATCGATTTTTATTTAAAAATATTAAGTTTAGTCAATTAAATAATCTAAAACTTAAAAACGAAAATGTTAAAGGAATAATATTTGATCTTGGCTATTCTTATGTTCAAATCAAAGATCCTAAAAAGGGATTGTCATTTGACTCTAAAGGTAACTTAAATATGCAAATGGGTTTAAATAATTATTCTGCTGAGGATGTAATTAATAAACTTGATGAAAAAGAGTTAGATAAAATATTCAAATTTTTTGGAGATGAAAAAGAAAGTAAATTCATAGCTAGAAATATTATTAAGGAAAGATCTAAGAAAAAAATAGACACCCAAACACTTGTTGAGATCATAGATAAAACAAAAAGAAAAAAAAACTTTAAGGTTCATAGTGCTACAAAAATTTTTCAAGCTTTACGAATTTTAGTTAATAGAGAAATAAGTGAATTAATTTTTGGACTAATTAATGCAACCAAAGTTTTAAAGAAAGATGGTGTATTAGCTGTAGTTACATTCCATTCATTAGAAGATAAAATTGTAAAATATTTTTTCAAAAGTCTTTCTGAAAAAAAAAGTATATCAAGATACGCTCCTATTACAGACCAACCAGAAACATTACTTAAATTAAATGAAAAAAAAGCAATTACACCTTCTGATGAAGAGATTAGTGAAAACTTACCATCAAGATCAGCAAAACTTAGATATGCGATTAAAAAAAATGACTTTTACGATTTTAAAACTGATGTTTTAGAACAATTTAGTAGCTTAATTGAGATAGAAAATTTTGGTAATAAGTTATGAAAAAAATTGTCCTAGTATTAGTTATTTTTTCATTAATTTTATTTACAGCAATTATTAAAAATTCTGCCAAAAAAAATGAGGATAAACTTTTCACAGTAAAAGAAAATATTAGAATTTTAAATTCAGAACTTGAGAAGATTAAGTTGGAATTTGATTTCCTAAGTTCTTCTGACAAATTATTAGAGTTTCAATCACTCTATTTTGAAAATGATTTAATACAAAAAAAAATTGAAAATATAAAAGTCTTTAAAATTACAAATAAAGATAAAGAGATTAAAAATTTAAAAATAATTAGAGACTAGTGGAAAAATTAAGATCAAAAATTATTATTGAAGATTATAAAAATAATTTTGATTTTAAAAAAAATAATACAAGTTTAAATATTGAATTTAATAGAGTGGCATTTGTATTTTTTTTCTTTTTTATTATTTATTTAATCTATACAATTCATTTAATTCATCTTGGATCACGAAAATCTAAGATAGAATTAAATAATGATCTGCCAATGTTTACCAACAAACTATATAGAGCTGATATTGTTGATATAAATGACAATTATTTAGCTAAAACAATAAAATCTATTGATATAGGTATAAAGACATCAGATGTAATAGATAAGAAAAAACTTTTATTAAGCTTAAATATCATTTTTCCAAATAAAGATTTTAATAAAATTAAAAAGCAACTTAATACAAAAAAGTTTTTTTGGTTAGAAAAAAAAGTCTCAGAGGAAAACTATGAAAAATTAATGAAACTTGGAGATAATTCTATAAAACCTGAGGAGAAGGTTTTAAGGATCTATCCTCAAAAAAATCTTTTTAGTCATATCATTGGTCAGATAGATGATGATAATAATGGAATTTCAGGTTTAGAAAAATCATTTGATGAGATTCTCAGAAATTCAAAAAAACCAATAAAACTTACAGTCGATAAGGATGTGCAGTTTTTAATACGAAAAGAACTAATCAAATATCAAGAAATTTTTAAAAGCAAAGGTAGTGCAGCAATACTAATGAATGTGAATAATGGAAATATACTTTCTCTTATTTCATTACCTGATTTTAATCCTAATGAAAGACAAAATATAACTGATGTTAATTTTATTAATAGAGTAACTAAAGGAACTTATGAGCTTGGCTCAGTTTTCAAACCATTTACATTTGCAAGTGCTTTAAACGAAGATTTAATAAAACCAGAAACTAAGTTTTTAGATTTACCAAAATCTATTCGTTGTGACAAACATAGGATTGGTGAATATGATAATAAAATTCCTTCAGATCTCACAGCAGAACAAATTTTGATTAGATCAGGTAATATTGGCTCTGTTAGAATTGCCCAGTTAGTAGGACCAGAAAAACATAAATCCTTTTTAAAAAAGGTTGGTGTACTAAATTCAATTGATTTTGATATAGATGAAATAGCTCCCCAAAAAGATTATAATTTTGGCAAATGTAGATTAGCTACAGCTTCATTTGGCCATGGTGTTGCAACTACAATTCTTCAGCTAGCAAAAGGTTATGCGGTAATATCTAATGGAGGTTATGATATTAAACCGAGTTTGATTAAAAAAACCACTGAAACAGAAGAAAAAAAAAATAGATTAATTAATAAAGGAGTTTCTTACCAAGTTGTTATGACTTTAAGAAAAATTGTAAATACAGAAGAAGGTACTGCAAAATTTGCTGACGTACCAAATTATGAGATTGGTGGCAAAACAGGAACTGCTGATCAACCAGAAGAAGGATCTTATTCTGAAGCAAAGATAAATACTTTTGCTTCAATATTTCCAACATCAAATCCACAATATGTATTTATTGTTATGTTGGACACACCCCAAAAAGCAAAAGATTATTATTATAAATATAGGCATCAAAAAGGTGGCTGGAAGGGAACCTTGTATAATACAGCAGGTTGGACTTCAGTAGAGGTGGCTGGAAAAATAATGGATAAAATTGGGCCTATTTTAGCCACAAAATATCTAGAAATTAATTAATTATGTTTTTAGGAGATTATTTTCAAAATATTCAATCTACTTATAAAAAAATTTTTTTTTCAGGAATTTCTTTTGATAGCACTCAAATAAAAAGAAATAATATTTTTTTTGCAATTAAAGGAAATAAAATAGATGGTAATTACTTTGTGTCATCTGCAATCTCTAACGGCGCAAAAATAATAGTAACTGAAAAAAAAATTAATGGACTTAAAAATGGTATTTTATTTATTCACTCAAACAATATTAGAAAGTTATTAGCTGAAATATCATTTAAAATTAATAACAAAATTCCAAATAATATTATTGCAGTTACTGGTACAAATGGAAAATCCTCTATTTCTGATTTTTATTATCAAATATTAGATTTGAATAATAAAAAAGTTGCATCAATTGGAACATTAGGGGTTAAATCAAAAAAATATAAAAAAGATTTATCTAATACTACAATAGACCCAATTCAATTAAGTAAGATTTTAAATAAATTAAAAAAACAAAATATTAACAATGTCATTATGGAGGCTTCTAGTCATGGTCTAAGTCAAAACAGGCTGGATGGCTTATTGTTTAATACAGGAATATTTACAAATTTATCACAAGATCATTTGGATTATCATAAAAATACAAAAAATTATTTTAAAGCAAAACTATATTTATTTGAAAAATTGATAAAAGAAAGAGGCAATATAATAACTGATGAAAAAATACCAGAATTCAAAAAAATAAAAAATATAGCAACCAATAAAAAATTAAATCTTTTTTCATTATTAGATAAAAAAAATAATTTTCAATTCTTGTCTCATCAATATGAGGCCGAGTCTCAATTGTTGGAGATAAAATATAAAAATTCAATTCATAAAATTAGGCTTAATTTGATAGGAAAAATTCAATTTAAAAATGTATTAATGGCAGTCATTGCCTCGATCAAAAGTAGCATCAATATTAAAGACATAATTAATATAATACCAAAAATTAAGTCTGTAGAGGGAAGATTTGAAAGAGTTGGCAGAATAAAAAACAACTCAAAAGTAATTTTAGACTACGCACATACACCTGATGCTTTAAAAACTTGTCTTAGAAATATAAAAGAACAATTTCCAGATAAAAAAATAACTTTAGTGTTTGGTTGTGGAGGAAATAGAGATCAAAATAAAAGAGCCAAAATGGGTAAAATCGCTGATATTTTTTCAGACAAAATTTATCTTACAGATGATAATCCAAGACTAGAAAAACCTAGTAAAATTAGAAAAGATATTAAGAAAGGGGTAAAAAAACAAAAAGTATTAGAATTTTCTAATAGAGCTAAAGCAATTGCAGAGGCAATAAAACATTTAAATACAGGTGAGATTTTACTTGTAGCTGGAAAAGGTCATGAAAAAATTCAGGAAATTGGAGTAAAAAAAATTTTTTTTTCAGATAAAAAAACTATTCTTGATGCAATAAAGATTAAAAATTTAAATTTATCAAATGATTTAAAGGTTAATATACTTAATGAGCTTAGTGAAGAAGAAAAAATCTCTAACAAAATCTCTTTGGAGAAAGCTAGAATTAATTCAAAAGAAATAAAAAAAAATGATATTTTTTTTGCAATTAAGGGAAAAAAAAATGATGGTAACAAATTTATAAGTGAAGTTTTCAAAAAAAAAGCATCAATTGCAGTAGTTAATAAAATTGAAAAAAAAATAAATATTTCTCATCAAATTAAAAGCAAAGACTCTCTAAAATTTTTAACAAAAAGTTCTGAGCTATATAGAGAAA
Organism: Candidatus Pelagibacter bacterium nBUS_28; assembly: GCF_051200915.1. Lineage (GTDB taxonomy): Bacteria > Pseudomonadota > Alphaproteobacteria > Pelagibacterales > Pelagibacteraceae > Pelagibacter. Next base: position 1,059,657 of record NZ_CP172844.1, on the reverse strand, counting down.
ATATAAAAACAAAAATTATTGCTATAACGGGTAGCTGTGGAAAAACTTCATTAAAGGAGTTGTTGGCTAATTCACTCAAACAGATATCCACAGTTGGTATTTCACCTAAATCTTATAACAATAAGTATGGAGTTCCGTTAAGTCTTTTTAATTTAGATCAAAAAAATAATTATGGAGTTTTAGAAATTGGGATGGATAAAAAGGGTGAAATTGATTATCTCTCTAAAATTGTTAAACCAGATGTTAGTTTGATTACTAACATTAATTATGCACATGCTAAGAATTTTAAGAATATAAAACAAATTGCTTTAGCAAAATCAGAAATAATTAATAATACAAAAATTAATGGTTTTATTGTTCTAAACGCAGATGATAATTTTTATAATTTGCATAAAAAAATAGCCAATAAAAGAAAACTTAAAATTTTATCATTTGGTATTAATAATCAAAATGCAAATATAAAACTGGTAAGTATTAAAAAATTTTCCAATAAGTTTAAAGCAACATTTAGAGTAAATAATTTAAAAACTTATTTTTTTATTTCTAATAATTTTCAAAACAATATCTTAAATATTTTAGCCACCATATCTGTAATGAGTATTTTTATAGATATATCTAAATTAAAAAAAAATATTTTTATAGGTTTTAAAACACCACAAGGTAGAGGAGATATTGCTAAAATTAAGGTTGGTAACAAAAAATTAAACTTGATAGATGAAAGTTATAATTCAAACCCGCTGTCTCTTAAATCTGCAATTTTAAATTTTGATAAAATTAAGATTAACAAAGGAAAAAAATATTTATTATTGGGTGATATGTTAGAACTAGGAAAACACTCAAAAAAACTTCATTTATCTATAGGAAAAATAATCAATAACACAAAAATAGACAAAGTCTTTGTTAGAGGGAATAAAATTTTATTTGCATATAATTGTATTTCAAAAAAAAAAAAGGGTAGGGTGTTGAATAATAATTCACAAATAATTGATTTGATTAAAAATGATTTAGATAATAATGATTATCTCATGGTTAAGGCCTCAAATGCGACAGGATTCAATAAAATAATAAGCGAAATCAAAGGATAAAAATAAAATGCTTTATCAATTTTTACTTAATTTCGTTGATACCTTTGGGTTTTTAAACGTTTTTAAATACATCACCTTTAGAACAGGATTATCCTTATTTACCTCATTAACTGTAGTTTTGTTAATTGGAGGACCTTTTATAAATTTTTTTTCAAGTAGAAAAATTGTTAATCCTATACGTGATGATGGTCCGCAAGATCATATTATAAAAAAAATTGGCACCCCAACAATGGGAGGAGTAATTATTTTATTTGGATTACTATTTTCTGTTTTATGTTGGGGAGATTTATCAAACTTAAGTGTTTTATTTTGTATTTATATTGCTATTTCATTTGGCTTACTTGGAGCTTTGGATGATTATAAAAAAATAAAACAAAATAACTCATCAGGAATTTCATCTAAATTTAAAATATTATCACAAGTTATAATAGCCATATTAGGAATTAGTTTATTTCTTTATTTTGTTGATTATCAAGAAATTACAAATTTATACTTTCCCTTTTTTAAAAATTTAATAATTAATCTTGGGTGGTTTTTTATTCCTTTTTCTGTATTTGTAATTGTAGGTTCATCAAATGCAGTAAATTTAACTGATGGACTTGATGGATTAGCTACAGTTCCTGTGATTTTAGTTGCAGGTTGTTTTGCTTTTATAAGTTATGTAACTGGAAATATTGTTTTTTCTGATTATTTACAAATCCCATATATTGAAGGCACTGGCGAAGTTTCAATTTTTTGTGGTGCAATAATAGGATCATGTTTAGGATTTTTATGGTTTAATGCTCCACCTGCTAAAATTTTTATGGGCGACACAGGCTCTTTAGCACTAGGAGGCACTTTAGGTGCTGTTGGAATAATTACAAAACATGAAATAGTATTAGCAATTATAGGTGGGCTGTTTGTTCTAGAGGCTGTTTCGGTAATGGTACAAGTAATTTCTTTTAAATTAACTGGAAAAAGAATTTTTAGAATGGCACCAATACATCATCATTTTGAAAAAAAAGGATGGGCAGAGTCAACTGTGGTAATTAGATTTTGGATCATTTCAATCATTTTAGCAATGATAGGTTTGGCCACTTTAAAATTAAGATAATGATTGAAAATAAAAATATTTTTTTAGAAAAAAAAATATTAATTTATGGTTTGGGAAAAAGTGGAATTGCTTCATATAAATTTTTAAAAAATAAATCTAAAATATATTTATTTGACGATGATTTAACAAAAAAGTTTGAGAATCTATCATATCAAAGGCCAAAGAGTATTCAGGCAATATCTAAAATTAAGTTTGATAGTATTATTATCAGTCCTGGAATTGATATTTTAAATTGTAAATTGTCTAAATTTCTTAAAAAAAATATATCTAAAATCTATACAGATTTGGACGTATTCTACTCATTTTACAAAAATAAAAGCATAACTATTACGGGAACTAATGGAAAATCAACTACAGCTAAAATATTGCATGAAGTTTTATTGGATCAAAACTATGACTGTAGATTGGTTGGAAATATTGGGAATCCAGCATTATCTGAAAAAAAAATTACTAAAAATACTGTTTTTGTGATTGAGGCTTCATCTTATCAATTAGATTATAGTAGATTATTTACCTCAAAATACTCAGTAATACTTAATATAAGTCCTGATCACATAGAGAGGCATAGAAATTTAAAAAATTATATTAATGCCAAATTTAAGCTATTAAATTCTCAGTCTAGGGAGTCCATAGCATTTATAAAAGAAAATGATTTACTAATAAATAAAAAATTAAAAGGTAAAAAATATAATCCAAAAATTATTAGAGTTGATTTAAAAAAAGCTAATAAAATAATTAAACTTATTAAAAATAAATACTTTTTATCAACAGGAAACTTAGAAAATTTATCATTTGTTTTAAAAATTTCTGAAACATTAAATTTAAATAGTAAAACATTAATCAAAACTTTAAATAGATTTAAAGGGTTAAAATATCGACAACAAATTATCTATGAAAATAAAAATTTAACAATAATTAATGATTCAAAATCAACAAGTTTTGCTTCATCAGAAAATTTGTTAAAAAATTTAAGAAATGTTTATTGGATTTTAGGTGGCATTCCCAAAAAAGGTGATAAATTTAATCTATCAAAAAAGCACTGTAAGAATTTTAAAACATTTGTGTTTGGTAACCATTATAAAGAATTTAAAAAAAATATTAGAAATAAAATGCCTATCAATCATTTAAAATATTTAGAAGATATATTAAAAAAAATATTTTCTGATTTAGAAAATAAGAAGTTAAAAAAAAAAATCATATTTTTTAGTCCAGCAGGGGCATCATTTGATAGTTTTAAAAATTTTGAAGATAGGGGAAAATATTTTAATCAATTAATGAAAAAATTTCTTAATGCAAAATAATATTTTTTTATTTAAATTTTATCATCAATGGTGGAAGAATATAGACAAATCAATATTTTTACTTATTAGCTTGCTATTTATAATTGGACTTTTTTTCTCGTTAGTTTCTACATCATTAATTGCTTCTGATAAGTTAGATACAAATAGTTACTTCTTTTTTTTTAAGCATTTAATCTATATTTTTATTGGAATATTTATAATTTTTATTTTTTCTTCTCTAAAAACTAATCAATTATTTCATTACTCATATTTTCTTTTTTTTATCACTTTGGCTACTTTACTTTTAGTTCCCATTATTGGTGTTGAAGTTAAGGGATCCAAAAGATGGATAGATTTATTTTTTTTACCAAGATTTCAACCAATTGAATTATTAAAACCCTTTTACATTATCATGATTTCAACTATTTTATGTAGTGTCAGAACTTCAAATATTTATTTAAAATATTTATTATCAATAGTCCTAGCATCTATAATTGCTTTATTTCTTATAATGCAGCCAGATATAGGACAAACTCTTCTTGTTATTTTCTCTTGGGCAGTTTTAATTTTTACATCTGGAGTAAATATTTTTTTACTTTTTGGTCTTTCCATCATAGCTATTATTTCATTAGCTTACTTAATTATGTTCGTACCTAAGTTTGATTATATCCAAGGTAGGATTTTTTCTTTTTTTAATAGAGATACAGGAACACATAATTTTCAATCTGACAAAGCTATCGAGTCCATCACAAGTGGTGGTTACTTTGGTAAAGGAATTGGTGAAGGAACTTTAAAAAATCGAGTTCCAGAAGCACACACTGATTATATAATCTCTGTAATTTCTGAAGAGTTTGGTGTTGTTGCCATAATATTAATATTATTATTATTTTTAATTTTTATTTATATGGTCTTTAAAAAAATAAACTTTGAAAAAAATGATAAAATTAAACTTGTTTTAATTGGATGTGTAAGCTTAATTTTAATGCAAGCAACTATTCATATAGGTGTTAATATCAGATTGTTTCCCACCACAGGTATGACCTTACCATTTTTGAGTTATGGAGGTTCTTCAATAATAAGTATCTCAATAATATCAGGCATAATCTTAAATTTAACAAAAAGAAAAATAGAAAATTAAAATGACAGATAAGATTTTAATCTCTACTGGAGGATCTGGTGGCCATGTTATTCCTGCAATTACAATCCATGATCATTTAAAAGAAAATTATGATATATCAATTTCAAGTGATGTTAGGGGTCTTAAATATCTTGATGATAAATTTTATAAGATACTAGTTATTGATACACCCAAGTTAAATAATTTAATTTTATTTCCATTATCAATTCTAAAAGTATTTTTTTTAGTTTTAAAATCTTTGATAATATTAAAAAAAGAAAAAATTCAAATTCTTATTTCTACTGGTGGGTACATGTCACTTCCATTATGTATAGCAGCCTGGATACTAAATATAAAAATTTATTTGCTAGA